>NZ_JBNYXS010000013.1:0-157620 GCF_051380775.1 Janthinobacterium pasteuri | reverse complement strand
TGAAGGTTTTCCACTGGGCTGGCTGCATGGAAGACTCCCGTTTGTCTGCTATGTACCGTCAGACAGCAGGGCCCCAGGAAAATTCTCGGAATTCCCCTACTTATCGGGGACAGAGCCAAAAATATCCGCAATCACCTGGACGCCAGCCCCAACGCCACCGTCGTGCTCGTGGCGCATGGCCTCGGCATCGATTTTCTGCTCGACGGCGCCATCGACAAGAATGGCACGCCGTATGACGTGGTGGTGCGCGAACTGGCCAAGCGCGGCGTGAGCTTTCGTGTTTGCAATAACACCTTGCAAGGAAGCAACATCGAGCGCCAGCGCGTGCTGCCCGAAGCCGTCATCGTGCCGTCGGGCGTGGCCGAGCTGAGCCGCTTGCAGTGGCAACAAGGGTATGCGTATATCAAGCCCTGAAGCAAACGCCGCGCCGTTGCCTGATGGCCAGCGGCGCGGCGTCAGTGAGAGCAGCCTTACTGGATCTTGGCGATCGACACTTCCGTCGATTTCACGAGGGCGATGACTTCGCTGCCCACTTTCAGGTCCAGGTCCTTGATCGAGCGCGAGGTGATCACCGAGGTGACGATACCGTGCGGCGTTTCCACGTCCACTTCCGAGACCACGGGGCCAAAGATGATTTCCTTGATCTTGCCACGAAACTGGTTACGTACATTCACTTCCGAGATAGCCATGATATTTCCTTTGTGCCCGTAAAACGCCGTGCGGCGCGACAACGCCAGAGTACGGCGCGCGCGGGATTTTGACCACGAATCGATGCGCATATCGATATGCGGAAGTGTGCCGGTTTTTCTGTTTTTATTGCGTCATCATCAGTGATGGCTGGCTCTTGCCAGTACGGTTCGCTTCGATGGCTGCCTGGAACACCTTTTCGCACAGGGTCGTCATGGTCTGAAATGGCGCATCCGTGCGCGCCGCCGGCTGTTCGCGTATCGAACTCATGAAATTGATGCAGTTATCGGTCATGTGCCCCTTCTCCAGCACCGCTTTCACGATCTCGACGCTGGCCCTGGCCAGATGGCGCGCCGTGGCGGGCGACACATTGCTGTGGACTCGGCCGCCTCTGAACTGTGCCGTCCCCGCTGCCGATGCGCTGCTGTCGGCCACTGCCGCGGCGATTTTTTTCTCCAGGGCATCTCTTTCGCTTTCGGCCTTGTCGACGGCCTGCTGGGCGGCGGCCAGGCGCGCGTCGAGCTGGGCCAATTTCAGTTGTGTGGAACTCGCCGCGTACTGCAAGGTCTTACTTTCTGCCGCTGTTTTTTTGGGATCTGCCTTGGCTGCGTCCCGCAGAGCCTGTTGTGCCTGCTCGCTTGCGCTGGCTTGGGCAATGCGCGCATCACGGACATCGTCGAGGTCGCCTTCGCGCTCGGCGAGGCGTTCCTCCGCCTTGTCAAGCTGCGCCTGGGTTGCAAGGACGCCAGCCGATGCGGCGGACTCGCCTTGTCCCGTCAGTGCCGCTTGGCGTGCCACGACCGCGCCCGTCAGCTGTTCGATGGCGAGCACGCCCATTGTCAGGTCTTGCGAGCGTTCCATCAGCAGCATGGTGTCAGCAGGGTTGATCGACTTGTTTTGCGCGTATTCACAGATACGGAACAGATGTTCTCGCATCAGGGTGATTGATTGCGAATGCAAGCCGACGCTGGCGGCATTGGCGCTCAGGGCCATTGAAATGGACGCGGCGTTTTGCCCGCTGTTAACGCCGGCGCCAGCGGCCGAGATATAGGCTTGCAGGGCATCTGGAGTCGGCTCAGCGCAGGTGTGCCCCAGGGCGTCGGCATATACGAGACGCTGCGGAGCGTCCAGATGGATGGCCTTGCCATTGAGCGGCAGATCCGTCGTGCGGTTGATGGTGTGCAGGTTGGCGCAGGCCGAGAGCAACAGCAGTACCGTGCCGCCCATAAGCAGGCGCCAGGGTGCAGGGTGAACGCCGGTCGATACGGCATGATCGGAAACGGCGGTATATATGGCGGGCATGATGCGGCTCCTTTAACGTGGATAGTTGAATTGATGGGCTGGCGGCAACGCCAGATGCTGACGCCATTGCCACCATGTTGCTAGGCTTGACGCGCGTGCGCATCCTTCACCTGAAGGAGGTGGCACCGTTAGGAGGGGGGATGAATAAGGAAGACGCCGATCCCGTCATCGCCGCCTTTTACCGGGCGGCACTGGAACCGCTGCAATGGAGCGTGGCCATGCGCGCGTTCGCCCGGCTGGCGGGCGGCGATGTGGCCTGCTGCTTCCTGAAAGCGGAAACGGGCGCGGTGCCCTCACGCGGCTATGTTACCGGGCTGGACCAGGGTGCCTGGGAGGATGGCTACCGGCGCTACTACCACGCGTTCGATCCCGGCTATGCGGTCCTCACGCGCGCGCCGCCCGGGCGCATGCATTTGATGCAGGATTATTTCAGCGAGCAGGCCGTGGCGCGCAGCGAGTATTTCCAGGATTTCTATTTGCGCGCGGGTGTGCGCTATTCGTGCAGCGGCGTCGTGCGCGACAACGGCGCGCTCACCATCCTGTCCGCGCACCGCGCCGCAGGCCAGGGCCCGTATGACGCGAACACGCGCGGCCAGCTGCAGCGCGTACTCGATCATCTGCCAAATGTGTTTCTCCTGCGCGATACGGCGCAGCAAGCCCAGGCGCATGGCGCGCTGGCCTGGGAGGCGCTCGATGCCTTGCCGCGCGCCATCTTGCTGGCCGATGCCTGCCTGCGCATGGTGTTCATGAATGTGGCGGCGCAGCGGCTGCTGGCCACCACGTCGCCGCTTGCCGCCGTGTTTACCTTGCATGGCGGTAAGGTGGCTGTGCGCATGAGCCAGTTGCAGCAGCAACTGGCGCAGCGCGTGCGGCAAGCTTGCCTCGGAACGGCGTGCCACCGTCCCGCGCCTTTGTATGCGAGCGATGCAGACGGCCGCCCGGCGCTGGAAATTGGCATCCTGCCGCTGCCCGTGCGTATCGGCCCGGCAGACGGCGATGGCGCCAGCCTGGCCATGCTGTCGTTGCGGCCGCTGTTCAGGGCAGGGATGCGGTATTGGCCCGGCGCGGCCGAGCGGCCATGCGGTTTGACGGGCGCCGAGTGGTCGCTGGCACTGGCCCTGGCCGACGGTATTGAGCCAGTCGAGTACGCGCAGCGCCAGGGCGTGCGCATCAGCACCGTGCGCAGCCAGATCCAGGCGATCCTGGCCAAGACGGGCACGCACCGCAGCAGCGAAATCGCCAGCCTGTTCAGCGCACTGGAGTGGGATGCTGGTGCGCCGGCATAAAAAAACCGGGACTTGTCCCGGTTTTTTGCTGATACGGCGCAGATTACTTCTGATAAATCTTGTCGAATTCACCACCATCGTCAAAGTGTTTCTTTTGTGCCTGTTTCCAGCCGCCAAAGACGTCATCGATGGTAAACAGGGTGATCGGCTTGAAGCTGGCCGCGTATTTCTTCGCGACGGCTGCCGAACGGGGGCGCAGGTAGTGTTTGGCGACCAGTTCCTGGCCTGGTTCCGAGTACAGGTATTGCAGGTAGGCCGTGGCTTCCTTGCGGATGCCGCGACGGTCGACGACTTTGTCGACGACGGCCACCGGTGACTCGGCCAGAATGGAGATGCTTGGATACACCACTTCAAAGTTGTCGCCGAATTCGGCGCGCACCAGTTGCACTTCATTTTCAAACGTCACCAGCACGTCGCCGATTTCACGTTGCGTGAAGGTGGTGGTGGCGCCACGGCCGCCGCCGTCGAGCACGGGCACGTTCTTGAACAGCTTGGTCACCAGCTCGCGCGCCTGGGCTTCGCTGCCGCCTTTTTTCACGGCATAGCCCCACGCTGCCAGATACGTGTAGCGGCCATTGCCCGAGGTTTTCGGGTTCGGCACGATGACCTTGATGCCGGGCTTGGCCAGATCGTCCCAATCCTTGATGTGTTTCGGGTTGCCTTTGCGCACCAGGTACACCATGGTGGAATAGAACGGCGCCGCATTGTTCGGGAATTTCTTGGCCCAGTCGGCCACCACCAGGCCGCGGTCGACGAGGATATCGATGTCATTTGCCTGGTTCATGGTCACGACGGACGCTTCCAGGCCATCGGCAACGGAGCGCGCCTGCTTGCTGGAACCGCCGTGCGACTGCTTGATGGTGATGGTTTCGCCCGTTTTGGCTTTCCAGTCAGCAACAAATGCGGGATTCACATCTTTGAACAGTTCGCGCATCACGTCGTACGAGGCGTTCAGCAAGACCACGGGTTCGGCGGCGCTGGCGGCCATCGGCAGGCTCATGGCGGCAGCCGAAGCGGCCAGGGCGCTGGCCAGGAACCAGCGGCGCGAGCGTTGGGTGAGCGTCGCTGCGTTAGTCGATACGGCGTTGGAATGGGTCATGTTGAACTCTTGTTGTGAGAATAGATAGACATAGTCTAAAATTCCGGCCGGAAAAGAAACGAATTTTTCGTAATATGCTTAGACTTGATTCCCGTTTGCGCTAAAAAACAGATATCGATTTTTGGAAACATTCGTGGGCAAGGTGCGCATCAGCACTTAGTCTGCAAGCATTGCGCCATAGGCAAAACCAGCCCGTGGCGTGCGGCAAAAAACCTGATTGCGCCGCTTGGTGTATAGTCGAATCGCACGGTACAGGGGTAAAACCGTCTGTATTGGCAACTGGAATATTTTGTGAGCGTACATGAGTCTTGACATTCGTATTGCAACATCGACCGACGCTTTCGAGGCGTGCAACGTATTACGACGCTCCATCGTCGAATGCTGCAGCCTCGATCATCGGGACGATCCGGCCATCCTGGAAGCCTGGCTGGGCAATAAAACACCGCAGATGGTGGCGTGCTGGTTTGCGTCGCCTACCAATTTTTCGCTGGTCGCAGTCGAGGCGGGCGCCGTCGTCGGCGTCGGTTTGCTGACGCGCGCCGGCAAGCTGGCCCTGTGCTATCTGCTGCCCGAGGCGCAAGGCCGGGGCGCGGGCAAGGCGCTGGTGGAACAGCTGGAAGCGCAGGCGCGCGAGTGGGGCATCAAGGCCCTGCAACTGCACAGCACGGCCAGCAGCCAGGCTTTTTTCGTCAAGCAGGGGTATGTCGAGGCGGGCAATGTGCGTTCGCCGTATGGTGTGGAAACGATTTTTTGCTGGAAACAGATCGACCCCACAGGTATCGCTAGCGGCGACCCCAAGCGCAAGCGCTTTTGCAATTGCAATTCGGCCTGACGGCCCTCCAGCACCTCAGCCCGCCCATCCGGCGGCGGGCTTTTTCCTCCCTTTAAATATTTCCCTTCAGTAACTGATCTGGATATACACGCCTTGTTGCGTGCCTTGTTGCGCGCTATCGTTTGCCTGCAGCAAGGTGCCGCCAGCAAACAATTTCAGTTCGCCGGGCGCGAACGCGAGCCAGTCTTCGTTTTGCGTCAGCGGATGCGTGGCGATGACGGCGATGCGGTCGTCCAGGTGGTTATGCTGGCGAAAGTCGATGCTGCGCTCGCAGTCGATCAGTTGCGCTACGGAAAACGGGTACTCGCGTATCACATAGTGCAAATGCGTGGAGCAGTGGGCAAACAGCAGCTCGCCATCGGAGAGGATGAAATTGAAGCTGCCGTGCGCGGCGATCTCCGTGGCGACCTCGGCGATGGCGGCGCGCAGCGCGGCGCGCGTGGGTACACCCAGGGGAAACTGCGTGCGCAAGCGGGCCAGCAAGTGGCAGAAAGCCTGTTCGCTGTCCGTGTCGCCACTGGCATGGTAATACGCATTGGCGGGCGCGCGCCACGTCTTGAGGTCGCCATTGTGGGCGAAGGACCAGGTCTTGCCCCACAGTTCGCGGGCGAACGGGTGGGTGTTTTCCGGCGCGATGCGGCCCTGCGTGGCCTTGCGGATGTGCGCGACGATGTTTTTCGCCTTCACGGGATGCTGCTGCACGGTGGCAGCCAGCGGCGAATCGATGGCGGCCAGGTGATCGGTCAGCAAAGTGCAGCCACTACTGGAATGATAAGCGATGCCCCAGCCGTCGCGGTGCTCGTCCGTGCGTCCGCCCCGTTCGGCAAAGCCGGCGAACGAAAATCCCAGCGCAGCGGGCTTGCTGCTGTTCATTGCGAGTAACTGGCACATGGCGGCGCTTCCTGATGGTATCGGTACACGCCAACAGTAAAGGCCGGGGCAGGGGGGCTGGAACGAATGTTTCCGACTATCGTTATGCGTCGGCCGTTGTTGCGTTCATATGTGCTGGACGCATATCAAATGGCGAAACCATTCGTTCTCCTTTGCCTGGCGCTGCCTTACTCTGCACACTTTGGCGTCGTCTTCCCCATGCGGGATGCCGACGCAGCCCCATGAAGGAGCACGTATGCCATTTCCCGTCCTGAAAAATTACCTGGCCCGCCTGTCGCATCAAACCCAGGCCGGCACCAGTGTCTGGCTCGACGGGGAGGGCAGGGCGCTGGGGCGCTTTTTCAACTGCACCATGACGAGCGCCTTCCAGCCGCTGCGCGAACTGGACAGCGGCAAGCTGGTGGCGTTCGAGGGCCTGGCGCGCAGCGTGTCGAAGGCGGACGAGGGCTTGTCGCTGTGGCGTTTGCTCGACCACGCGGCCAGCGACGATGAATCGGTGGAGCTGGACCGGCTGTGCCGCATGCTGCATGCGATCAATTTCTTCCGCCAGAGCGAAGCGGAGCAGTCCGACCTGTACCTGAACGTGCATGACCGCCTGCTGAGCGCCGTCAGCAGCAATCATGGCCACGCCTTCCAGCGCATCCTCGACGCGCTGGGTTTGCCCATCGAGCGCATCGTGCTGCAATTGCCTGCAGTGACGCCGAACCAGGGCTGGCTGCTCAACTACGTGGCCGACAATTACCGGCGCAACGGTTTCCGCCTGGCCGTCAACGTGGCCAGCGTGTACGAGGCAAGCGGCATGCTGGAACGCTTGCACCCGCATGCGTTCAAGCTCGATGCGGGCAATCTCAGCGACGAGCAGGCCGTCGCCAGCTTTGTCACCGTGTGCCATGCGGCGAACATTCGCGTCATCTTCAAGCGCCTCGACACGCCGGCTGCGCTGGCCGCGCTGCAGCGCGTCGCCGCCATCACGGGCTTGCCCATCGTGGCGCAGGGTTATTTACTGGACAAACCCCTGACGGCGCTGGTGCAGGCAAACCGGGACCTCGCGGCCAGCGCGGCCGCCGCGTAGGGCGCCAGATGCTGAAATGAGGGCGACACGATAGGCATTGAGGGTTTTTCTTCGCAGCACAATACGCTATAGTATTCGCATCGTTAAATTGGACTGACTATGGCATCGCGCAGAAATTTTCTACATCACGGTATGGGCCTGGCTGCGCTGGGCCTGGTAGCCACCCCGCTCATCGGCTGCGCCTCGCGCACGGCCGCTCCCGCCTCGGCTTCGGCCAGCGCCAGGCCGCGCGCGCCGCGCACAGGCGTGCCGCCCCAGCCGACGCAACTGGCCAGCGTCGACCGCTCGATCACGTCGCAGTCGCGCCAGGCCATCACGGAGATGGAACCGCCTCCCGACATCTTCGATGCGCAGGCGCTGGACCTGGAATTCTGGCTCAAGCCCCGCACCCTGGAAGTGGTGCGCCCGGCCAGCAATGAAAAGGCCAGGCTGCTGTACTGGAAAGATGGCGAGGTCATCGATTCGGCCTACCAGGAACTGTGCCACTTGCTGCGCGACGTGAACGGCAAGAAGACGGCGCCCATCGATCCGAAACTGCTGGAAACCCTGTGGGGCACGCAAGCATTCGTGGCTCGCTACGGCATCGAGCAGCCGCTGGAGATCCTGTCGGGCTACCGCACGGCCGAGTCGAACAGCCGTCTGCGCGAAGCGGGCGTGCCGGCCGCGCGCCAGTCGCTGCACATCTCGGGCCGCGCCGCCGATATCCGCGTGGCCAACCTGAACGCGGAAGTGCTCGGTTCGCTGGTGCGCAGCTTCAAACAGGGCGGCGTGGGCTTCTATTACCGCTCCGGCCCGCGTGGCGGCTGGATCCATGCGGATACGGGCTTGCAGCGCACCTGGAAGGGGTAAGTACCCACGCCAGGCAGGTGCTATACAGCCGCCGTCGCGGTACGGTAGTCGATGAGGCATCTTGACTTCGGTCATTGCCGATTTGACCGCCGGCGCGCCAAAAAGTGCCACCCTTTTCCACTCCATGAAACTCTCCAGCCATAACATCGAACTGTTTCTGGCCGTCGTCGACGGCGGCTCGTTCTCGGCCGCCGCGCGCGCCCTGCGGCGGGCGCCGTCGGCCGTCAGCATGGCGATCGCCAATATCGAGGCGGAACTGGGCATCGCCCTGTTCGACCGTGGCGCGCGCGAAGCCGTGCCCACGCCCGCCGCGATGGCGCTGATTCCGCACGCGCGCCTGATCGCCGAGCAGTTGAAGCAGTTGCACCTGCACGTGCAGGAATTGTCGCAGGGATTGGAAAGCCGCATTTCGCTGGGCATCGCGGCCGAGCTCGACCATACGCCGTTCCTGGCCGCCGTGCGCGCGCTGTCGCAGCGTCATCCGCTGCTCGACATCGAGGTGCTGACGGCGCCGCAGGACGATGTGCTCGACATGCTGCACCGGGGCCGCATCAGCGCCTGCATGGCCTTCGCTGGCGGACGCATCAATCACGAGGAACAGTTTCAGCTGGTGGGCAGTGATGCCTTGCTGGCGATCATTTCCACCCAGCATCCGCCTAGTGCGGCGGGCCGGCCCCTGTATATCGAGGAATTGGTGAATTTGCGCCAGATCATCGTGGCCAGTCGCGAACTGGACCTGGCCGATGCGCGCCCCGTGGTGGGCTTGTCCTACTGGCGCACGGACAGTTTGCCGATGGCGCTGGCGATGGTGGAGGCCGGATTGGGCTGGGGCAACTTTGCCGCTTCGGCCATCGCCCACTCGCTGGCGGCGGGGCGGGTGCGCCGCGTGGCATTCAAGAATACGGGCAATGGCCTGGTCGTGCCCATCCACCTGGTGTGGATGAAGGACCGGCCGCTGGGCATGGCGGCACGGTCCTTTCTTCAGTTGCTGAGCGAGGTGCCGGCAGCGGCGCCCTGAAGTCCGGTCGCTTCTTCCTTCGGCTGCTGTGCCGACAGGGGCACGCCGAACAGGCCATCGAAGAAATAGTTGAAGATGAAGCTGTAGCACGGGATGATCAGCATCAGGGCGAAGTCCAGCACGAAGGCTTGCCACAGGCTGATGTTGAGCCAGCAGGCGATCAGCGGGATCAGGTAGATGACCAGCGTGATCTGGAAGCCGATCGCATGCAGGATGCGGCGCCAGACGGTGCGCGTGCGCGACACCTGGCGGATTTCCCAGTATTCGAAAGCCGTGTTGTAGAGCAGGTTCCAGATCACGGCGATGCTGGTGATCATGATCGCCAGCGGGCCCGTGCTGGTGGGCGATTCGCCCGAAAGCAGGGTCAGCCAGGCCGTGGAAATGGCCATGCCGATGATTTCAAAGGCGGTGACGTAGACGATTTTGCGTTTGATGCCTTGCATGTAAAGCCTGTAAAGAAGAGATGGCGGCTATTTTAAGTCAGGCGTGCTGATGTTAAAAGTTGATAGCAATCAGTTTTTCTGATGAATATGCGCCGGCAATACCATGCTGGCCGTGAACGGTGGATAATGGCGGCTGGCGGGCAACCTGTCCCGCCGCATCACCGCAGAAGAGGTCAACGAGCATGCAAGGCGCAGCAGACAGCAACATCCCCGACACCCCCGCCAGCGCGGACGAACGTCCCCGTTTTCGCCCCTGTCCATGGGAGCACCTGGAAACGCCGTACGACGTGGAAGTGTGGATCGAGGAACATAACCGCAGCATGCAGGACAATATCCGTGCCACGGAAACGGGCGTGGGTATCTGTTTTACCCTGGCCGAAGGGGGCGACATTTATATGCAGACCAGCGCCGACGGTGCCGTCGTGCTGGACGTGACGCCGGACGCGGCCTGGGTCTCGCCACTCATCAGTGCGGCGACGGGCTGCGAGGCGCCGGACTCGTCGTTGTGGATCTTGCCTGACGATAAGCTGATTCAGCTGATCGTGGGTCTGTCCAGCCTGGTGGCCAGCACCTTGCTGGTGGTAGGCCATGATTTCGGCTTGCGCCGGCGCAGCATGGGCCGCTGAACCGTGCGCACGGCAGTGGGGGCGGGCGGCCGTGCCCCTTGTCCGGCCCCGGTTTGCGCTGTATGATGCGGGCGTTGCAAAATATGCCATGCCCGCGCCTGGCATGCCTTCCGTTGTACATTCCGATGAAAAGCCTGCGATGCATAATGACAAGCTGGACCTCCGCAACATCAGCCTGGTGTGCGTGGAAACGCGTTATCCCGAACTGGCCAGGTTTGCCATCGAGCGCTGCCTGGCCGGCGCCGATTTCAAGGAATGCCTGCTGTTCACTTCCCGCCTGCATGACTTGCCCCCGCATATACGCCAGGTGCTGATCGCCCCCATCGAGAGCGTGGAAGCGTATTCGGCGTTCATGGTGCATGAGCTGGGCGCCCATTTCAGCGGCACGCATGTGCTCATCATGCAGTGGGACAGTTTCATCGTGGATGCGCGTCAATGGCAAGGCGCTTTCCTGGACTGTGATTACATAGGCGCACCGTGGTCGCATCGCCCGGTGGCCGTCGGCAATGGCGGCTTTTCGCTGCGATCGCGGCGCCTGTACGAGGTCTTGCCACAGCTTGCCATCACGCAAGCCCATCCCGAGGACTACGCGATCTGTGAGCTGCATGGCGAGCAGTTGTGCGCGGATTTTGGCGTGCGCTTTGCCGATGCCAGCCTGGCCTCCAGCTTTGCCTTCGAATGTGTTGCACCCACCGGTCCCACGTTCGGCTTCCATGGTTTTTTCAACTTTGGCCGGGTGCTGGACGACGTGGCATTGCGCGACTACCTGCTCCTGTGCGACGATGCCATCATGCATGCATCCGCCGTGCGCAGGCTGGTCAAGCAGCTGTATGGTTCCGGCCGCTACCGGATGGCGGCACACGTATTGCGCCGGCGCCTCAACGGCGGCGCCGCCATGTTCGCCGATGCCTGCCTGCTTGCCTTGCGCGCCGGCTGGCATGCGCTCACGCGTGGCCGCTCGCGCGCCGCTGTGCTGCCGGCGCAGCTGTCCTGACGGTGGTGCGGCGCGAGTCGCGCTTGTGGTGAAAGTGCTATACCGGCATGCATCGCTCGACAGCGCGCATCGCGCATGCTAGTCTCGGTATTGCACCCACCTGTTTGCTAGGGCGGCAGTGCCAAGGACAGCCATGGATACATCACCGCAAGCGGTACCTGATCCGGATTCCTCACCGCGCTGCCACCACGGCGTGCCGCAGCATGCCGCGTCCCTGCTTGACGATGGCGTCTTCAGCCCGGAACGGGTGAAGGCCGAACGCGAGCAAGCCTATTTCAACGATTTATACCTGCTGGCGCCCGTCGCCTATTTCGTGCTGGGCCTCGATGGCTTGATTCTGCAAGTCAACCTGGTGGCGGCCGAGCTGTTCGGCCTGCCGCGTGAACGGCCCGGCCACGTGCTGTTCCACTCCTATGTCCACGAGGCCTTCCTCCACGATTACGAGCAGTTCGTGCAGCGCGTGCTCAATAGCAGCGAGCCCGAGCGTATCCAGCTGCAGGTGCGGCGGCGTCCCGGCGCGCGCGAGGCCGGCTTGCCCGTCAGCCTGCTGGGCAGCGCCGACCCGAACGGCCAGGCGCTGCGTCTGGTGCTGGAGCAGGCCGAGGGCAAGCTGGCGGCGCTTGAACGCAGCGAAGAACGCTTCCGGCGCATCGTGCACACCGCCGAGGAGGGAATCTGGGAAATCGATGCGCAGGCGCTGACCAGTTTTGTCAATCCGAAGATGGCGCAGATGCTGGGCTGCCAGATCGAGGATATGCTGGGCCAGCCGCTGGCGGCTTTCATGGATGACGAGGGACGCGCCATCCTTGAACGCAACATTGGGCGGCGCCAGGATGGTATTGCCGAACGCCACGAATTCAAGTTCCTGCAGCGTGACGGCAGCACCCTGTGGGCCACGCTGGCCACCAATCCCATCTTCGACTCCGGCGGCACCTACTTGGGCGCGCTGGCGCTGGTCAGCGACATCACGGCGCAGCGCGCCGCGTCCGAGCGCATCTGGCGGCAAGCCAATTTCGACCAGCTGACGGACTTGCCGAACCGCCACATGTTTCTCGACCGCCTGCAGCACGAGGCGGCCCACGCCAAACGCGAGGGCGCTTGCCTGGCCCTGCTGTTCATCGACCTCGACCATTTCAAGCAGGTGAATGACCGCCTGGGCCACGAGAAGGGTGACATGCTGCTGCGCCAGGCGGCGCGGCGCATCGGCGAACGCGTGCGCGCCACCGATACCGTCGCGCGCCTGGGCGGCGACGAGTTCACCGTGATCCTGGCCGGCGTGGGGCAGCTAGGCGGTATCGAGCGCGTGCTGCAGGAATTGACGGCGGCGCTGGCGCAGCCTTTCATGCTCGACGGCGACACGGCGCAAGTGTCGGCCAGCGTGGGCGTTGCCCTGTATCCGGCCGATGCCGAGGCACTGGACACCTTGCTGCGACATGCGGACCAGGCCATGTATGCGGCCAAGAGTGCGGGGCGCAACGGCTACAGCTATTTCACGCCGGCCTTGCAGCAGGCGGCCGAATTGCGCCGCCATACGGTGCGCGAGATGCGCCTGGCACTAGCGCAGGACCAGTTTGAAGTGCATTACCAGCCCATCATCCGCCTGTGCGATGGCAGCATCGAGCGGGCCGAGGCGCTGCTGCGCTGGCGTCATCCGCTGCGTGGCTTGCTGCTGCCCGCCGATTTCATCGCCTTTGCCGAGGCGAACGGTTTGATCATCGATATCGGCGAGTGGGTGTTTCGCGAGGTCGTGCGCCAGGCGCGGAAGTGGCAAGACGAGCATGGCGCCGCGTTCCAGATCACCATTAACAAGTCGGCCGTGGAATTTCGCTGCGACGCCGCGCTGTACCAGGATTGGGGCGCGCATCTGGCACGCCAGGGCCTGGCGCCGGGCGCCATCGTTATTGAAGCAACAGAAGCGGTGCTGCTCGACGAGGCGCGCCAGGTGGTCGAGCGCCTGCGCCAGTTCCGCGCCATGGGCCTGGCGCTGGCGCTCGACGATTTCGGCCGCGGCCAGGTGTCGCTCGCGTGCCTGAAAACGGCCGATATCGACTTTCTCAAGATTGACCGTTCGCTGGTGGGCGAGCTGGGACGCGATGATGCGGGGCCGGGCCTGTGCGTGGCGCTCATTGCGCTGGCGCAGCGGCTGGGCCTGAAAGTCGTGGCCGAAGGTGTGGAGACGGCATCGCAGCGCGATCTGCTGCGCGCTGCCGGCTGCGATTATGCGCAGGGGTATTTCTTTTCCCGCGCGTTGCCGGCAGGGCAGATGGACCGCCTGCTGGCGGCTCAGCCGGCTGCCTGAATGGTCGCCTGCGCCGGCCCGTCGCCTTCCATCAGCTGTTCCACGGCAGACAGGGTCTCGGCGGCGCTGACCTTGGCCAGCGTCAGGCCTGGTGCCAGGATGACGCGGTAATGGCGGCTGGCCGGATAAAACCAGCGATAGTTGTCGGTGCGGATGTAGTAGCCGACGATTTTCTTGTCATACGCCGAGGCGATGTGGATCACCGAGGTGTCGGGCGAGAGTATCAGTTCGCAGCGGCGTATCAGGGCCGCCAGCGCCAGGATGTGGCCGGTGGGTGGCGCGACCATCACGTTGGCATGGCCGGCACCGTCCACGATCTCGGCAGCGCGCGCCTCGGTGCCCGGTGCGGCGATCACCAGCAGCGCATGGCGCGGATAGCGGGCCGCCAGGGCGGCGCAGCAGCGCTGGGCATCGGCCACGCTGACCGTGCGTTGCGCATTGCTGCCCTGGAAATTGATGCAGAACAATCCTTCATAGGTACGCAGCAGGGTGTCGCAGGCGGGGTCGACCTGTGCCGCGTGCGCATCCACGCCGAACAGTTCATAGCGCAGGTCGATGTCGCGCAGGGAAAAGGCGTCAAACGTGGCGAAAAAGCTGTGCAGGATGTGGCGGCTGCGGTCGCAGGGTACGGTATGGTCGAACATGCCCAGATTGGCTGTCGAAGTGCCGTATTTGGGAATGGCAAAGCCCGTCAAATAGCGCGCACCCAGCCATTTGATGCGCAGCAGCAAGGGAATCGAAAAGCGGTTGTAGGGGTTGAAAATGACATCGTAGCGCCGCCGGCGCAGCTCGGCGATGGTGGTGCGCAAGTCGCGCAGCAGCGGCTGCTTGTCCCAGATGAGGATGTCGCTCACATGCGGATTGTCGGCGATAATGTCACGGTTGGCGCTGCTGGCTGCCACGTCGATCTGCCAGTGCGGATAGTTCTTTTTCAGCTCGCGCAGCAGGGCCGAGGTGACGACCATGTCGCCGATTTTGTCGTTGCGCAAAATCAATACCTTGCGCACGCGGGCGATATCGAGGGGCTGCTTGTCGGATTTGCCCAGCAGGGCGTAACTGATCAGCCGGGCGGCGGTTTTTATCAAGGGAACTCCGGAAGTGGATGACGGGATGCGCTGGCATATTGGTGAATCAGCAAGCGACAGCAGCATCTTACGTATTTCCACCGTCCTGAGCTAGGGGGCGTGCCGCATTATTGCTGTGCGCGCCAAGGCGGCGCACGCGGGAGGGCTTATTCCAGGCCCAGCAGGGCGACGACCCGCTCGCGGCTGATGCCGACGAGCGCCGAACTGATCGCCAGCAGCGATTCATAGCCGGGCTGGCTGGCCTTTTGCGTGAAGTTTTCGGCCAGCGTATCCATGCTGACGCTCACTTGCACCGGTTGTGCGCGGGCGACCCGTCCCGTGGCTTGCGCCAGGGCCACGCTGACGGAACTGCGCGCCGCCTGCAACCGGGCCAGCGCCTGCACTACTTGCTGCAGGGTGGCGCGCAGGGCTTCCATGTCGACGGTATGCCATTCTTCGGGGGTGATGGCGGCCGGTTCCGCATCCGTGCGCACGCGGCTCATCTGGCCGGTCGGGTAGCGGATACCGCTGCCGCGCACCGAGAGGCTGTCGCGCACGTTGGCCCAGGCCGCTTCCGACGTGCTGAACACCAGTTCGCCATTCTCGCCCAGTTTGACACCGATGCCGGACGGCATCAGTGCACGGTCGAAGCGCGACACGATTTCATTCTCGCTCAGGCCAGGTTCGATATTTACCGAGCGCAAGGCTTGGTTCGCGCCGCCGACGGAAAAGGCCAGCACTTCCTGCGGGCCTTCCTGCAGACTGGCCATGGTCAGGCCACGGATGCTGAAGTTCTGCTGTGACGCCTGCGGGCTGGTATAGTTGAGCTGTGCGTCGAGCGTGCCGCCTGAGGCGCTGGCGCGCTGGCGCCAGGTATTGCTGAACTGGCGCACGCGCGCTTCGACTTGCCCTTCGCGACCCTGGCGCGCGGCCAGCTTGGCCGCCAGCTCGCTTTTCAGCGCTTGAAGCTGACTGCTGCTGCGTTCCAGGTAATCGAGCGTTTGCTGTGCATTGGAAATTTCTCCCTGCAGCTGGTGATCCCAGTTGCTCAGGCCACGCTGCAGACTCGCCGTCGAAGCCCTCGCCGCCGGCGCCTCGCTGCGCGCGCTGGCGCTGCCGTTGATGGCGGCGGACGCGTCATCGACGACGCGGGCTGTGCCGGCGCCTTTGGCATTGACGCCGGAAGAGGAGGAGGTCTGAACGATTTGCATGGTGGTCAGAGAAGATCAAACAGGGAAATGTTGCCCACCTTGGCGTACGCCTTGTACGTCGCCTGCAGGGCCACCTGATAGCCGTTCAGTTCAATGGCGGCCGCGCCCATGTCGGTCTTTTTCAGGTCCAGCAGGGCCGAATCGTTCGACAGCGACACATTGGCCAGGTTGCCGGAGAGCGTGGTGAGGATGTTTTGCGCGCCGCCAAAGATGGCGATCTTGCCGGAGAGTAAATCCATGCCGTCATCGGTGCCAGCCAGGCCTGCGCCAACTATGGCGCGCACGGCAGGGTCGTTGGGGCTGACGCCCTTCGTGCTAAGGGTGGTGATGACCTGGTCGATCTTGTTCAGCCACACCTCCAGGTTCTTCACGTCGACGTTGGCTGCCTGCGTCACACCATTGCCCACCACCACGGTCTGCGAGTCGGTATTGCCGATATAGCTGTAGCGCGAACCAGCCACTGCCGACTGGTCATACTTGATTGCAGGCTGGTCGGTAGCGGTGCCGGAAAACATGTAGCGACCTTCCTGGTCCTTCAGGTTGGCCGTGTACAGCACGCTGTCGCGCATGGCGATCAGTGATGCCGACATCGCATTCAAATCGTCCGGCGCATTGCCGCCGTCGGCAGCCCATACCAGCAGGTCGCGGGCCTGGCCCATGTCGGTGACCATGCTTGACAGGTAGTTTTCGTTTTTCAACAGGCGCACTTTCACCGTGGCGATATTGTCCTGGTATTGGGTGACCATGGCTTGCTCGCGGGTCAGGCGCGATATGCGCACGTTGCCGATCGGATCGTCCGATGGCAGCTGAATGCGCAAGCCCGAGGCCATCTGCTGGGTCAGGTAATTGATGCGTTCCTGATTTTGCTGAAGCGAAATATTGATCAGCGCTTGGTACTGGCTGCTGGCGACACGCATGATTTTCTCCTTAACCCATCATTTGCAAAGTGGCATCAAACAAGGTATTCGCCACGGAAATGACTTTCATGTTTGCCTGGTACATATTCTGGAATTCCACCAGGTTCATCGCTTCCTCGTCCTTGTTCACGCCGCTGGTGGACTTCCAGTCATCGATGGCCTGCGCGCGCACCGTGTTGGCCGTCTTCAGCAAGGCCTGGTTTTGCTGGCTGTAGATAGCCAGCTTGCCGACGAGCTGCGTGTCGGCGTCGCTCATCAGGACAGAACCTACCCAGCTGACGGTGATCGGTTGATTCTTGATATCGATCAATTTCTGCAAGTTGCCGCTGTCGCCAGCCACCCCCGTCAGCGACAGGGCCAGGTCCTTGGCGTTGAAGCCGGGGGTAATGCTCAGCTTGCCATTCGCATAGGCCAGCAGGGGGCCGCCAGGAGTGCCAGCCATGGTTTTGCCCAGTGCCAGCTGCGCGTTGACCTTGTTGCTCAACTCGGTGGCCATGTCTTGCAGCGACTGTTGCAGCGGTTTCAGGGTATTTTTCTCGAATGCACCCAGGCCGCCCATCTGGCCGCCGATGGCGACCAGATCGAGGTTGTACGAGGACTTGGCGAAATCGAGGCTCAGGGTTTGGTCGCCCGTGTTTGTCATGCTGCTGCTCAGCGTGCCGGCAATGCTGCCGAGGACCAGCGGCTGCCCCGATTTCAGTGCGACATTGCGCGAGCCGTCAGGCTGGTCGAGCACGTCAATGCCCATTTGCGAGGCCAGGCCATCGATCAACTGGTCGCGCGCGTCCATCAGCGACGACACGTTTGTGCCCGAGGCCGTGGAGGTGCTGATGCGCTGGTTCAGTGCGGCGATATTGGCCAGGGCAGTATTGGCTTGTGGCACGATCGCTGCGCGTTGCTGCTGCAAAGACAGCAACTGATTGCCCATGACGGTGCTGATGCTGTTGAAGCGCTGCGCCATGGCGTCGGCGGAGGTGATGATCTGCTGGCGCAGCGGCGTCGACGTCGGGTCGACGGCGGCCGCGTTGAGCGCCCTGAAGAAGCCGTCGATGCCGTTGCTGATGCTGGAAGCATCGTCGCCCATCACGCGTTCGAGCTGGGTCAGGTATGGCTGGGTCTGCGATCGGGAGCCCTGGTCGGACGCGGCACGCCACATTTGCTGGCTTTTATAAGCATCGGCAAAGCGCAGCAGGGCCGACACTTCCACGCCATTGCCGGCCGAACGCACGCCGGCGGTCGCGCCAAGCGACGACAGCAGCACACCCTGGCGCGTGTAGCCCACCGTTTGCAGGTTGGCGATATTCTGGCTGGCCGCATTGAGTGCGGCCTGGGCGGCGATGCTGCCTGACAATGCATTGCTGATGATGCTCATTGGGCAAGTTTCTTTCGTGAAGAGTGTGGCGCGTGCGGGTGGGCATGCATTGAATCGTTGTTACCTTGTACAGGCGACACTTCAGACGGATTTATTAAGCGGCGCAGCAATATTGTCGGTCTTAACAGTACTTCGCGCGGCCACGGGGGTGCCGGACGCCGGCAGCAACTGGCGCAGGATGGCGTCGGCGATGCCGAAGGCGCGCTGGCCGGCCATTTTGTCGGCCACCAGGTTGTCGGCCATTTCCAGCATGTCGCTGTTGACGGGATCCTTGAAGACGCTGTCTTCGCCCGCCATCTCGCGCGTGCCAGAACGCATCTGGCGCAGCATGTGCGAGATGAAGAAGGCTTCGAACTTGACGGCCGCCTCGGTGGCCTTGGCTGCGTAGCGCGGATCGGCCGGCGTGGCCGCTGCAGGAGAGCGGTCGTCGAGCGCCGAAGGCAGGGCGCTGCTGCTGTCGTTGATATTGAGCATTAAATTACCACCAGTTCGCCTTCGATGGCCCCGGCCTGGTCGAGGGCTTGCAAGATTGCCATGATGTCATCGGGCGAGGCGCCCAGGCTGTTGACCACGTCGATGATGGATTGCAGCTTGGCGCCGGCCGGCCATTTGAACATATTGCCGTTGCCCTGGTCGACGGAGACTTTTGATTGCGGCGTGACGGTGGTCTGGCCACGGCCGAACGGCGCTGGCTGGCTGACGTTGGAACTTTCGGAAATGACGACCTTCAGCGAGCCGTGCGTGACGGCGGCCGCCTTCACGCGCAAGCCTTCGGCGATGACCACGGTGCCGGTGCGCGAATTGAACACCACTTTCGGCGTATCGACACCCACGTCGACGCTCAAGGCTTCCAGCTTGGCCATGAAGGCCACGCGCTGGGTCGGGTTTTCCGGCGCCAGCACTTCCACGCTGGTGGCGTCGCGCGTGGTGGCGACGGCGCCGAAGCGGCGGTTGACGGCTTCGACGATATTGATCGCTGTCTCGAAGTGCGGGTGGCGCAAGTTCAGGGTGACGGTCGGTTTTGTCGAGAAATCGCTGAGGATTTCACGCTCGATATTGGCGCCGTTGGGAATGCGGCCCGAGGTGGGCGTGTTGACGGTGACGGACGAGCCACTCTTGCCGGTGGCGTTCAAGCCACCGACGACGACATTGCCTTGCGCCAGCGCGTAGGTTTCATTGTCGGCTGCGCGCAGTTGCGTCAGCAGCAAGGTGCCGCCGCGCAAGCTTTTCGCATCGCCCAGCGACGAGACGGTGACGTCGATGGCCTGGCCACGGCGGTATCCTGGTGGAAACACGGCACTGACCATGACGGTGGCGACGTTCTTGCTTTTCGCTTCGGCACCGTCCGGCATTTTCACGCCGAACTGCTTGAGCATATTGACCACGGATTGGCTGGAAAACTTCACCTGGGTGGTGTCGCCGCTGCCGTTCAGGCCCACGACGAGGCCATAGCCGACCAGCGGGTTGTCGCGCACGCCCTCGATGCTGACCAGGTTGCGCAGCACTTGCGCGGCGCTGGCGGGCAGGGACAGGCCGGACAGGGCAGCGAGCATGGCTGCCAGGGGCAGGGCGGAACGAAATTTCATGAGCTCACCTTAAAACGGCATCCATGGGCCGACGAAGAAGCGCGTCAGCCAGCCTGGCTTGTTGGCGTCGGCCAGGGTGCCCTGGCCGGAATAGGCGATCTGCGCATTGGCGATGCGCAACGATGACACCTGGTTATTGGAATCGATGTCGGCCGCGCGCAGGTAGCCGCGCAGGCGCACGAATTCCTCGCCCTGATTCAGGGTCAGCGTTTTCTCTCCCTGCACGCGCAGCAAACCGTTCGGCAGCACTTCCTGCACGATCACGGTGATGGCGCCGGACAGCGCATTTTGCTGCGTGCTGGTCGAGTCGCCGGCGAAGTCGCGGTCGGCAGACAGGTCGATGCCCGTCTTGGGGAAAGTCTTGCCGAGGACGTTGGCCGCTTTCACGCCGACGGACGAGCCCTTGTTGAAGGAGGTACCGGCCTTCTTGCTGGCCTGCGTGGTTTCCTGCAGGGCCACCGTGACGACGTCGCCCACGCGGAAGGCGCGGCTGTCCGAGATCAGGTCGAGGCCCGCATCGGGATTGAATACGCCGCCGCCCACGCCGCCGCGCGCCGCACTGCGCGGCGCCACGGGCAGCGGCGTGTCGGAAAAGCTGGGCGCCAGCGGCGCGGCCGGCTGGCTGGCGCAACCGGCCATCAACACCAGCAGCAGGGCCGCCGTAGCTTTCATGGCGACTGTCATCAGCGTGCCGCTTGCGCCAAATATTGCAGCATATTGTCGGCGGCCGACAGCACCTTGGTGTTCATTTCATAGGTGCGCTGGGCTGCGATCATGTCGACCATCTCTTCGACCACCTGCACGTTCGAGCCTTCCAGCGCAAACTGTTTCAGCTTGCCCAGTGCGCCTTCGCCGGGACGGCCTTCCGTCGGCGTGCCGCTCGATGCCGTTTCCTGGAACAGGTTTTCACCCAGTGCCAGCAGGCCGGTCGGGTTGACAAAGCTGGAGAGGTTCAGCTGGCCCAGCTGGGTGCCATTGACATTGCCCGGCACGGTGGCCGTGACCATGCCGTTTTCGCCGATGGTGATCGCCGTGGCATTGTTCGGTACGGTGATCTGCGGCACCAGGGGCAAGCCCTGGGCGTTGACCATCACGCCATTTTCATTCAGGCTCAACTGGCCGGCGCGCGTGTAGGCCGCTTCGCCGTTCGGGCGCAATACTTGCAAAAAGCCGTTGCCGGTGATGGCGACGTCAAATTCGCGGCTCGTCGTTTGCAGGCTGCCGGTGGTAAACACTTTTTGCGTGCCCACCATATGGGTACCGTTACCCAGCTGTACGCCCGATGGCGAGAGGGTGTTGTCGGCGCGCTGCGTGCCTGGCTGCTGCTCGACCTGGTAAAACAGGTCTTCAAAGACGACGCGGTCGCGCTTGAAACCCACCGTATTGACGTTGGCCAGGTTATTCGCGATGGCTTGCAGTTTGGCATCTTGTGCCTGCACGCCGGTCTTGCTGATCCACATTGCTGGATTCATGTATTGCTCCTTGAATATTTAATCGCGGTGGACTCAGGCGCCCAGCAGGCGGTTGCCCGATTCCGTCATGGAATCGCTGGCCTTGAATACTTTCATCTGCATCTCGAAACTGCGGTTCAGGCTCATGGTGGCGACCATTTCCTCGACGGCCGAGACGTTGCTGCCTTCCAGGTGGCGGTCGCGCAGGCGTACCGTCGGGTCAGCCTGCAAGTCTTCGCCGCTGCGCGCCACGATCAGGCCCGCCTCGTTCTTGGTCAGCTCGCCCCCTTCGGCATTGACCAGCTTGAGCTTGTCGACGGTCTGCATTTGCGCGGTACCCGGCACCTGGATGGAAATCGTGCCATCGGCGCCGATCGACAGGCTGGTGTGCTCGGGAATCGTGATGGGACCGCCTTCGCCCAGCACCGGCCGGCCATTCAGGGTCAGCGCGCCCGTTTCATCGAGGTCCATGGCGCCGGCGCGCGTGTAGGCTTCGCCGTTTTGCCACTGTACCGCGAGAAAACCGTTGCCCGTGATGGCCACGTCGAGTTCGCGTCCCGTTTCCTTGATGGCGCCCGTGCGCGTGCCGATGGCGCTCGACTGCGTCTGCGTCATGTGGCGGTCGTCGTAGCCATAGCCGTTTTGCAGCGGCTGGGCAGTGGACACTTCCAGGTTGGCGCGAAAGCCGCCCGTCTCGATATTGGCCAGGTTGTTGGCGTGTACCTGCTGTGCCCGCAGGGCACGGTCGGCCCCGCTCATGGCGGTATAAATCAGCGCATCCATTGCTCTTTACCTTTGCGTGTCGTGGATTACAGCGCTTGCATCAGCGATTGCAGCATGGCGTTTTCGGTCGAGATGACCTTCGAGTTCGCCTGGTAATTGCGCTGCGACGTCATCAGGCCCACCAGTTCGGAGGTGATGTCGACGTTTGACTGTTCCAGCGAGCTCGTCACCAGTTTGCCGGTCATGCCGACGCCTGGGCGGTCATAGATGGCGGTGCCGGAGGTGGTCGAAGCGACCCAGCTGGTATCGTTGACGGCCGTCAAAGCACCTTCATCGGGGAAGGTCGCCAGGGCGATCACGCCGATGCTTTGCTTCTGGCCATTCGTGTATTTCGCCACGACGGAGCCGTCATCGGCCAGTTCCACGCCCGTATAGGTGCCCGAGGCATAGCCGTCGGCGCGGTCGGTCGAGGTGGTCGCTTCGCCGGCGAACTGCGTCGTGCCCGTGTAGTCGATGGCGATCGCCAGCGGCGCCGCGCCGTTCGGCGTGCCCAGCCCCAGCGGGACCGGTGCGGTTGTCGCCAGCTTGCCGTTCACGTTGAAGGTCATGTTCGTCACTGGCGCCAGATCGACGTTGTCCAGGGTGTAGTGCACGTCCACGCCCGTTCCCGTCTTGACGAAGTACTGGCCCAGCGAGTGCTTGGCGCCCAGCGAATCGTAGACGATCGAGGTCTTGGCGCTGTTGTAGGTCAGTTCATTGGTCTTGTCGAAGGGGCCAGCCTTGATGGGCCACTCGGCCGACATGTTGGCCGCATACGCCAGCTTGGTCGACGCCACGGCGGGAATCTGGCCCGTCGGAATGTTCATGTCACCCATGGTGCCCAGGGTGGTGCTGCCCTTGACGGCGGCATAACCCTGTACCAGGCGGCCGTTCGAGTCGATCAGCTTGCCTTCATTGCTGGCCGAAAAAATGCCGACCCGGCTGTAGCTCATGGTGTTTTGCGCATCGCGTGCAACGAAATAGCCGCGGCCGTCGATGGCTGCGTCGAGCGCGCGGCCCGTGTTCAGCACGCCGCCAGTGAGCGACATGCTTTGCGTGATCGAACCGATTTCCGTCCCCGTGGCGCGCGAACCGGCATACATGGCTGAAAAGTTGGCGCGGCTGCTCTTGAAACCGTAGGTGCCGGCATTGGCGATATTGTTACTGGTGCTGTTCAACTGTTGGTTGATGGACTGGATACCGGACAGGGCGATGTCGAAACTCATGTTGACTTCCTTTAGTGAAGGACGAGATTAGTGTGCAGGAAACGAAGGGGCAAGCGGATCAGGCCTTCTTGCCGTTAAAGCCGGTGATCGCGCCAGGGTTGACTTCGCCCAGGTTCGACACGCTCAATACCATGCTGCCGCCGGAGGACAGACGCACGCTGTTCAGTTTGCCTGCGATATCGACCGTTGGTTTTTCGGCGCCGCTGGTGCTGACTTTCATGCTGTAGGTGCCGGCAGGCAATCCCAGGGCCACGGGGTCGATGGTGAACGGCACCGTGCCAGCCGTCTTGGCGCCCAGTTCGATCTTGTATTCCTTGTCGTCCTGCCCTTTCAGGGTCACGGTGGTCTTGGTGGTGCTGGCGGCCAGCGCAATGCTGCCGCTGACCTTGCTCTTGTCGAGTTGCACCGTTTCGCTGTTGACCATGACTTCGGAGCCCACTTGCGCGCCCAGGGCCAGCACCTGCATCGATTGCAGCACGCTGGCATTGGCGCTGGTCAGCGCCGACAGGTTTTGCATCGCTTCGGTCTGCGCCTGCTGCGTCAATTGGTTGACGAACTGGCTCGGGTCGGTCGGCGCGAGGGGATCCTGGTTCTTGATCTGCGCGACCAGCAATTTGGTGAACATATCCTGGGTGGCATTGGTTTGCGACTTGACGGCATTGCTGCCGCTGTTGCTGCCACTGGTGTTATTTGTAAAGAGATTGGTTTCCATGGATTATGCTTCACCTAATTTGAGGAGCGATTGCTGCATCGACTTGATGCGGCCCAGAACTTCGACATTGGTTTCAAACGCGCGCGACGCCGACATCATGTCGGTCATCTCTGCCACCTGATTGACGTTGGGGTAGAACACCATGCCATCGGCATTGGCCATCGGGTGGCCCGGTTCATACACCTTGCGCAGCGGCTCATCGCTTTGCACCACGTCAAGCACCTGTACGCGCCCGCCGGCACCGCTGGCACCGGGGCCATCCATCACGGCCGCAAACACGGGCTTGCGCGCGCGATAGGTTTCGCCTTCGGAACCGGCAACGGAATCGGCATTGGCCAGGTTGCTGGCGATGGTATTGAGGCGCACGGTTTGCGCCGCCATCGCCGAACCGGCGATCTTGGAAATATCCTGGAAGCTCATGCTGATCCTTATTGTCCGGAAATGGCCTTGGCCAGACCCTTCAGTTTCATGTTGACGAAAGTGAGGCTGGTCTGGAAGTCGGTGGCATTCTGCGAGAACGCCGCCTGCTCGACGCCGATTTCGACGGTATTGCCGTCACGGCTGGGGTGGTAGGGTACGCGGTACAGGGCGCTGGCATCGTCATCGGTCGACAGCAGGCCGGCCTCGTTGTCCTGCAACTGCTGCAGGGCGCTGCCGAAATCCATGTCCATGGCCTGGAAACCGGGCGTATTTTCATTGGCTATATTGGCCGCCAGCACGCGCGTACGGTCGGCACGCAGCGCGAGTGCATCAGCGTGCACGCCCAGTGCATCCTTGAAATTAATCCCCATGGTCATCCTTTGTATTGAATTCGATCGTGCTTTTTGCGGTTCGGGCCAGAAAATAGGTGCTGCAGAGGTAAAATCCCAGCCTGGTCATGTTGACGCATGGTAAGGTCATGCCGCTTCAGTATCTTTAATTAAGGTTAGCAATGATTTACTTTGAGAACTATTCCATGACGTGGAACAAGGCGTCATGTCGTCACATACTGCTTCCTGGCCTAATTTTACTGACCAGCCTATATAGTAGTGCAGGTCGCGCAGAATTGCCAGCCGACAATATATTTTCGCGTGTGGAGCAGTTGGCGCGAGAGCAATTGGCGCAACAAGCAGCCTCAGCCGGATTGCTGGAACCGCAGTTCCAGGTGGCCGTGGTGAAAAGCACGCGCCCCGTGCCAGCGTGCGCGGCGCCCGTCGCGCTGGAGACGGCGGACAGTCGCTCGGCGCAGCGCATGCGCTTTGTCGCAGTGTGTCCTGGTAGCAACAGTTGGCGTTACGAAATGCTGGCGCGCGGCAGCATCACGGCCCAGGTCGCCGTCACCAGCGCACCGGTCACGGCGAATACGCCGTTGCAGGCGGGCGACGTGACGATGGCGCGGCGCGACGTGACGATGGTGCCGGACAGTATTTCTTCCTTGGCCGGCGCCGTCGGCCTGTCGAGCCGGCGCAGCTTGCGTGCCGGCGAAGTGCTGCGCCAGGGGCAGCTGGCTGCGCCCATGCTGATCAAGCGGGGCAGTGCGGTCAATATCGTGGCGCGCAAGGAGCAGGTGGAAGTGAGCATGGGCGGCGAAGCGCTGGACCCGGGCGCGCTGGGGCAGGTGATCCGCGTGCGCAACGCCACCAGCGGCACGGTGATACGTGCCAGGGTGGTCGATGCGGGCGTGGTGGAACCGGCCGATATTACCGGCCGTTAAGGAAGGTCAGTCTGCGGCGGCAGTGCGCTGCAAGCGCGTCGCCAGCTGGGTCAGCTTGGCGGCGTAGTTCGGGTCGGTGGCATAGCCGCCGCGCGCCAGGCCTTGCGCGAAGGCGCCCGCGTCCGCACCCGTGTTCAGGGCGGCGCGGTAGCGTGGATTGTCGAGCAACACCTGTGCATAGTCGCGGAAGGCGCTGGCCTGGTCCGGGTAGCTGCGGAAGCGCTCGGTTTTTTTCAGCGCCGTGCCGCTGCCCGCCTCGTATTCGGTGGTGACATTGCTGGCCACGTCACCCTGCCATTTGCCGCCGGCCTTGATGCCGAACAGATTATTCGTGTCCGCGCCCGTGCCCTGGCGCAGCGGACGCTGGCCCCAGCCCGATTCCAGCGCGGCGTGGGCGGCGACGATTTCCGGCGCCACGCCCAGGCGCGCGCCCGTTTCTTGCGTCCACGGCTTGATCGAGGCGAGGAATTGCTGCTGCACTTCGCCGATCTCGCCGCCCTGGTTGATGCTGCCGAGCACATTCACGGGCTGGCTCTGCTCCAGGTAGGCGCGTCCTTGCGGGCTCAGGCTGGTGGCGTTGCCGCCGCCCTGTTCGATGAAGCGGGCCACCTCGCCCTGTACCTGCTGGAACACGCTGCCAAAACTGCCAGCGGCCACTGTGGCAGCGGTAGCGTGCATATTGCTCTGCACGGCCGATGTGGCCGCCGTCGATTGTGTCGCCGCCGTAGCGCGGGATGTGGGGAAATCAGCCTGGCGCATACGTATCTTCCTCGCCATGCAGCACGCGCTGCATGATGCTGTACTGCTCTGTTAATAAATCACTGTTGCGCGAATTGAGGCGCTTGCATTCCAGCACCATCTGCTCCAGCGCGGCCCAGTCGGCTTCGGCCTTGCTGCGCGCGTCTTCTTGCAACAACGCAAACAATTGCGGCATATCGCCTTGCGGACCCAGCAGGGCGGTGACCAGGCTGACGCGCTGGCGGCGGCGTGCATCGAGGGGCTCGACGGCGGCGATGACCTGGTCAGCCAGCGCCGTCAGCTGGGTGCTCTGGTGGTGCAAGGTGGCCTGGAATTGCTCTTCCAATAATGTTTTCAGGGCGGCATAGCCGACGCTGTCGTCCGTCATGCCTTGCAGCACGCGGCGCATGGCTTCCTGGCGCGTGATGCCCTTGCGCGGCGCGGTCACGACTCACCGCCGTGGAAACGCTGGATCAGGCCTGCCAGTTTCGATGGATCGAAGGGCAATTCGCCCTTGGCCAGCGCATCGCGCAGCATGGCCACGCGCTCGTGGTCGATCTCGGGCATGGCGCGCAGGGCGGCCATGGCCGGTTGCAGCACGGCCGATTGCAATTCCGCCCCGGCCGACGAACCGCCCATGGCACCAGCTGCCCCCGCGTTCTCGGCGATCGCCTCGGCAGGCGCGACGGCGCTGCTGCGTACGGCAGCGCCGGTATTGCCGGAGGAGATTTTCATACGTTGTCCCTTGCCCTTAATTTGCATGCTCATCGCGCTCCTTCTTTGCGGGCAGGCCCAGTTTTTCGCGCAGGCGTTGCAGCGTTCCCGAGTCCGGTTCGCCCACCTGCAGCTCTTCGCCCTGTGCCTTTTGCCCGGCCATGCCGAACATGGCGGCGATGCTGTCGGCCTGGCCACGCGTCAATATTAACAGTTCGATGCGGCGGTTGATGCCGGCGCTGGCATTTTTCACGTCCAGCGGCGCGCGGTCGGCCATGCCCACCACTTGCAGCACGCTGTCCGGACTCATGCTGCCAATCAACAATTGTGCGCGCGCCGACATGGCGCGGTTGGCCGACAGGGTCCAGTTCGAATAGCCTTCATAGCCGTTATTGGCGTATTGCATCGAATCCGTGTGGCCGACGATCAGCATCTGGTTCTCCATCTGGGCGAAGACGGGCCCCATCTGGCGCAGCAGTTTGCGGAAGCGGTCGGTCGGCACGGCGCTGCCGCGCACGAACATGCCTTGCTTGTCCGTATCGTGCAGCATGACGCGCAAGCCGTACGGCGTGATCACCGATTGCAGATTGCTTTTCAGTCCCGCTTCGTCGCTGAGCTTGTCGAGCGCGCGCGACAGGGACAGCAAGTCTTCCGGCGACTGGTAGCTGACTTTCGTCTGGTTCTGCGGCGCGGCACCGGCCTTGCCATCCTGCGTCTGCTTGCCTTCCGTGCGCGTGTCGCCCGTGCCCTTGCGGGGCATGGGGAAACGTTCGATCAGGCTGCCGCGCGGGCCGCCTTTCTGTTCCGGCATGACGCCCTGGCCTTCGCCCTGGCGGCTGCCTGCCGACGCGTCCATCATGATTTCCTTCATCGCCTGCTGCTCGCGCGCGGCCATCAGCCACAGCACGAGGAAGAGCGACAGCAGGGCCAGGCAAAAGTCGGCGAACGCTACTTTCCAGGCGCCGCCATGGCCATCGTCGTCATGCTTGCGACCAGCACGCTTGATGATGGCCTGTTCATGTTTCTCATGCGGCTTTAGCACGGCGGCCTCCCCGGCCTTGGCCTTGCTCTTGTTCGGCGCCGCCATCTTCCAGCGCGTTGATCCAGCTTTCCAGCTGGGCGAAGCTAGGCTTGATGTTCAGCTGCACCAGGCGGCGGCCCGCATCGATGGCCAGCAGGGGCGGCTTGCCCGCCACGTGCGTGACCAGCACGACCTTCACGCATTCCATGGTCGAACCTTCCTCGCCCACCAGTTGTTTCATCATGTTGCACATCGGATCGAGCACGCCGTAGCAGAAGAAGATGCCGATGAAGGTACCGACCATGGCGGCGCCCACTTTTTCCGAAATTTCCGCCGCATCGGCGCCGTCGGCCACGGAATTCATGGCCATCACGATACCCAGAACGGCGGCCAGAATACCGAAGCCCGGCATGGCTTCGGCGATTTTGTGCAGGGACTTCGACGGTTGCAGCAACTCGTCGTGGATGGCTTCCAGTTCTTGCTCCAGCACGCCTTCGAGCTCGTGCGCGTTGATCTTGCCCATCGCCATCAAACGGAAGTTGTCGACGATGAAGGCCAGCAGCTTCGGCTCTTCCAGCACCAGCGGATAGCGCTGGAACAGGGCGCTTTCGCGCGGTGCTTCGACGTGGGCGTCGAGCGCCTTCAGGCCGCCGGCGGCCGTTTGCAGCAGTTCATACATCAGCAGCAGCAACTGGCGCTGGAATTCCGAACCTTGCTTCTTGTGCGTGACGATCTTGCGCATCTGGTGCAGCATTTCACCGAGTACATGCTTGGGGTTGCCCAGTACCAGGGCGCCAACGGCGGCGCCGATGATGATGATCAACTCGACCGGTTGCCAGATCGCGTGGACGGTACCGCCCATCAGGGCGAAGCCTCCGAATACACACCCCATCACGATTAAGATACCGATAATTACCATGTCAACTGCCTTTCTGCGTCATTGTGCTGCGTCAATTTGATGGATAGTGCTTGATACTTATGCGTCTTGCAGCATGGCTTTCATCTTGCCCAGTGCCGTCTTGTTCAGTTGGCAGACGCGGGCGTCGCTCAGGTCCAGCACGGCGGCAATTTCTTTATAGCTCAGTTCGAATTCGTAATACATCTGCACCACGCGCTGTTCACGTTCGTCGAGCGCGCGCAGGGCTTGCTCCAGGCTGCGCCGCACCATCAATTGCTCTTCCGGACTCGGTGCGCTGTCGGCCTGTCCCAGGCTTTCCTGCAACACTTCGTCAAAACTGGCGATCAGCTCGGCGTTTTCCGCCAGCTGGTATTCCTGGTAGGCTTCCGGCGTCAGCTTCAGGGCCGCCATGATTTCCGCTTCCAGCGGCTCGCGCCCCAGGCGCCGGGTCAGGGCGCGCACGCTGTCGCGCAGGCGATGGCTTTCCTGGCGCACGGCGCGCGGACGCCAGTCCTGGCGCCGCAGTTCATCGAGGATGGCGCCACGGATGCGCAGGCTGGCATAGCTGCCGAAAGACTGGTCTGGCAAGCCGTAGCGGCGCAGCGCTTCAAGCAAGCCCATCAGGCCAATCTGCTCCATGTCGTCGCGGTCGATGGCGCCCGAAACCTGCGAATTGAGCTGGCGCACAATGCGCTTCACCAAAGGGGAATACGCCACCAGATGCTGTTGCTCTTCAGCAACACTGAGCACGGCCGCGCAAGCGCTGGCGGCGGCGTATTCGCCGGCGCCATACGCTTCCTGGTATTGCTCTACATAGGCCACGGGATCTCCCACTAGGTCGGCTGGCGTGTTGGCTTATTCAATGATCAGCTTGCCGACCATGACTTCGGTGTAGGGTTTTTCCATCTGCTCGCGTTCGTAGCTGACATTGAAGGCCTTGTTGATCTGCTCGGCGTATTGCTCCACCGTCATGGTCTGTGCCTTGTCCATGGGAAAGCTCGACAGGGTACTGACGGCGATCGAGCGCATCAGCGGCAAGTGGTCCTTGGTCAGTTTTTCCTTTTCCTCGGTGGTAGCGATCACCAGGTCGGCCGACAGGTAATGCGTTTCGCTATCGCCAGGCCCGCGGCGCAGCATCACGATGACCTTGTCCAGCGTGAGGAACTTGCGGGCCTTCTTGCCCGTGGCGGGCGGTGGCGGTGCTTTTGCTTCGGCAACCTCGGCATGGCCGGCGACCGGCTTGGCCAGATACCACATGGCACCGCCAGCCGCACCGGCGGCCAGTACGGCCACGGCGACAAAGCCGCCGATCAGTTTCATTTTCATATTCATCAGGCGCTCTCTCGCTCATGCATGGCGTAAGTGGTGCTGGAAGAAGTGCCGGACGGCGTGCCGTCGGACAGGGCGCGGCCCGGCTCGGCATCGTCCTGCTGGCGGCCCGGTTGACGCTGGCCGCGCGCATCGCCTTCGGCAAACGCCTGGGCGGCAGCGCTGCGCGGGGTAGCGCTGATATTCACGGCGACGTCAGTGTACTGGCGCTGTGCCAGGTCGCTGCGCATGTTTTCGCCGATGCCTTGCAGCTGGCGCAACACTTCCGAGTTCGACGCCGTGACGTTCACTTGCAGCGCGCCGGCCGTGTGGCGGATGGAAATTTCAATGCGGCCCAGCATCGGCGGATCGAGGCGGATCGTCGCGTGTTCGCTGTTGCGGCCGATCTGCGTCTGCAGGCGTTCGCCCAGCGCTTCGCGCAGCGGTTCCTGCCATTGCTGGGCTGGGCCGTTGAGTTTGATGGTATCGCCAGCCGGGACCGCCGTGGCGGTATTGCCGACCGCGCCCGTCAGGCCCAGGTTGGGCGCGGCGGGTGTCGGCGTCGCGGCACCACGTTCGCCTTCGCGCGCGGCAACGGCTGGGGCGGCGACGGCTGTTGCCGGCGCGCTTTGCTGCAGCAGCGATTCGAAAGGCTGCGCCGGCATGCTGCCTTTGGCAGCCGTCGCCGGGTTGGCGGCGGCCAGCGGTTCGCGCATGTCGCGCGCTGCCGGTTGCGCCGTTGCCTGCGCGGTGAGGGTGACGGCCGCCGGATGCAGGCTGATGTTGAGTGCCGGGTTGGCCTGCGCCACATTCGCCTGCACTTGTGTCTGTACTTGCGCCTGTGCGCTGGCGCGTGCCTCCGCTGCTGCCGCGTCCGCCGGTGGCAGCAGCGTCACGGGCAAACCGAGGACGGGGGCAGCCATGGCTGGCAGGCTGCTGTCGGCCTGGCTGTCGCTTTCCTTTGCAGGCTCAGCTTTAGGGGCATCGGCCGTATCGGCTTCGGCCGTCGGCACGCCTGCGCCAACGAGCACCTGCGCAAACAGGGGCAGGGCGGAAGGCACGGCGCCATTAGTGGCGGCGGGCGCACTGCTGCCATAGCCCGGCGTGCCGGGCAAGGTTGTCGTCTGTGCCTGCGCTGGTGCCGCATTGGCCGCCTGTGCCGGAGCGGCCGGCGCCGTGTTGAAGTTCATGATCATGCTTGATACCCTTCAGAGTCGTATTCGCCGAGCGCGGCGTAGGCGACCCAACCTTCCTTATTTGCCTGTAATGCGCCCAGGTGTAAGCCCAGGCGTTCTTTTTCCTCAGAGCAAATTTTAACCGCTTGCGCGTGAATTTTGCGCAATTGCAACAATTCTGTTTGTTCCAGCGTAGTCCATGCGCCCCGTTTTGCCAAAAGCGGGATATTTTTCTCCAGGCTGGCCGAGATTTGTTGCATCGCCTCCCAGTCCGGCTGCGCGATCGCCGCGCTCAATTGCCGACTCAGCTGCTGCAGCGCAGCGCGCCTAGGCATTGTTAGCCTGGACGCCCACCCAGCCGCGCTTGATGGTCGTCATCAAGGTCGTCACTTCGTCGATCAGGGTCGGGTCGAGCTTGATGCCGGCCGTGTACAGGCGCGCCACGCAATAGTCGTACAGACGCGCCAGGTTGACCACGACTTCGCCGCCAGTGTCGAAATCGAGCGAGCTCGACAGGCCGTTGATGATCTGCGTGCATTTATCCAGGCTGATGGCCTTTTGCTCATAGCGTTTGCCTACGATATGCCCGCGCGCGCGCGCCAGTTCTTCCAGCAAGCCGTCCGTCAGCACCAGTACCAGCTCGACCGGAGTGGCGCGGGCGGTCTGGGCATCCAGGTTGACGGCGTGGTAGTTGCCGTAAGCTTCATTGTTTAACATTATTGTATTCTCGCTATGTTAACGTGCGGCGGCGCGGCAGGCGCATCCGCCTTAGGATTTGTTGTTGCTGAACATGGCATCGAACATGTCGACTGTCTTGGTCATCTGTTCCTGCATGACTTGCAGGCGCGTATACTGATCCAGGAAACGTTTGTAGGCCGTGTTGTACTGCGTCGTCAGCAGGTCGGTGCTCTTGCTCAGCGACTTCTTCAAGCTCGTGTTCGCATCGAGACGCTGTACCAGCTGGCCCTTGGTGATGTTGCTCCATTGGCCCAAAGCCTTGTCCAGGCCGCCGAGCACGCCCGATGGCGCCGACAAGCTATTGTTGCCAAACAATTTGTCCAGGTCGCCCGGGTTCGATGCCAGTTTGGCCGTCAGCTTGGCCGTATTCAGGCTCAGCGTGCCGTCGCGGTTGGCGGTCACGCCGTAGGACACCAGCGATACGCCGCCGACGCTCTGGCGCAGCAGATTGTTCAAATTGCTGCGCAGGGCGTTCAGGCCAGAATCGTGGGCAAAGATACCTGCCGCGATGTTCTTGTCCGGATCGCCGGAGCTGGCCAGACCGTCCAGCACGCTTTTCAGTTTGTTGTAGGCATCGACGAATGCCTGCACATTGGTTGCCGTGCCGCCGCTGTCGGTTCCCACATTGACCGTCACGGGCGCATCGCCCGTGTTCATGGCCTTGGTGAAGGTCAACTTCACGCCCGTCACGTTGGTAAGAGTATTCGACGCCTGCGTGATTTGCGTGCCGGTGTCCTTTGCGCCCAGCCAGACGATGGCGTCCTGCGCTTTGACGACTTCCTTGATGTTGGTCGCCGCGTCCGTCACCAGTGCCTTGGTCAGCGCGGTGTTGGTCACGCTCGAGGCGTCCAGCGTGACAGCGTTTTCCTTGCCCGTCAGGTTCGATGTCAGTACCAGCTGCGCCTGGTTGCCGATAGTGACGATGGAGGCCGTCACGCGCGAATTGTTCTTGCTGTTGCCATTGATGGCGGCGGCGATTTCCTGCGGCGTTAGGATGCCGTCGGCATCCTTGTCGGCCGCGCTCAGGTCGATGTCAAAGCTGTTGTCGGCGGTGGCGGCGGCCAGCGGATCACCGATCCGCACGGCCAGCGTGCCGCTGCCGGCGGCAGGGCTGTTGGCGAGGCCGCTGTAGGAAGTCTGGCTGGCTGTTGCCAGTTGCTGCACGAAAAAGGAATAGCTGCCAGCGACAGCCGTGGCATCGGCCGTGCCGCTGCCATAGGCGGTATTGCTGAACGTGGCGGACTGGCTCAGCAGCGACTTGGTGCTGCTGCTCATGGTCGTCATCGCGCTCTGGAAGGAGCTCATCGCCAGCTTCAGGTTGTTCAGCGCCGCCGCCGCGTTATTCGCCTGTGCGGTTTGCTTAGTCAATTTGTCCTGCTGCGCCGCGACTGACTTGGTTGCCAGGTTTTTTGCGGTGACGATCGGATCGTATTGCGGTGCGGTAATTACGTTTGCCATGCCAGACTCCTGAATAAAGGGATATACCGGTACAAGGCGACCCCCATTCCCGTTTCGTGAAGTTTTCCTGAAAGAAACTTACACCAACCTCATTTTACCTGCCCGCGGAACCAGAATTGCGTCGCCAGCTCGTCTTGTCGCTTGGCATCGACACGTTGTTGCTCATTTGCAACATATTTTTGTTTTTGCGTCAGCACCTGGTCCAGCACTTCGCGTTTGGCCCAGGCCGTATTCAGGGCGCGCTGCGACACGGCCATGTTGGCCTCGTGCAAGTGCAGGTCGGTACGGTGCTGGTCGGCCATCTGCATCACGGCTTGCTTGAAGTTGCCGCAGTTGACGGACAGGGCCAGGGGCAGGGCACCGCTGGGGCCGCTATCCGTGTACAGGCCCGTCAGGCGCTCCAGGTTTTTCTGGTAGCGCTCGCGCACGGCCGTCTGCGCCGCCATTTCGCCTTGCAGGCGTTCCACTTCGGTGCTGCGCAGGCCGACCAGAGTGGTCAGGTTGCGGATGGTATGCGCGTCGCTCACGTATGCTCCTAGGCCATGATCTGTTCAAGTTGTTCGATGCAAGGCCCCATCGGCGCCTCTTCCTTGGTGCCCTGGCACAGGAAGGCCTCGATAGGGGCGTGCAACTGCACGGCGCGGTCGGTGATCGGGTCGGCGCCCGGCACGTAGGCGCCCAGCGGGATCAGGTCGCGCACGCGCGCATGGCGTGCCATCGACGCTTTCAGCGCGCGCGCCGCCTGCATGTGTTCGGGCGTGATCACCTGTGCCATGCAGCGGCTGATCGAGGCGGCGATGTCGATGGCGGGGTAGTGGCCCCGCTCGGCCAGTTCGCGCGTGAGCACGATGTGGCCGTCGAGAATCGCGCGCGCCGTATCGACCACCGGGTCTTGCTGGTCGTCGCCTTCGGCCAGCACCGTGTAGATAGCACTCATGCTGCCTTCCTGGTGCGCGCCATTGCCGGCGCTCTCCACCAGTTGCGGCAAGTTCGAAAAGACGGAGGGCGGATAGCCGCGCGTGGCCGGCGGCTCGCCCAGGGCCAGCGCCACTTCGCGCAAGGCCATCGCATAGCGCGTCAGCGAGTCGACCAGCAGCAGAACGTGCTTGCCCTGGTCGCGGTAATGCGCGGCAATCGAGTGGCACAGTTCGGTGGCCATGATGCGCATCAACGGCGACTCGTCGGCAGGCGCGATCACCAGCACGGCCTTTTTCAAGCCTTCGGCGCCCAGCGACTTTTCGACGAATTCGCGCACCTCGCGGCCCCGTTCGCCGATCAGGCCGACGACGACGACATCGGCCACCGTCTGGCGCGTGATCAAGCCCAGCAGCACGCTCTTGCCCACGCCGGAACCGGCCATCAGCCCCACGCGCTGTCCCTTGCCCAGGGTCAGCATGCTGTTAATCGCCCGCACGCCCACGTCCAGCGGCTCGATGACGGGTTGCTTCTTCAGGGGATTGATTTTCGGCGGCGTGACTTCCAGGATGTGTTCGCCACCGAGGCGGCCCAGGTCATCGATCGGCTCGCCCAGGCCATTCACCATGCGGCCCAGCCACGACGGGCCGATCTGCAGGCTGGCCTTGTCGGGCAGGGGCAGCACGCGCGCGCCCGTGGTCAGGCCCGTGGCCTTCTTGAATGGCATCAGGTAAGACAGTTTTTCGCGAAAACCCACGACTTGCGCGTCCAGCCATTCGCCGCTCACAGTTTCAATTTGACAACGCTGGCCCGTGTGCAGGCGGCAGCCGGCGCTTTCCAGCAGCAAGCCGGACGCGCCGACCAGGCGACCGGTGGGTGTCGCGACCGGTATATCGCCGATCTCGAAGCTGCGCAGCGTGTCGGCAATCATGCAGGCGCGCCCTGGTCCGCGTGTTCGGCGGCCAGCGCCAGATGGCTGCTGACCTGGTCCATGCAGGCCGACAGGCGCTGGTGGCAGCCCGCGTCGACTTCATTGTCGCCCGCCTTGATGCGGCATTCGCCCGCGTCGAGCCTGGCGTCGGCGATCAGGTTCCAGCGCTTGGCGCGCTTCGGATCGAGTTCGCTGATGCGCTTGAGTTCTTCCGGATTCAGGAAGACATCGATTTCTTCGCGCGTGGGCGGCATCGAGGCCAGGGTCTCGTCGACCAGGGCCAGCAATTGCACCGGTTGCAGCGCCAGTTCGGCGCGGATCACCTGGCGCGCCACCTTGGCCACCAGGTCGACCACTTCCTTGCGCTGCGCTTCGCGGTAATCGGCGCGTACTTTTTTCAGGTCGCGCAAGATGGCGTCGACGGGGCGCGCCAGGCGGTCCAGCGCCACCAGGGTTTCATTGCGGCCTTCTTCGCGGCCCTGCGCCATGCCATCGCTGCGCCCGGAGTCGTAGCCGTCCTGCTGGCCTTGCACCAGGCCCACTTCGTAGCCATCGCGCTGGCCCTGCTCGAAACCTTCCGAGACGGATGCCTGCCACTGGCCATCCGTATCCTCGTTGGAGGCGCGCTGGCCGGCGGCGATGAATTGCGACAGGGGCGGGAAACGATACGAGCGGAAGTGTTTCATTCGATCACCGCTTCAGCAAACAGTTGCACTTCGATCTCGCCCGCATCGGCGAGGCCCTTGACGGTGGCCATGATTTCCTGGCGCGTCTGTTCGATACGGGACAGTGGCACGGGGCCGGAACGGCGCATCATGTCTTCGAAGCTTTGTGCCTGGCGGCGCGGCATGGTTTTCAGCACGGCGTCGCGGATCGACGGTTCTGCACCCTTGAGGGCGATGGCCCACTGTTCCATCGGCACGTCTTCCAGGATGCGCGTGAGCGTGACATCGCTCTGCGTAGCCAGAATCAGGAAGTCGTACATGCTCAGTTCGATTTCCGAGACCACGTCCGGGTCGTGCGCGCGCAGCAGTTCGACCAGCGCAGCGCGGTTGCCCGGCATGCGGTTGAGAATCTCGGCGGCCTGGCGGATGCCTTCCACGCTGGTGCTTTGCGTGTCGAGCGTGCCCAGGCAGCGGCCCACCAGTTCGTCGAGCTCGACCAGCAGGTCGCGGTCGATCTCGTCCAGGCGCGCCAGGTTCAGCAAGACCAGGTCGCGGCCTTCGACGGGCAGGGCATCGAGAATCTGTCCAGCCAGTGCGGGCGGCAGGAAGGCCAGGAACACGGCTTGCATCTGCACGTGTTCGTTGACGATGTATTCGGCCAGCCATTTTGGCGAAGCCCACTGCAGGCGCGCCATTTTCGGGCGGATGGCGTCGCCGTAAATGTTGTTCAGCACGCTATTTGCGATATCGCTGCCCAGCGCCATGTCCAGCGAGCGCTTCAGGTAGCTGCGCGAGGCGCCGTGCACGCCGCTTTGCTGGCGGTAGTCGTCGAAGAAGGTCTGCATGGCCGTTTTCACGGATTCGACCTTGATGCCGCTCATGCGCGACATCACTTGCGTGACTTCCAGCAATTCTTCGCGCGACAGGCAGCGCAGCACGTTGGCTGCCTGTTCTTCGCCTATGCTCAGCAGCACGATGGCGGCTTGTTCCACGGGATTCAGGCTGACGCTTTCGTACTCGGCGCCGTCGGAGGGATTATTGTTGTTGAGTTCGGCCATTTTTCTGCATCCATTGTTTGACGACTTCGGCGACACGCTCGGGTTCTTTTTCAGCCAGCACTTTCAGGTGGTCGACCATCACGTCGACCGCCGAGCCTGGTGGCGGCAAGTCATAGTTTTCCAGCAGGGGCACGACTGGCATGTTGCCAGCGCCGGTCTCGCCTTCGAGCGCCAGCGGGCTGCCATTCACACCCAGTGCAGGCGCGCCGGCGGCGGCTGCGCCATTCGCGCCGGCGGCGCTGCTGCCGCCCAGTGCCAGGGCAGGATCGAGCTGTTTCAGTGCCGGTGGCGCCAGACGCGTGGTCAGCAGGCGCAGCAGCGGACGCAGGATCAGGAAGTAGCCGAGCACGGCGCCCAGGGCATACAGCAGCCAGCTGCTGAAATCGACGACGGTGTCGCGTTCTTCCCACCACTGCGCCACAGGCGGCTTGGCAGGGAAGGCCAGCGCCGTCAGGCTCAGGCTGTCGCCGCGCTGGGCGTTGATGCCCAGGCCGCTGTTGAGCATTTTTTCAATATTGCCCAGTTCGGCAGGGGTCCAGCCCGTTTTCGGATTCGGTGCGGCGGCGCTGTTGAGCACGACTGCTACGCTGAGTTTTTCCAGGCGGCCACGGCTGCGCTTGATCTGCGTGATGCTGCGGTCATACGCGTACTGGCGCGTGGTGGCGTTCTTGCGGGCCGTGCCATCGTCGGACGGCTTCGGTGCGCCATCGGCCGGCGCGGCGCCAGCGGCGTTGGCCGGTACCGGCACGGCGGCCGCTGGCGGACGGTTCGACAGGCTGCCGGGAATGCCGGCCACGGTGCGGTTGCGTTCCTGCTCTTCGCGCATCGCTTCGCTGGTCACTTTCGGGGCTTCGCCGTATTTTTCCAGCGTTTCGTCCACGCGGTCGTTATTCACGGCGGCCGTCACGCTGAGCTTGAAGTTGTCTTCGCCGATGACGGGTCCCAGCAAGCCCGTGACGTTGCGGCGAATTTCATCCTGGAAGCGTTTCGCGCCTTCATTGCCGGCGGCCGAGGCATCGAAGCCATCCGTCAGGTCGACGTGCGAGGACAGCAGGTTGCCGCCCTGGTCGACCAGGCTCACGCGCGTCGGCGCCAGGCTGGCGACGCTGCCGGCTACCATGTTGATGACAGCGGCGATCTGTTCCGGCGCCAGCGTGCGGCCCGGTTTCAGCGCCACTACCACCGAGGCCGACGATTTGTCGCCGTCGCTGGCGACAAACGAGGTCGACTTGGCAATCGACAGGTGGACGCGCGCCGAAGCGATCGCGTCCATCGTCATGATGCTTTGCGCCAGTTCGCCTTCCAGGCCGCGGCGGAAGCGCACGTCCTGCACGAATTGCGATACGCCCAGCGGGTCATTTTTGTCCATCAGCTCCAGGCCGGCCGGCAGCTGCGCCGTCACGCCTTTCGAGGCGAGCAGCATGCGTACCTTGCCCAGCATGGCGTCGGGCACCAGCACCTGGCCGCTGTCCGGATGCAAGCGGTAGGGGATGTGCTCGGCGTCCAGGGTGGCCATCATGTCCGTCACGGCCACTTTTTCGCGCGCGCCAAACACCGGCTTGTAGTTGGCCTGGTCGCGCCAGGCGTACATGGTCACCATGGCGGTGATGCCGATGGCCAGCACGACGATGGGAACCAGGTTTTTCAGCAGGGCGGGCGGGATGGCGGGCTGGGCACCAAGGCGCCAGCGCGCAAATGCGGACTTCATGGGGGTAATCACTTGGGGTAACTTTCGCTGGGAGGCTGGGCGTGGATCAGGACGTGAAGATTATAGAGGCAGTTTGATGAGCTCATCGACAGCGCCCATGACCTTGTTGCGCACTTGCATCAACATGGAGAAGGACAGGTTTGCTTCCTGGCTGGCCAGCATGGCACCGACCATGTCGTCACTCTTGCCACTGTCGACGTCGCTCATTTTCTGCGCGGCCATGCGGTCGTCGCCATTGACCTTGCCGATGGCGTCTTTCATGCTTTGCGCAAAGGAGAAGCCCGATTGTTCCGGCGCGCCGAAATGGGCGGCGGGTGCGATGCTGGCGCCCAGGGCGTGCGCGTCATTGCTCAATGCTGCCAGATCGGCCTTGATCAGACCTGCGAGTTCGTTGCTCATCTTGCCCTCTACTTTCAATATGCGGTGACGTATCAATCAGAATTACTGGAGTTGCCAATCCGGCAGAAGTGCATTGAATGCCATCCTGCCCGGCCCGATCCGCAGGGCCCATCAGTTTTATCAGTTGCCACACCACCCGCTCAAGCAGATTCAAACAAACTCGGCAAACCCACGCCGATATAATTTACATGGCCATGACAACTAATATTTATCTGATAAAAGTTTCTGCTGTTGGCAATAAGAAGAATTGAAAACTGCCATAAAAACCGGAATCAGGTAAGCGGAATGGCGCACTGCAAATCACTATTTTGTCGTCACAAGCTTACCTCGGGGCAACTATAAAGTAAAGAGAGGATTGGCTCAAGGAATATTGATGCATGGCAATATTCAGCTTTTTCATGTATTGTTCAGCACTGTAGTCATCCAGCATGCGATACGATGCGCAACGTTTGCTTGCAGGCCTGTCGGCAAGATCAAGATGATGCTGTATTTAATTTCGGGTGATCCGTATAATTTGTTCTGCCACCGCAATACCGACATGACCACTACATGACAATCATTACCAAGACAGATCAAACTGTGCGCCATCAAGTCCTCGATTCCTGTCTGCTTGGACGTCCTGTCCATTTGCTGCATGTATTCGGCGCCCAACTGCGCGACGACCTGGCAGTGGCCTTGCGCCAACCGATGAGCCGTCGCTACTGGGGTAATTTCCAGATCGATGGCGTGACGTTGTCGCGCGTGGAAAACGAGGACAGCGTGAATCGCTGGCTGAGTTTTTCCACGCCGGCCGGCCAGACGGGCTTTACGCTCGAACGGCAAATACTCTTGAGCGTACTGAACTACCGCTACGGTAGTGCCGGTGCCAAGGGTGCGCTGCCCGATCCCGCGCAGGTGCGCGTGACGGCCACGGAAGAGCGTCTCGCTGTGGTGCTGGGACAACAGTTGGTGAACAGTTTGTTCGCCCGCGTCCACAAGAACCTGCAAACGCTGGGCAAAAACAGCGACATCGATACCAGTGCCGAGGTTGCCGTGCAGTCCGGCGTGCACCCGCCGCGCGGCAGCTGGATCGTCACCGTGGCGCTCAGCGACGTCGAAGCGGGGCAGAGCGGCCACTTCTGGTTCTCGCTGGACAAGCGCCTGATGGCCGACGTGCTGCGCGGCCTGCTGCCCGAGCGCGCGCAAGCGAAGAAGGCGCTGCGCAGCGTGCGTCCGCTCGCTTCGCGCCTGCAAGTGACCCTGGAAGGCAGGCTGGTCAGCAAGCAGGTGCAGTTGGGCGCCTTGTTCGACTTGCGCGTGGGCGACGTGATTCCCGTCAGCCTGAGCCGCACCGACGTCATGCTGGACGATTCGCGTTTATTTACAGCGGCTGTTTCCGAACACAAGGGCAAGCTCTGTTTAACCTCATTTGAAGATGTCGAATAATATGAATATCACCGATACCAACCAGAGCGAAACCCTGCTGGAAGACCTGGGCGATGACATGATCATCGACCAGGGCGACATGTCCGACGTGGCCAGCACCCGCGCGCGGCGCGACATCCCGCAGATGATGCGCAAGATTCCCGTCACCCTGACCCTGGAAGTGGGCTCGGCCCGCATTTCGCTGGAAGAACTGATGGCCATCGGCCCGGAAAGCGTGATCGAACTCGACATGCTGGCCGGCGAACCGCTGGTGATCAAGGTCAACGGCACGCCGATCGGTCGTGCCGAAGTGGTGGTGGCCGGCGAGAACTATGGCCTGAAAGTCATCGATCTCGATGGCCTCAATCTCGACCTGATGACAGCATGAAGCTGGCGGTACCCGGTTTGAGCCGGCGCCGCGGCGCGCTCGCTGCCGCGCTGGCTGTGCCTGCTTTGATGCTGTGCTGCAGCGTCGCCGGGGCGCAGGATTTGTTGTCCGGCGTGCTGCCGGGCGCGAAGACCGACCTGTCGGTGAAGATGCAGATCCTCGTCGTCATGACCCTGCTCGGGCTGTTGCCCGTGATGGTCATGATGATGACCAGCTTTACCCGCTTCGTCATCGTGCTGTCGCTGCTGCGCCAGGCTCTGGGCCTGCAGCAGGGCTTGCCCAACCGCATCGTCACGGGCATCGCCCTGATCCTCACCTTGCTGGTCATGCGCCCCATCGGCGACCAGGTGTGGAAGGAAGCGTTCGTGCCTTACGACCGCGACCAGATCGGCATGCAGGAAGCGCTGAAGATCGCCGAAGTGCCGATTTCGCGCTTCATGCTGGCGCAGACAAGCAAGGCTGCGCTGGCGCAGATCGCGCATCTGGCTGGCGAGCCGTCGACCATGCGCCCGCAAGACCATAGTTTCACGGTCAAGCTGGCGGCGTTTGTGTTGTCCGAACTGAAGACGGCGTTCCAGATCGGCTGCATGCTGTTCATACCGTTCCTCATCATCGATCTGGTGGTGGCGTCCGTGCTGATGGCCATGGGCATGATGATGCTCTCGCCGCTGGTGATTTCCTTGCCGTTCAAGCTGCTGCTGTTCGTGCTGGTCGACGGCTGGACCCTGACCGTCAACACCCTAGTTACCAGCATACAGGGCTATTGATCCATGTTTACCCCTGAAGTCGCCGTCGACCTGATCATCGAAGCGCTGCATGTCGTCATGCTGCTGGTGGTGATCCTGGTCGTGCCAGGTTTGCTCATGGGCCTGTTGGTCGCGCTGGTGCAGGCGGCCACCTCGATCAATGAACAGACCATGAGTTTCCTGCCACGCCTGCTGGTCACCCTGCTGGCGCTGATCCTGGCCGGACGCTGGATGGCCGGTTATCTGATGGATTATTGCGTGTCCATTTTTCAGCGCGCGGCCACCCTGGTCGGATAGCGCCGCGCGCCCATGGATCAGATTTTCAATCAGGTGCTACCGTTCATGCTGGCCGTGTGGTGGCCGTTCTGCCGCATCCTGGCCATGCTCAGCGCCTCGCCCGTGATCGGCGACGCCATGGTGCCCGTTCCCGTGCGGGTGCTGCTGTCGCTGGTGCTGGCGATCCTGATGCTGCCCGTGATGCAGGCGTCTGGCATCTCGCAGGACTTGTTGAAAATCGATCCGTTTTCGCTGCACGCCGTCGTCGCCACCCTGGAGCAGGCCATCATCGGCTTCGTCCTCGGCCTGGCCTTCCACTTTGCCATGTCGGTCATGTCGGTGCTCGGTTACCTGGTGTCGAGCCAGGTGGGTTTTTCCATGGCCGTCATGAACGATCCGCTCAACGGCACCTCGTCGGACGTGATCACGGGGATGCTCACCATCATGTGCATGATCGTGTTTTTTGCCATCGACGGCCATCTGGTGCTGGCGGGCGTGATCGGCGCCAGTTTCACGGCCTGGCCCGTGGGGCAGGGCTACGGACCGCTGCTGCTGCAGACGGTGGCCTATAACGTGGCGTGGATCTTCGCCGCCGCCATGCTGCTGGCCTTGCCCATCGTCTTTTCCACCATGGTGGTGCAACTGGGTTTTGGCTTCCTGAACCGCGTGGCGCCGTCGCTGAACCTGTTTTCGCTGGGTTTTTCCATGATCACCATGTTCGGCCTGGTGATGCTGACGCAGATCGTGCGCTTTATCCCCGAGCACTATATCGCCATGACCAACCGCGTGCTCGACATGATCACCGAACAGATGCGGGTGGCCCATGGCGGATAGCAGCACCGGCGACAAGACAGAAAAGGCGTCACAGCAAAAGCTGAAGAAGTCGCGCCAGGAAGGACAGGTCGTGCGTTCGCGCGACCTGTCGACGGCGCTGGGCATCCTGATCAGCATGAAAGTCTTCATTTACCTGCTGCCGGGCTATCTGCTGAGCTTTCGCGAGCTGTTCGCCATGGCCTTCATGCCGCTCGACAGCAAGGGCGCGCTGGAAAATGCCATGTCGATGGCGTTTACCACCTCGGTGGGCTTGCTGATCAAGATGATCGTGCCGCTGTTTTGCGTGCCCCTGTTCGTGGTGCTCGGCTCCCTGATCCCTGGCGGCTGGGTCATCAGCACGAAGAACTGGATGCCAAAGATGGAGCGCCTGAGTCCGGCCAAGAACCTCGGTCGTTTGTTTGCGCCCAAGCATGGCTTTGAATTCGGCCTGTCCATCGCCAAGGCCGCCGTGCTGGGCATGGTGCTGGTGCATGTGAGCCGTTCCAGCCTGACGCAGTACGTGGACTTGCAACACCGGCCGCTGCAGCAAGCCATGCTCGATGGTTCCGCGCTGATGCTCGACGGCTTGATGGCGCTCATTTCCGTTTTCGTCCTGTTCGCCATCATCGACGTGCCAGCCCAGGCGTTTTTCTTTGCCCGCAACCAGCGCATGAGCAAACAGGATGTCAAGGAAGAACACAAGAGCAGCGAAGGCCGGCCCGAAGTGCGCCAGCGCATCCGCCAGTTGCAGCAGCAGATCGGCCGGCGCAGCGTGCGCAAGACGGTGCCCGACGCGGACGTGGTGATCGTCAATCCCGAGCATTACGCCGTTGCACTGAAGTATGACCAGGACCGCGCCGAGGCGCCGTTTGTCGTTGCCAAGGGCGTCGACGAAATGGCGCTGTATATCCGGCAAGTGGCGAAGGAACACCATATTGAAACGCTGGAGTTGCCGCCGCTGGCGCGCGCCATCTACAACACCAGCCAGGTGCAGCAGCAGATTCCCGTGCAGCTGTACCAGGCCGTGTCGCAGGTGCTCAACTACATACTGCAGCTGAAAGCATTCCGGTCCGGGCAGCGTGCTGCCCAGCCCGTATTACCCACCGAGATGGCCGTGCCATCTCATTTGAGCGAGGTAGTCCCTTCATGAATTTCCTGAACCGGTTGGTTGCCGAAATGCGCCGCCACAAGTTCGCCACGCCGCTGTTCCTGCTGGTGATCCTGGCAATGATCATCCTGCCGCTGCCGCCCGTGCTGCTCGATATATTGTTCACTTTCAATATCGTGCTGGCTCTGATCGTTATCCTGGTCAGCGTGTCGGCCAAGCGGCCGCTCGATTTCTCTGTCTTCCCGACGGTGATCCTGGCCACCACCATGCTCAGGCTGACGTTGAACGTGGCTTCCACGCGCGTGGTGTTGCTGCACGGCCATACGGGCGCGGACGCGGCCGGTAAAGTGATCGAGGCCTTCGGTAATGTGGTGATCGGTGGTAATTTCGTCGTCGGTATCGTGGTCTTCGTGATCCTGATGATCATCAACTTCGCCGTCGTCACCAAGGGTGCCGAGCGCATCTCGGAAGTGTCCGCGCGCTTTACCCTCGATGCCTTGCCGGGCAAGCAGATGGCCATCGATGCCGACCTGAACGCCGGCCTGATCAACCAGGAAAAAGCCCAGATCCGCCGCAAGGACGTGGCCGCTGAAGCCGATTTCTACGGCGCCATGGACGGCGCGTCGAAGTTCGTGCGCGGCGATGCCGTCGCCAGTATTTTGATTTTGATCATCAATATGGTCGGTGGCGTGGCCATCGGCTCGCTGATGCACGACCTGTCGTTCGGCGATGCTTTCCGTCAATATGCACTGCTGACCATCGGTGATGGCCTGGTGGCGCAGATACCGGCGCTGCTGCTGTCGGCTGCGGCCGCCATTCTCGTCACCCGCATCAGCGATTCGGGCGACTTCGAACAGCAAGTGGCGGGCCAGGTACTGACTTCGCCAACGGTGATCTTCAGCGCGTCGGGCATGATGGTGGCACTGGCATTGATCCCGGGCATGCCGTGGTTCATGTTCATGACCTTCGCAGGCGTGCTGGCCTTCGTGGCATGGCGCCTGACCAAGCGCGTGAAGGGGCCAGATGCGGCTGGCATGGCCGCCATCGAGGCGGCACTGCGCGATGACAAGCCTGCCGAGCTGGAGTGGCAGCAACTGCCCGCCGTGCAACCATTGATGGTCATGCTCGGCTATAAACTGGTGGGCATGGTGGATAAAACGCAAGGCGAACCTTTGACCAAGCGCGTCAAAGGCGTGCGCCAGAGCTTGTCCGAAGCGATGGGCTTGCTGCTGCCGAACATCGGCGTGCGCGATGACCTGGCACTGAAGCCGTCGCAGTACGCCATCGTGCTGTCGGGCACCATCGTGGCGCAGGCGGAAGTGCAGGCCGACCGCCTGATGGCGATCCCGTCGCCGAATGTGTATGGCCAGCTCGATGGCATTCCCGGCATCGAGCCGGCCTACGGCATGCCCGTCACCTGGATTGAGCCGGGCGAAAAGGCGCATGCGCTGGGTCTCGGTTACCAGGTCATCGAGGCGCCCAGCGTGATCGCCACGCACTTGTCGAAAATGGTGCGCGAATACTTGCCGGAACTGTTCCGTCACGAAGACGTCTCCAACCTGATGGAACGCCTGACGGCCATGTCGCCCAAGCTGGCCGGCGCGCTCGACAAGGCGCTCACGCACACGCAGCTGCTGCGCGTGTTCCGCGTCCTGCTGGCAGAAAACGTGTCACTCAAGGATATCGTGCCCATCGCCACCACCTTGCTCGACAGTTCGGAAACCACCAAGGACCCGATCCTGCTGGCGGCCGAAGTGCGCTGCGCGCTGCGCCGCCAGATCGTCAGCGGCCTGTTTGGCCAGAAGATGGAAATGCAGGCGTTTAACCTGGGAGGCGAGCTGGAAAACATGCTGCTTGGTTCGTTGAACCAGGCACGCCAGTCAGGCAAGGTGACGCTGGATAATTACCCGATCGACCCGCATCTGCTGTCGCAATTGCAGGTGAATATGCCGGTGGCGCGCGAGCAGATGAAACAGCAAGGCACGCCGCCGCTGCTGCTGGTGTTGCCGCAGATCCGGCCGTTGCTGGCCCGCTATGCGCGCCTGTTCGCGCCGGGCCTGCATGTGTTGTCGTATAACGAAATTCCGGAAAACCGCGAAGTGAGCATCATCGGCACGGTGGGGTAGTGCGGTGGGATAAAAAACGGCGCTGCGGGCGCCGTTTTTTTTATGCTGTATCAATTCTGTTGCTTCAATCCTGCTCGTCGATAGGCGGCAGCAGCTCGTGCTCCTGCCCGTCGGCCAACAGCAGCACGGTGCTGCTTTGCTTCATTTCTTCCTCATCGCCATAGTCGTAACCGAGCGGCGCCGCCACTTCCTTCGAGGTGACGATGGTTTCCTCTTCGGCAGCTGCTGCAGCTGCCGCGGGCGCATCGGGATCGGCCGCCACTTCCGCTTCCGGTTGCGTCAGCAGCAGCGCCACTTCGGCCATGGCGCGGAACAGGGGCAGCGACAGCGACGCGGCACCCGCCTGCATCGGATAATTGCCATGCACGCGCTGCGCGTGCAACTGGCGGTTCAGGCGGCAGCGCACCACGCGCAGGCCGGCGCGCCGCACGGCGTCGGCAATATCGGGCAGGGCCAGGCGCAAGTGGCGCAAGGCGCTGTCTTCATCGGCCGCCAGTTCCAGCAGCACGCCATCGCCGGCCGGCTCCATCTGGATCACGACGCGGCCGATGCCGATGATGATCAGTTCGACGCGCAGCGCCACCTTGCCGCGCCGCCTGGGCGGCGCATCCTCGTCCTCGTCGCTGGCCAGCACGCGCAGCAGCAGGCGCTGGCCACCCCAGCCATACACGGCAAAGCGCCACGCTTCGCTATCGACGCTCAAGGGTGGACGGGCGCCTTCGCGTAGCAGGGCCGGTTGCTGTTCGGCCATGAACAGGTTGCCCGGCACGTGCTGGCCGCGCGCCTGCTCCTGCAGAGCCGCATATTGTTCGCCATACGTCTTGACCATCACGCGCCACGAGGCGGCCAGTTGCGCCGCGTCGGGCGGCTGCCAGACCAGCTGGCGCGTGAAGAACAGTTGATTGACCTGCATGGCGCTGCTGTCGCGCGGCATGGCGCCGCCGGCGCTATCGGCGTTCGGCTTGATGAGGGATGCCAGGCTGTCCTGGCCCTGTTGCTGTAGTTGCGCGGGCAGGGTGCCGGCATCGGGCGCGGGCGCCATGTAAGGGCCGATGGGCACCAGCGGCTGGACCACGCCTGGCACCATCGGCGTCGCGGGGCTGACGTCAAAGCGCTGGGTAATCAGGGGAACCGGGTTGCCCGATGAAATGCGGTCTATCGCCATGCCACTGTGTCCGGATGAAAGTCTGTAAAGGTCGGTGAATCAGGCTGCTTCAGCCATTATGGCTGCAACAGGGACAGTATCAATTTCTGCATGCTCTGGCTTTGCTTGAGCATGGCCGTGCTGGCTTGCAGCAGCATTTGCGCCGACGTCATGTTGGCGCTTTCTGCCGCATAGTCGACATCCATGATGCGGCCGATGGCGGCCTTGGTATTGGTGACCATGTTGCTCAGGTTACTATGCACATGGTCGAGGCGGTTGGCCGCCGCGCCCAGGGCCGAGCGCACGCCGCCGACCTCATCGATGGCCGTTGCCAGCAAGGCGATGGTGGTGTTGGCGCTGCCCGTCATTTCGGTGCCGCTGGCGGGAGCACCGAAGTTGGTGCTGGCAGCGCCGAGCGAGGCCAGCACGCTGGCCATCTTGCCCGAGACGTCGAATGCCATCGTCTCGCTTTGGCCCGCGCCGATCTGGAACGTCATCGCCGACGCCAGCGTGCCGCCAGCCAGCAGTTTGTTGCCGCCAAAACTGGTGTTCTTCACCACGTTAGCCAGTTCCAGTCCCAGGGCGTCGTATTCGGCCTGCATGGCGAGCTTGTCCTTGGCGCCTGACGATGCATCGGCTGCCTGCGTGGCCAGATCCTTCATGCGGATCAGCATGGTGGTGACTTCATCAAACGCGCCTTCGGCCGTTTGCAGCATCGAGGTGCTGTTTTGCGTGTTGCGCATGGCGACGGCCATGCCGCTCGCCTGCGCCCGCAGCCGGGTGGCGATTTGCAGGCCGGCAGCATCATCCATGGCCGAATTGATGCGAAAGCCGGTGGCGAGGCGCGTCATCGACGTCGACAGCCGCGATTGCGCGCGTGCGGCGGCATTCTGTGCGGCGAGTGCGGCGATATTCGTATGAAGGCTCAGCACTCGGCGATTCCTGTGGATGACGGCTGTTGGATGGGCTTACCTATTAAACAGGCGACCATGCGGGCCACATCGTTAAAGATACGCAGGAAATAGTTTCCCTTGCGCGCAAGGGCGAAGATAGCGAGGGACGAAAAAAAACCAGGCCGCAGCCTGGTTTTCCGACAGGCCGCGAGCGGCCATGCAGGTAGAAATTATTGCAGCAGGGACATGACCATCGAGGACATGCTGTTGCTTTGTTTCAACATTGCGGTGCCAGCTTGCAGCAGCATTTGCGACGACGTCATGTTCGAGCTCTCGGTAGCGAAGTCGACGTCCATGATGCGGCCGGTAGCGGCTTTGGTGTTGGTAGCGATGTTGGACAAGTTGGTGTTGACGTGGTCCAGACGGTTGGCAGCAGCACCCAGTGCCGAGCGAACGGTGCCGACGTCGCCGATTGCCGTTTCCAGCAGGGCGATGGTGGCGTTGGCGGAGCTGGTCAGTTCGGTGCCGGTTGCGGAAGCCGCGTAGTTGGCGGTTGCCGACGTCAACGATGTCGTCAGGCTGGTCATTTTGGCGGAAACGTCAAATGCCATCGTTTCGGTTTGGCTCGCGCCGATCTGGAACGTCATCGACGAGGCCAGGGTGCCGCCTACCAGCAGCTTGTTGCCGCCGAAGGTGGTGTTTTTCATCACGTTCGACAGTTCCAGGCCCAGTGCATCGTATTCCGATTGCATGGCGGTCTTGTCTTTGGCGCCCGACGAAGCATCGGCTGCCTGGGTTGCCAGATCCTTCATGCGGATCAGCATGTTGGTGACTTCGTCAAACGCGCCTTCAGCCGTTTGCAGCATCGAGGTGCTGTTCTGGGTGTTCGACATTGCAACGGTCATGCCGCTGGTTTGTGCTTTCAGGCGGGTTGCGATTTGCAGGCCTGCTGCGTCATCCATTGCCGAGTTGATGCGGAAGCCGGTGCTCAGGCGGGTCATCGAGGTCGACAGTTGGCTTTGGGTGCGGGTGATCGAATTTTGTGCGGACAGTGCAGCGTTGTTAGTGTGAAGGCTCAGCATGGTGTAACTCCTGGTGTGGTGGGTTCAGTCCGGAGCAGCGGTTCTTTGCGCTCTCCCAAGTACAAGACGACCATCCACATGAGCTTATTAAATGCTTTGTGGAAATTTTTTAAAATTCTTTTAAAAAAGTTTCATTTCGGCCGGCGGGCCTGCCATCTACCCTTTAACACTGGCTTGCCGCCGCGATGCAGGCCCGGAAATGCGCGATCTTAGCCTCGTCGCTGGAAAGGAGCTTGAAGCGCGCGCTGTCGGCCGCCTGGACGGCGATGCGCTTGCAGATGGCATGATCTTCCTCGAATACCTGGCGGTTCATCTGCGCGCTCGAATCGAAAAAGCCCTGCAGCGAGGCGCTGGCGGCGGGCTTGGTCGCGGCCATGAGCAGGCGGCTGGAGAAATGCGTGCGTTGCGCTTGCGTCGACGGAAAGAAATGCTGGAGCGAATAAGAATACGAAAACGTCGACGAGAGCATGGTAAACGGGAACAGGTACAGGCTCTGGTAGCCCTCGAACTGGCTGTCGAGCTGGAACAATCGCTTGATGGAGCGCAGCTTTCTGGCCATGCCGGCGTTACCCAGGCCTGCTTCCCATGTCGACGTCCAGTCCGTGAAACGGTTTTCGCCGTCGTCCAGTTGCAACTGCGCCAGCGACTCCGGGTGCACGAACGGCACGTGCAGCGGCTCGAGCGCATTTTCCAGCGCGATGCGCCAGTCGCACTCGAAGTCGTAGGCGCTGAAATCGCCCAGGCCGGCGACGTTGAAGGAAATGTTTTCCAGCGTCTCCTGGGTCTCGCCCAGTTGCGCCCCGAGGGAAAGGCGCGGCTGCGGCGAGGCAAACAGGAAATCGGCACACCACTCCAGCTGCAGCACCTGCAGGCGGGCATTTTCCAGCTCGGCCGGGGCGTAGCGTTCGCGGCAGGGAATGTGCATGGCGCCGGCCCGGTAGGCCCAGCCGTGGTAGGGGCAGGCCAGCGGCGCATTGCCGCGCTTTTCCGTGAAAAAGCGCGTGCCGCGGTGCGGGCACAGATTGTCGAAGGCGATCAGCTCGCCCTGGTCGTTGTAGACGACCACTTCCTCGCCCAACCAGTCGAGTTTCAGGTAGTCGCCGCTGTCGGGCAATTCGCTGCGGTGGCACAGCAGGTGCCAGAAGTGGTCGCGCAGTTGCCGCGCCTGGGACGTGGGAGTCATAAGGTCTTTGCAGGTGGAGCGTACACGGTGGCGCCTTCGGCCACGCGGCGCATGACGACGGCGCCGGCGCCCACGGTCGCGCCGGCGCCGACGCTCACGCGTGGCAGGATGGATGCGCCCGAGCCGACCATGACGGCCTGGCCCAGATGCACGCCGCCGGTGATGTCGACGTGCGAACTGAGCGTGCAGCCCTGTTCCAGCACGGCGTCATGGCCGACGCTGGCGTAGCTGTTGATGGTGACATAGTCGCCCAGTTTGCTGCCCGACGAGACGAGGGCGAACGGGCAGACGACGGCGCCCAGGCCGATGCGGGCCGTGCGCGCGACCACGGCGCTGGGGTGGATCAGCGTATGGAAGCGGGCACCGCGCGCGGCCAGCGCCAGCGCCACTTCCAGGCGGGCCTTCGGCGCACCGATGGCCAGCAGCAGCGTCTCGCCGGGCGCCGGCTGATAGCCGCTGATGCTGCCCAGCACGGGGTAGGGGTAGTCGGCGTCGAGCATGGGCGCGGGCGGCAGTGTGTCGTCGAGCAAGCCGCCGATGCGGGCGGTGGCGGGGTCGAGGCTGTCTTCCAGCCAGCACAGCAATTCTCTGGCGAAGCGTCCGGCGCCGACGATGAGGATGGTTTGCATGAAAACTCCTAACGGGCCAGGTAGCCGCCGTCGACGGCCCAGGTGGCGCCGCTGACCCAACGGGCGGCCGGCGACAGTAAAAAGGCCGCCGTCTGCGCGATATCGTTGCTGCGACCGAAACCGAGCGGATGGCGCTCCGCATAGGCGCGCATCGCTTCGTCCGGCAAGCCACGGCTCAGGCGCGCGTGCATTTCGGTTTCGACGGCGCCGGCGGCGATGCTGTTGACGCGCATGCCGCGCGGCGCCAGTTCGACGGCCAAGGCGCGCACCAGGCCATCGATAGCGGCCTTGGCCGCCGAATACACGCTCATGCCGGACTGGCCGCTCTGGCCCGCCACGGACGACATGAAGAGCAGGGCCGCGCCATCGCTGAGCACGCCGCGCAGCGCGGCGCCGCGCGCCAGCGCGAGCGCGGTCTTGACGCTGGAGGCGAAGACGTCGTCAAACTGCTGGGCCTTGGACAATTTGACCGGGCGCAATAACTCGATGCCGGCCGCATGGAAGATGCCGGTCAGGGGCGCTTCCTGTGTGGCTTGCTTGAGGAAGTCGACGATGTGGTCGCCGCCGTCGAGTTCGAGCACTTCGGCCCGGTGGCCGCTGCCGTCGAGGGCCTGCAGGGTTTGCTCCAGCCGGGCCGGGTCGCGTCCGCTGATCAGCAGTTGCGCGCCGCAGCGCGCCAGCAGCAGGGCCGTGTCGCGGCCGATGCCGGACGAGGCGCCGGTGACGAGGATGCGCTGGCCTGCCAGCATGTCGGGTTGAAAGATCATGGTTCAGACTTCGATAAGGCGGTTGACGGTCAGCGATTGCAGGCCCAGCACGGCCGCCGACCAGGAGTAGCCGACGCCAAAGCCGAACATGGCGATGGTCTGTCCCTGTGCTGCCGCGCCCAGGCTGTCGGCGATCAGCAGGGGAATGGAGGCGCTGGACGTGTTGCCGTAGCGGTCCATATTGATAGGCGCGCGCTCGGCAGGCAGCTTGGCTTTTTTAATAATATGTTTGAGCATGAAGGTATTTGCCTGGTGAAACAGGAAGGCATCAACCTCGTCGCTCTTGCGGTTTGCCAGGCGCAGCAGGTCCGCCACCAGTGGCGGAATGCTCTTCAGCGTGAAATTGAAGATTTCGCCGCCGTCCATGTACAGTTTGGCGGGATCGCGCTGCGCCAGCCGCGCATCGTCACCGGCGTAAGGCCGGCAGGCACTGGCGGCCATCATCAGGTGGCGTTCGCCGCCGCCGTCGCTGCCGACGATGAAATGGGCGGGCGCCGCCGCCGCATCGAATTCCAGCGCAGTCGCCGTGCCGGCGTCGCCAAACAGCAGCGCGGTGGCGCGGTCGGTCTCATCAACGGTCTTGCTGATGGTGTCGCCCACCAGCAGCAGGATGCGGCACATGGCCTGGCCATCAAGCATCTTGGCCGCCAGCCACAGGCCATACGCGTAGGCCGAGCAGCCGAGGTTGATGTCGAAGGCTGCGCAGGCCTTATGCAGGCCCAGCCGTCCATGCAGGGCGCAGGCGGTGGCCGGCAGCACGTAATCGGGGGTTTGCGAGATGAAGATCAAGGCGTCGATGCTGTCGCGCTCCCAGCTCAGGTCGTCAAGCAGGGTTTGCGCCGCCGCCTGGCACAGATCGGCCGTCGTCTGGTCATCGGCAGCGCGGCGGCGCGACTGCACGCCAATCATCTTGCTCACATCGGCCACCGCCTCGGCGCCGAAGCGCTCGGCGAGGTCGGCATTGTGGATCTGCGCGCGTGGCAGCGCGCACACCACGCCGCGCATGGCCAGGTGGGTGGTGCTGAAGGGCAGTCCCGATTCCAGGCGCTGGCTGGACATGGTCAGGCCTTGACGGCGATCAATGCCAGCACGTCTGCCAGAGTTTCGCAGTTGGCCAGGGCCTGGCCTTCGAGCATCTGATCGAACAGCTCATCGGCCAGGGCGATGGTGGAAATGATGGCCAGCGAATCCCAGGCGTAATCGCCGAGTTTCAGGGTCGGCACGACCTTGTCGGCGTCGATTTCCAGGATGTCGGCCATGCCGTTGAAAAATTCTTGCATTGTGTTTCCTTTCAGAGAAGTTCAGGACGCAGACGCGCGGGCGCCTACAGCCGCGCCAGCGTGCCGGCCCAGGAATAGCCAACGCCAAAGCCGAGCAACAGGGCTGTGTCGCCCGGCAGGATGCGCCCCGAGGCGCGCGCGCGGGCGATGGCGATGGGGATGGTCGAGGAGACGGTATTGCCTACAGTATCGATTTCAATCACAAATTTGTCTTCCGGAATGCGTATTTTGCGGCGCAAGGCGTCAAGCATGAATTTGTTTGCCTGATGGAAGATCACGTGATCGATGTCATCGAGGGTCTTGCCGGCCGTGTCCAGCAGCTCCTGCATTGTACGCGGCACGGCGCCCAAGGTGAACTGGACAATCTGCGCGCCATCCATGAACAGGTCGTCCTGGCTGCGCCAGTTGCCGGACGCGTCTTCGACAGGCATGGCCGTGGCCGCGCTGCGGGCCGTGCGCATGCCGCCGGCCGGTACGATCAGCTTGTTCGCGCCGTTGCCATCCGTGCCCAGGATGAATGGTCCCAGTGCCAGTTCGGGTGCGCCGCCGGCAATCACGCTTGCCGCGGCACCATCGCCGAACAGGGTGCGTACGCTTCGGTCGCGCGCATTGATGTACTTGGAATAGGTGTCTGCCGTCAGCAACAGTACCTTTTTGCGGATGCCGCTCTCGATCAGGCCCTTGGCCATGGCGAGTGCGTAGACATAGCCGGAACAGCCCAGGTTGATGTCGAGCGCGCCGCAAGAGGTTGGCAAGCCGAGCCGCTGCTGCAGCACGCAGGCGCTGCTGGGCAGCAGGTAGTCGGGCGCCTGCGTGCACAGGATCAGGAAATCGATGTCGCCGCGCGCGATGTCATGCGTGGCGAACAGCTTTTCCGCGGCATGGAACGCCAGGTCGCTGGCCGTTTCATGTTCCGCGGCGATATGACGTTGCGCAATGCCCGTCTTGTCGAGGATTTTTTGCGCCGGCCAGTCGCTGAACTCCTGCTCCAGCGCGGCATTCGTCAGGATCGCCTGCGGCAGGTGGTAGGCGATCGCGGTAATGTGGGCGTAGTGGGACATGCGGTGGCCGTTTGGTCTGGGTGAATAGGGACGGGCGCGGCGCTCAGGCAGGCCCGGCGATCAGGGCGGTGATTGCGTCCACGCTCGACAGCTCAAGGGCCGGGTAGATCGGCAGGCAGATCACCTGGGACGCTGCCAGGCGCGCCACCGGCAGATTGGCATGCACGGCGGACGGCATGCCACGGTACATGGGGAAATCGCTGATGAGCGGGTAGAAATAGCGCCGCGCATAAATCTCGTGATCGCGCAGCCGCTGGAACAGGGCGTCGCGCGCCAGCGGATACTCGGGCCCGACGAGGATGGGAAAGTAGGCGTGATTGGCCGCTTCGGCATCGGCCGCTTCCAGGCAGGTGATACCCGCGATGCCGGCCAGGCGCTGGCGATAGTGGGCGTCGATGCTGCGCCGCTGCTGCCGCGCCTGGTCGATGCCCTTCAGCTGCAGCAGGCCGAAGGCCGCATTGATTTCGCTCATCTTGCCATTGATGCCGGCGGCGACGACTGTGACTTCGTCGACAAAGCCGAAATTTTTCAGATGGTCGATGCGCTGCTTGGTCTTGGCGTCGGGGCAGACGATGGCGCCGCCTTCGAAGGTGTTGAAGATCTTCGTTGCGTGAAAGCTGATCACGGACAGGTCGCCGTAATTGAGTACGCTGGTGCCCTGGTGGCGCACGCCGAACGCATGCGCGGCGTCGTAGATGACCTTCAGATCATAATTGTCGGCTATCTTCTGTATCGCCTCGACATCGCAGGGTTGGCCATAGCAGTGCACGGGCATGATGGCCGTGGTGTGCGGCGTGATGGCCGCTTCAATGCGCGCCGGATCGAGATTTAGCGTGCGCGCATCGATGTCGGCGAAGACGGGCTTGATGTCATTCCACAGCAGCGAATGTGCCGTGGCAACGAAGGAATACGGCGTCGTAATGACTTCGCCCTTCACGCGCAAGGCTTGCAAGGCCGTCATCAATGCCAGCGTTCCATTGGTAAACAGGCAGATATGCCGCACGCCCAGGTAGTCGCACAGCGCTTTTTCCAGCTGCTGGTGGAAGGGACCGCCATTGGTGAGGATCTTGTTTTCCCAGATGCTTTCCAGGTACGGCAAGAAATCCTGCAAGTCCGGCAGCAGCGGCTGCGTGACGTAGATGGGTTTGGAGTCGCTCATGCAGCCATCTCTCCGGGCATTTGGCTGTCGAGCGGCGCATCGAAGCTGACTGGCGGCAAGCCTTCGCACCAGCGCTGCCAGGCCAGGCGCAGGCTGTTGGCCAGACCTTCTGCAATCAACTTCGGCTGTCCCAGCGCCGTTTGCGCCAGACGGTGCCGGGTGCTGAAGCGGTAGGCGCCCAGCAGCATGGGGTTGGCCGCCATGTACAGGGCCTTGTTGACAAATTCCTCGTCGTCGCGGGCGATAAATTCCTCCAGTTGCACGTGGCGCAGGATCGAAGTGCCGGCGCGGCTCGGTACTGTTGGTCCGGCAACGGTGAGGGTGGGCACGCCCATCCACAAGCCGTGGAAGGTGGTGGTGCCGCCACCGTAGGGCGCCGTGTCGAGGCAGATATCGACGCGGTGGTGCATGGCCAGGAAGTTGGCCATGTTGGCGCGCGGTTCGAAGATCAGCCGGTCGGCGCTGACGCCTTCTTCAGCGAACCAGGCCGTCAGCTCGGGGTGCGGACCGGGCGCCGGCATGGCAGCCAGCAGCATCCTGGCGTCCGGGATGGCGCGTAACACTTTGGCCCAGCGCGCGATGGTCTGGCGGTTGAGCTTGTTAGGGCGGTTGAAGCTGCCGAAAGTCAGGTATTTGTTTTTCAGCACGGGCGCCGGCTGGATGCCGTCCGCATGTTCGGATGGCAGGAACGGCGCTATGGTCGGCAGCAATATCAGTTTTTCCGTGAAATGGCTGGCGAATGTCTCCGGCGGCGAGAAATGGCGGTCGCTCAGGTAGTAATCCATGGCTTGCAAGCCCGTGGTCAGCGGATAGCCGATCCAACTCATCTGTATGGGCGCCGGCTTGCGGGCAAAGGCCAGCAGGCAATTCTTGGCCGTATGGCCGGACAGGTCGATCAGGATGTCGATGCCGTCGGCGCGGATGCGCTCGGCCAGCTTTTCCTGGCTCAAGTGGGTGACTGGCAGCCAGTTGGGCAGCAGTTGCGCGATGCGCATGGTGACATTGTCGACGCGGCTATTGTTGTAGTACGCATACAGCGAAAACTGCGGCATCGCCACCAGCTCCTCGAGCAGCGGCGTAATGAAATGCGCCACCGCGTGGTTGCAGAAGTCGCCCGAGACCAGGCCGATCTTCAACTGGCGTTGCGGGTCGCGGTCGTTTGCGTGCGGTTGCCACGCGGCGCGCAGCGGGGTTTCGTAACGCTCGCCAAAACCGAAATGGTCGGCCACCATGGCGGCAGGGTCGTCGGCATGCATGTGCGACAGGCCGAACAGCATGTTGCTGTAGACCTCATCGTATTCCGGATACCTGGCCATGGCTGTGCGGCACGCCTGGACGGCGTCTTCGGTGCGGCCCATCTCACTGTAGGTCGCGCAGGTGTTCAAATGGGAACCGATGAAGTCGTCCTGGATTTCCAGCGAGCGCGCATAGCTGGCCAATGCTTCGTCGTAGCGCTTCAGGGAGCGCAGGCAATTGCCCATCGTAAAGTGAACGCGGCTGGAGTCGGGCGCGATGTCGCGCGCGCGCAGCAGATACTCCAGTGCCTGTTCCGACTGGCCGCTGTCTTCGAACGCCACGCTCAGATTGCAATGGATCAGCGATGAACGCGGGTCCAGTTCCAGCGCGTGCTGGTAGATGCGGATCGCCTCGGGATAATCGCCGGCGTCCTGCACGGCGATGGCCAGGTCGTTATGCAGGTTGGCGACATCGGGCGCCAGGGTGAGCGCTTGCCGGTAAGCTACTTGGGCTTCCTCAAAACGGCGCATTTGCTTGAGGCAATGTCCGAGGCAGGTGTACGCCTGCAGCTTATCGGGCGCCAGTTGTACCGCACGCTGGTGCAGGGTCAGCGCTTCATCGAGTTCGCCGACTGACTGCAGGCCCAGGCCCAGCTGGGTGTGCGCGTCGGCACTGTCCGGCTGGAGCTGCAGGGCCCGGCGATAGCTGGCGATCGCCGCATCGAATTTACCCTGGCTCACCAGTACGCCGCCCAGGTTGGACTGGGCTTGGGAATAGTCGGGCTGCACGGCCAGCGCCTGGCGATAGGCCTCGGCGGCGTCTTCGAGCCGCTGCTGCGACTGCAGACTGTTGCCCAGGCCATTCCACAGGTCGGCATGGCTTGGCGCCAGCGACAAGGCGCTGCGGTAGCTCTCTTCCGCCTGCGCGTACTGTTCCAGATTCTGTAGCGCGGCGCCGAGGTTGCTGTGTGCCATCACCAGCCGGGGGGCGAGGGCCAGCGCGCGGCGATAGTTGTCGGCCGCTTCCTCATTGCGCTCCAGAGCCTGCAGGGCATTACCCAGGTTGCACAGCACTTCAGCGTCAGCCGGCATGCTCGCCAGGGCGGCGTTGTAGGCGCTGACGGCACCGTCAAGGTCGCCACGCGCGTTACGCGTATTGCCCAGGTTAAAGTGCGCCATGCCATAGTCGGGCCGCAGGGCAATGGCCTGCAGGTAAGCGTCTTCCGCTTCGGCCAGGGCGCCGAGCGCCAGCAGGGCGCCGCCCAGGTTGCTGTGCGCCTCGGCGAACGCCGGATTGAACTGCAGCGCTTGCTGGTAGGACTGGATCGCCTGCGCATGTTCGCCGCGTGCCTGCCAAGCATTGGCCAGGTTGCAATGGGCTTCGGCGTCATACGGGGTGAGCTGGACCGTGGTTAGCAGCGCGTCTAGGGCGTCCTTGCCCTGCGCCTGCAGGACGGTGCCAAGTACGCTCCAGGCAAAATCGGAGGTGGGGTAGCGCGCGATCAGCGCCCGTGTGGCCGTTTCCATTTCCGCATACCGCCCCCCTTGGTACAGCGTCACCACGTGCTGGCACTCTTCGGCCGTCGGCGCGGCGGCAATCGCCGCAGCGATACGCGCACGCAACGTTTGCGCCTGGTCGTTATCGAGACCGCGGCCGATGGCCGTCTCGATGATGTCGAGCGCTTCGTCCCGTTCGCCCGCCTTGAGCAAGCCGTCGGCAAGCGACAGCCAGAACTGGCCTTCGTCAGGATTGACCGATAGCGCCTTGCGCAGATACGGCAGTCCTGCCTGGAATTGGCCGACCTGGCCTGCCAGCAAACCCATATTATGGTTGGCGATGGCATGGTAGGGCTGGATTTGCAGTATGGCGACATACAGGTCTTCCGCCTCTTCCAGGTTGCCGGCCTGGTGCGCCTTCAGCGCCAGCGCCAGTTGGGTGTCGAGTTGCGTTTCCGGGGTGGCGTCAGTGTTCATGGGAGTGGAGGAATGTGTACCAGCGGCAATTGTAACTGCTGGGAGTGGCGAATAGAAAATTTCCCCATGGAATTTTGCCTTAGAGCATCATTGAACAAATTTCCGTGTTCCTGGCAGGCCACAGTGGGTAGAAAGATTGTGATAAAAATAAAAAGCGCGGCTACCCGAGGGTGCCGCGCTGTTGTCGCCAGCTACGTGCAATGTCGACTACATATTCGGATAGTTCGGCCCGCCGCCGCCTTCCGGCGTCACCCACACGATATTTTGCGTCGGGTCCTTGATGTCGCAGGTCTTGCAGTGCACGCAGTTTTGCGCATTGATCTGCAGGCGTTCGGCGCCGTCGTCGTTCTTCACGAACTCGTACACGCCGGCGGGACAGTAACGCGCTTCCGGACCGGCATACGTGGCCAGGTTGACGTCGACGGGCACGCTGGCGTTCTTCAACGTCAGGTGGATGGGCTGGTCTTCCGCGTGGTTCGTGTTCGAGATGAAGACGGACGACATCTTGTCGAAGGTCAGCTTGCCATCCGGTTTCGGGTACACGATCTTTTTCGACTGGGCCGCCGGTTTCAGGCATTCGTGGTCGCCATGCGTGTGGTGCAGGGTCCAGGGCGCCTTGCCGCGGAAGAGGATCTGGTCGATGCCCGTCATCAGGCTGCCCAGGTACAAGCCCTTCGACAGCCAGGGCTTGACGTTGCGCGCCACGTGCAGCTCTTCATGCAGCCATGACTGTTCAAAAGCAACAGGGTAGCTGGCCAGTTCGTCGTGCTGGCGCTGTTCGCCCAGCGCGCCGAAGGCCGCGTCCGCCGCCAGCATGCCGCTCTTGATGGCTGCGTGGCTGCCCTTGATGCGGCTCATGTTCAGGAAGCCCGCATCGCAGCCGATCAGCGCGCCGCCGGCGAACACCAGCTTTGGCAGCGATTGCAGGCCGCCGGCCGTGATCGCGCGCGCGCCGTACGAGATGCGCTTGCCGCCTTCGAAGAATTTGCGGATTTCAGGATGCGTTTTATAGCGCTGGAATTCCTCGTACGGCGACAGATACGGGTTTTCGTAGGCCAGGCCCACCACATAACCGACCATGACCTGGTTGTTTTCCAGGTGGTACAGGAAGGAGCCGCCATAGGTCTTCGCGTCCAGCGGCCAGCCGGTCGAGTGGATCACCAGACCCGGCTGATGCAGGGCAGGGTCGATTTCCCACAATTCCTTGATGCCGATGCCGTACGACTGTGGGTCTTTGCCGGCGTTCAAGTCATACTTGGCCATCAGCTGCTTGCCCAGGTGACCGCGCGCGCCTTCGGCGAACAGGGTGTACTTGGCGTGCAATTCCATGCCCAGCTGGAAGTCGGGACCCGGTTCACCGTCGCGCTTGACACCCATGTTGCCAGTCGCCACGCCCTTGACGGAACCGTCGTCGTTGTAAAGGATTTCCGCGGCAGGGAAGCCCGGGAAGATTTCCACGCCCAGGTTTTCCGCCTGCTGGCCCATCCAGCGCACCACATTGCCCAGCGAGACGATGTAGTTGCCATGGTTTTCAAAGCAGGCTGGCACGGCGAAGTTCGGTGTCTTGTACGCTTTGGTTTCCGTCAGGAACAGGATGCGGTCTTCCGTCACTGCCGTGTTCAGGGGCGCGCCCAGTTCTTTCCAGTTTGGGATCAGTTCGGTCAGCGCTTTCGGGTCCATGATGGCGCCGGACAGAATATGCGCGCCCAGTTCGCCGCCTTTTTCCAGCACGCAGACGGACACTTCCTGGCTCTTTTCAGCCGCCAGCTGCTTCAGGCGGATTGCCGCCGCCAAGCCTGCGGGGCCACCGCCGACGATCACCACGTCATACTCCATGGTGTCGCGCGGTCCGTACTGTTCAACTAAGTTATTAGGCTGTGTCATGGTCTCGATTGTTAGTCACTAAATGGGTGGGTGAGGAATCTTCGGATAAATTTAAGCACGAGTGTGCTTGTTTTTGACGAGGATTGCAACTTTGGCGCCATTTTGCGTGACATTGCCCCTCGCCGCAATCTAAATCCAGCCATTTTGTGTAATGATGGCGTTTACCTTTGCTCAAGTGCGACGCAGGGTATTTGGCCCCTGTGCCAGTAGCACGGCGTAAAGTGTTGTCTAAAATAAAACAGGAGTAGCTCGTGGGTATAGAAGTCAATTTCGAGGGCAAGATTGCCCTGATTACCGGCGCATCGAGCGGCCTCGGCGCGCGTTTTGCGAAAGTACTGGCCCAGGCTGGTGCACAGGTCGTGCTGGCCTCGCGCCGCACCGAACGCCTGAAGGAATTGCGCGCCGAAATCGAAGCCGATGGCGGCGCAGCGCACGTGGTGTCGCTCGACGTGACCGACTTCGCCAGCATCAAGTCGGCCATCGCGCATGCGGAAACGGAAGCGGGTCCCATCGATATCCTCGTCAACAATTCCGGTGTCTCCACCACGCAACGCCTGGTCGACGTCACGCCCGAAGATTACTCGTTCGTGATGGACACCAACCTGCGCGGTTCCTTCTTCGTGGCCCAGCAGACGGCCAAGCGCATGATCGCGCGCGCCAAGGGCGACCCGAAAAAACAGCACCGCATCATCAATATCGCTTCGATGGCGGGTTTGCAAGTGCTGCCGCAGATCGGCGTGTATTGCATGAGCAAGGCCGGCATGGTGCACATGACGCGCGCCATGGCAGTGGAGTGGGGCAAGTACGGCATCAATACCAACGCCATCTGCCCCGGCTACATCTCGACCGAGATCAACGAAGATTATTTCGCCACCGAGCAGGGCAAGAAGCTGATCGAAATGCTGCCGAACAAGCGCCCGGGCAAGCCGGAAGACCTCGACGGCCTGCTGCTCTTGCTGGCGGGCGAGGATTCGCACTTCATCAATGGCGCGATTATCTCCGCCGATGGCGGCATGAGCACGTTCTGACGATGTTTCATGGGCGGCATCGCTGTCAATGCCGCCCATGAGTCTGGCTTTTTTATTTAATCCGTCGAGACGGTGAAGAATTCCGCTTCTGGAAAACTTACGCGTGCCTTGGCCTCGATAATGGCCTGTACCGCCGAGTAAGTCGAGCCGCATACCAGTAATGTGCCGTGCGGCGGCGTGTGTGCGGATGGCCCGCCGGCTTCGCGCCGGACGGGAATGCCCAGGTAATCCGCGCCCGGATAGCGGGTATCGAGGATGCCCTTGATCCGGTGGCGCTCGTCCCCCAGTTTATGCAGCGCTTCGGCCATGAAGGCGGACAGTCCCCAGCACCAGATTTCCTGGCCTTTAGGCGCGGACAATATTTTCTGACGCAGTCGGTCCGAAATGACATCGAAGTGGCCGTTGTAGTTCAACACGGCATTGCTTAACTGTGGGCGGGGAGTGCACAGCACGCGAATGGCCGGCATGCGCGGCGCGCCCTGGGTCTCGAATGCGATGACGCGGAAACCCGCTTTGTGCACCATGTGCAGCAGGGAGCGCTCGGTAAAATAGTGGTAGTGTTCCAGGCAATTCAATGAGAATTTGAGGGTGCTGGCTGGATGTGCCGTGCCAAAATCGGGAACTTCGATATAGACCAGGCTGTTGCTGAAGCGGTGCAGTTCCTGCAGTAGTGCGCCGGGATCGTTCAGGTGCTCGATGACGTGCGATAGCAGGAACAGGTTCTTGTCGTGCAGTTGTTCTTCCAGTTGCTGCGCAATCCTGCCACCATCAACATTCAAATCCATTTTCACGAAATCGAGCGCGGGGAAGGCGACGCGGTCGACAAAGTCCATGACGGTCGCGCGCGGCCGACCGAGCGCCTGCCTGGCCTGCTCAGCCAGTTCGCCGGGGCCGCCGCCAAATTCGACAATCGTGCCATTGACTTGCGTCAGATCGGCTGCATTTTGTATGAAGGCAAAGCGTACGTCTCCGGCCGAGTGATCGGTTGGAATGGCAACATTCGAGTTGTATAGCACCTCGGCTGGAATGCTGTGTGTTAGCTGGCCATGCCCGCAATCCTGGCACAGGTATTGTGCCAGCTCGGTGGCGGGATGCAGCAGGCTGGCGTGCATCGCACAGGAGGCATTCGTGACCGGCTGCATCGGGCCATGGCAAATCGGACAGGCGTGCGCGCTATTGAGTGTCATATTGTCAACTTTAAATGGGGTATTGGGGGAGAATGGCGATGCGGCCAAGTGAGGCGTCATTGTCCCGTACGCAGGGTTTCGGCACGCTCCTTTTCATACTTGATAATTTTCAGGACGCGCGAATTGACGAAATAGCGGATGTAGTTCACGGGCGAATAGAAGATGTCCGTCTGCCATTGGCCGCACAGCAGCTCCTTGCCGGTCGGATCATCGGCAGCCTGCACGATGGTATCGGCCAGGATGCGGTCGATGCCGGAGACATTCGGGCCGGATTCGTGCCACAGGGAACTGTGCATGACGACAAAGTCGCCTGGCTGTAATTCGGGCGTAACCGTGGGCCACTGCATGTCGAATTTCGTCGGATTGATTTCGCCGGCATCGCCGAGAAAACCGAGTTGATGCGAGCCGACATGGAATGTCATGCCGCCATTGTCGCGATTCGCATTGCTGAGCGGCACGAACAGGCTGCATTTGTTGAGGTTGCCCACATGGTAGCAACTGTCCTGATGCAAGAACACTTTGCCCGTGCTGAAGCGGTCCTTGATGACAAAACGATGGTTATACAGTGCGATATGCTCACCCAGTACTTGCCGCATGGTATCCACGAAAACAGGGTGCCGGTACATGGTCGCCAGAGGCGGAGGCAACTGTTCTGATAGTGCAACAGGGTTTGCCTGGTTGATATCGCGACTTTCCTTGAGCTGTGTTGCCTGGAATTCAAGCCAGCTTGCTTGCCATTGCTCAATCGCATCTGCAGGGATCGCATTGCGCATGATAAATACGCCTGCCTTGCGGAAGATATCCGGGTTGAAGACTGGTCCAGACAGTTGATCGAGGATGGCGGTCGTGGGAGCGGAAATTTTTTTCATTGGAACGACTTGAATAGGCAAGCCGGAGAGGCAGGGTTTGCTGACTCTTCATCATAACTTGTATTTTTCCTGCGGGCAACGTTTGATGCTCGTTTGGAGCCGGGTCTTAGCGCCGCAGCTGCAAGCCCACCAGCTTGTGCACCAGCTCGGACGACGTGGATGCGGCAAACTTGCGCATCAGCTTGGCGCGGTGCATTTCCACCGTGCGGGGGCTGAGGTCGATCTGGCGGGCGATGACCTTGCTGGTCTTGCCTTCCACCAGCAGCGCGGCGATTTCGCGCTCGCGCGGGGTCAGCTCCGCCGTCACGGGACGTTTCTCGCTGACATCCTCGAACGTCCAGATGCCGGCCCCCAGTGGCTGGCCCGGCAGCATGGCGTGGCCCGTCACATGGCACCAGAACAATTCTCCATTGCTGCGGCGCATGATGCGCTCGTCCGAATAGCGGCCTTTGGCGTTCATGATGGGGATGATGCGGTCACCCGTGCGCAGGAATTCGTCGTGCGTGGGGTAGAGTACTTCGAAGGACTGGTCGTCGAGCTGGGCGCGCGCATAGCCGAACATGGCCGCCAGCGCCTCGTTGCAGCTGCGCATGATGCGGTTTTCCGACATGCACATGCCCACGGGCGCGTGCAGGAAGATGCTTTCATAATCGATGGCTGACGCGGCGTTCATCTGATACGTATCACTCTCACAGGGGGATGGCTGGGGCACGGCGCCGGTAGTTCTACGGTATTGTACTTTCCACTCGCGTATTTTATGCTGAGTCGCTGCCTGATTGATGGACTCAATCATGGACTCAAGACCAAAGCTTAACAAAAGATAGAGGGACACTCATGAATAAAGTTTATCCTGACGCCGCCTCGGCGCTGGCCGGTATCGTCCAAGATGGCCAGACCATCGCCGTTGGGGGCTTTGGCCTGTGCGGCATTCCCGAAGCCTTGATCGCTGCCTTGCGCGATTCGGGCGTGACGGGCCTGACGGCCATTTCCAACAACGCGGGCGTGGACGGCTTTGGCCTGGGCCAGCTCTTGACCACGCGCCAGATCAAGAAAATGATCGCTTCCTATGTGGGCGAAAACAAGGAATTCGCGCGCCAGTACCTGGCCGGCGAACTGGAACTGGAATTCACACCGCAAGGCACCTTGGCCGAGAAACTGCGCGCCGGCGGCGCCGGCATTCCCGCCTTCTTTACCAAGACGGGCGTGGGCACCATCGTTGCCGACGGCAAGGAACTGCGCGAGTTCGACGGCGAACAATATGTGATGGAACGCAGCCTGGTGGCCGATGTGTCGCTGGTGAAAGCCTACATGGCCGACCGCGCCGGCAATTTGGTTTACCGCAAGACGGCGCGCAATTTCAATCCGAACGTGGCCATGGCGGGCAAGATTACCATCGTCGAAGTGGAAAAACTGGTCGAAGTGGGCGAGATCGACCCGGACCATGTGCATACACCGAGCATCTTCGTGCACCGCATCGTGGTCAACGCGAACCCGGAAAAACGCATCGAGCAGCGCACCGTGCGCACTGAAGCATAAAAAAGAATACGGAGATCAATATGGCTTGGACACGTGATGAAATGGCCGCGCGCGCGGCGAAAGAGCTGCAGGATGGCTTTCATGTGAACCTGGGCATCGGCTTGCCGACCCTGGTGGCGAACTATGTGCCGGAAAATATCGAAGTATTCCTGCAGTCGGAAAACGGCTTGCTGGGCATCGGCCCGTTTCCTACCGATGCTGAAGTCGATGCTGACCTGATCAACGCTGGCAAGCAGACGGTGACGGCCTTGCCCGGTGCTGCTTACTTCAGCTCGGCTGACTCCTTTGGCATGATCCGTGGCGGCAAGATCAACCTGGCCATCCTGGGCGCCATGCAAGTGTCGGAAAAGGGCGACCTGGCAAACTGGATGATTCCAGGCAAGATGGTCAAAGGCATGGGCGGCGCAATGGACCTGGTCGCTGGCGTCAAGCGCGTCGTCGTGCTGATGGAGCACGTGGCCACGGCCAAGGATGGCACGACGTCGCACAAGTTGCTCAAGCAGTGCGACCTGCCGCTGACGGGCGTGGGTGTGGTCGATGTCATCATCAGCGACCTGGGCGTCATCGACGTGACGGAAAACGGCCTGAAGCTGGTGGAACTGGCGCCGGGCGTGACCAAGGAGCAGGTGCAGGCGGCCACGGGCGCGGAACTGGACGTTTCCGCCGTATAAACGGGATGTAAGTGGCTCGTCGTAGTGAAGCAGGGCGGACAGTGATGTCCGCCCTTTTTTTATGCGTCCGCCTTGCCGCGCAAGCCGTCCAGGCTGTACGCGCCGGCGCCCGCTGCCGCGAAGTACAGGAAGGTGAAGCAGTACATCACGGCCAGTTCGCCGCCGTTCAGAATGGGCAGGAAGCCGGCAGGTGCATGCGCCATGAAGTAGGCTGCCGCCATCTGGCCGGACAGGATGAAGGCGACGGGACGCGTGAACAGGCCCACCAGCAGCAAGCTGCCGCCCACCAGTTCGATCACGCCGGCTGCGCCCATCACGGACAACAGTTGCAGGCCGTCGAACATGGCCACATGCGGTGCGCCGAACAGTTTTGCGGTACCGTGCTGCAGGAAGAGGAAGCCGAGGATGATGCGCAGCAGGCCCAGCAGGCGTGGGCTCCAGGTGGCGTAGAAGGCGGGCGTAAGGGACATGACGTACTCCATTCAAAAAGGTGGATGGTTCTGTGTCAGGCTTGTATTAACGCAATGTCATTATGCGCGAGCCTGGCGGCGAACAGGTGACAGCACTGTAATGGTTTTTGATTCATTGATCATTATGGTAAATATTGATGCATGATTTACTGTTGGTTGATGATGCGATCAAACTTGGGCGCATGAAAAAAGCCCCGCAGATTGCTCTGCGGGGCTTTTCAATGGAGAGGTCAGCTTACTTGACGATATTCACGGCCGGTGCAACGTAGGCGTCGTCGGTCGGGTGGGTGGGATGGGCCAGCTCGCTGTGCAGCTTGTCCATGTCCAGTTCTTTTTCCCATTTCGACACGACGATGGTGGCCACGCCGTTGCCGACGAAGTTGGTCAGCGCGCGGCATTCGCTCATGAAACGGTCGATGCCCAGGATCAGCGCCATGCCGGCCACGGGAATCGTCGGCACCACGGCCAGGGTGGCGGCCAGGGTGATGAAGCCGGCGCCGGTGATGCCGGACGCGCCTTTCGAGGTCAGCATCGCCACACCCAGGATGGTCAGTTCCTGCCAGATGGTCAGTTCCGTGTTGGTCGCTTGCGCCACGAACAGGGCGGCCATGGTCATGTAGATGTTGGTGCCGTCCAGGTTGAACGAGTAGCCGGTAGGCACGACCAGGCCGACCACCGGTTTCGAACAGCCCAGGCGCTCGAGTTTCTTCATCAGCGCCGGCAGGGCCGATTCCGACGAGCTGGTACCCAGCACGATCAGCAGTTCTTCCTTGATGTACAACAAGAAGCGGCCGATGGAAAAGCCCGTGTACCTGGCGATCAGGCCCAGCACGACGAAGACGAACAGGAAGCAGGTCAGGTAGAACGAACCCATCAATTTAGCCAGCGGGATCAGCGAAGCCAGGCCGTATTTGCCGATGGTGAAGGCCATCGCGCCGAACGCACCGATGGGGGCGACTTTCATGATGATGTTGACCATGCCGAAGATGGCATGCGACAGTTCGTCGATCAGCTTGGTGACCGGACGGCCGCGCTCGCCCAGCAGGGACAGCGAGAAGCCGAACAGGATGGCGATCAAGAGCACTTGCAGGATGTCGCCCTTGGCGAAGGCGTCGACGAAAGTCTTCGGGATGATGTTCATCAGGAAGTCGACGGTCGTCAAGCCTTCGGCGTGCGTGTATTGGGCGATCGACTTGGCGTCCAGGTGGGCAGGATCGGCGTTGAAGCCGGCGCCCGGTTTGAGGATATTGGCAACCAGCAAACCGATGGCCAGCGCGAAGGTGGAGACCACTTCAAAGTACAGCAGCGCCTTGCCGCCTACGCGGCCGATCTTCTTGACGTCCTGCATGCCGGCAATGCCGGAGACCACGGTACAGAAGATCACCGGGGCGATGATCATCTTGATCAGTTTGATAAAGCCGTCACCCAGCGGTTTCATGTCGACGGCGTTCGATGGGTAGAACACCCCCAGCAGCACGCCAGCCACGATGGCGAACAGGACCTGTACATACAGGATTTTATAGAATGGTTTTTTCACGAGTGGTCTCCTCTTGCGGGTTGATGCTGCGATCATCCGCCCATTGCCGGGCCGGCTCAATTGTGGATAACCGCAGATATGCATTTTCGCTATATCGGGTATTGCCCTTTGGCTGGTGTGTTGCGGTGCAGCATTTCAGGCGTGCGCTTGGAGCATTGCGCGCGCTGCGCTACACTGCCGTAGCGTCGCGCGCGAGGCAACCGGCAAATCGCCGGTTTCTTTGTTTTTTACTACCAAATAACGACGCCGGACAAAACCGTAGCGAGCGGAAGGGAGTTGTGGCCGAGAAGCGCAACCGTGCTGAAGTACGGTGAGCATCGCAGGCCGCAAACACCGACGCGCAGTAGGTTTTCTCCGGTGTTAAAGGAATCGCATGATCGAAGCCAGCATCAAGTCAGTGCAATGCATCTCTCCCGCAGGCTTGCATACCATGTCATACAAGGAGTGGGGCGCGTCCGACAATCCGAACGTGCTCGTCTGCGCCCATGGCGTGACGCGCGTGGCGGACGACTTCGACAATCTGGCGCGCGCCATGGCCAGCGATTACCGCGTCATCTGCCCCGACGTGGTGGGGCGCGGGCGCTCGGGCTGGCTGGCCAATCCGCAGTTCTACCGCGTGCCGCAATATGTGAGCGACATGGTGACTTTGCTGGCGCGCGTGCTGGCCAATGGCGAGCGCCAGACGGTGGACTGGTTCGGCACTTCGATGGGTGGCTTGATCGGCCTGGGCCTGGCATCGTTGCCGAACAGCCCGATCAGCAAGCTGGTGCTGAATGATATCGGCCCGACCCTGGCGCCGGAAGCCTTGCAGCGCATCGGTGACTACATCGGGCAGGACTTGCGTTTCGAGACGTTCGAGCAGGGCGCCAAGTTTGTGCGTGATGTGTCCGCCAGCTTCGGCCCGCATACGGACGCGGAATGGCATAAACTGGCCGTCGATGTGTTACGCCAGGATAAAGATGGCCATTGGCGCCGTCACTATGACATGGGACTGGCCATGCCGTTCCGCTCGGCCACGCCGGAATCGGCGGCCAGCGACGAAGCCATGCTGTGGGCCGCGTATGATGCCGTTCGCTGCCCCACCTTGCTGGTGCGCGGTTCGGAATCCGACCTGCTGTCGCACGCTACGGCGCAAAGTATGCTGGGCCGCGGCCCGAAGGCGCAACTGGTGGAAATCGCCGGTGTGGGCCATGCGCCCACTTTCGTGCACGACGACCAGATCGCCATCGCGCGCAAGTTTCTGCTGGGTAAGTAAGTAGTGATAAGCAATAACGCTGTACAGATTTTGAAACAACTGAAAGAAGAAGCATGGAAATTACACGACTGCACGTAGGCAAACGCCTTTCCGAAGTAGCCATACACAACAACACCATCTACCTGGCTGGCCAGATTGCCGAAGACACGACGCAAGACATCGTCGGCCAGACGCGCGAAGTGCTCGGTCACGTCGATCGCCTGCTGATGGAAGCGGGCAGTGACAAGACTTGCATCCTGTCGTGCCAGATTTACATCGCCGACATGAAAGACTTCCCCGGCATGAATGAAGTGTGGGATGACTGGGTCGCATCCGGCCACACGCCGCCGCGCGCCACCGTGGAGGCGAAGCTGGCCAATCCGGCATGCCTGGTTGAAATCGTCATCATCGCTGCAGAGCGTTAAGTTGGTTAGTTTTTAAGTTTAAAGGCATTACATGGTTTCCATCTCGGCCCCGAATAGCGTCACATCGGAACAACTGGTAGAGGGCTTGAGTGCGCCGGACAGCGCGCGCGTGCTGGACGCGCTCGCGTATGCCACCGAAGCGTATGGCGACAAGCAAACCTTTGCCGGCCGCGCTGCGCTGGACTTCGCCATCGGCGTGGCCACCACCCTGGCTTTCCTGCGCAGCGATGCGGAAACGCGCATTGCCGGACTGATGTTCGAGCTGACCTTGCTGGACCCGGATACGGCGGCCGATATCGAACCGCGCTTCGGCAAGCAGGTGTGCGACCTGGCGACAGGCGTGCGCCAGTTGATCCGCCTGCGCGCGCTGACCCAGGCACAGCACGGCAGCGCTGCCGGTCGCGGCAAGAATGCGGCCCAGCAAGCCGTGGCCCAGGTGGAAACCTTGCGCAAGATGCTGTTGGCGATGGCGTCCGACATGCGCGTCGTGCTGGTGCGCCTGGCCGCTTGCGTGACGACCTTGCGCTATTTCGCCGAATTAAAGCTGTTCAATGAAATGACGCGCGAATATGGCAAGGAAACGCTGGACCTGTACGCGCCGCTGGCCAACCGCCTCGGTATCTGGCAACTGAAGTGGGAACTGGAAGATTTGTCGTTCCGCTTCATCGAGCCGGAAGCGTATAAACGCATCGCCAAGATGCTGGAAGAAAAGCGCATGATGCGCGAGGGCTTTGTTTCCTCGGCGATTCTGCGCCTGCAGACGGAACTGGCGTCGGCCGGCATCCAGGCGGAAGTGTTTGGCCGCCCGAAACACATTTACAGCATCTGGAACAAGATGCGCGGCAAGGAGCTTGACTTCACGGCCCTGTACGATGTGCGCGCGTTCCGCGTCATCGTCGCCGATGTGAAAACCTGCTACACGGTGCTGGGCGTGGTGCACAATATCTGGACGCCCATCCCGAAAGAATTCGACGATTACATTTCGCGGCCGAAACCGAACGGTTACCAGTCGCTGCACACGGTGGTGACGGCCGAGGATGGCCGCCCGCTGGAAGTGCAAATCCGCACGAATGAAATGCACAGCTTTGCCGAATACGGCGTGGCTGCGCACTGGCGCTACAAGGAAGAGGGCGGCTCGAACTTTGCCGGCCAGAAGTACGACGAAAAGATCGCCTGGCTGCGCCAGCTGCTGGCCTGGAAGACGGAAGTGGCCGATGCTGTCGTGGGCCAGGAAGAAATCCAGCGCGAATGGGTGGAAAAGCTCAAGTCCGCCACGCTGGACGACCGCATCTTCGTCATGACGCCGCAGGCGCGGGTGCTGGAATTGCCCGTCGGCGCCACGCCCGTCGATTTTGCGTATCACCTGCACACGGACGTGGGCCACCGCTGCCGCGGCGCCAAGGTCGACGGCATCATGGTGCCCCTGAATACCCAGCTGAAAAACGGCCAGACCTGCGAAATCATCACGGCCAAGGGCGCGCCTGGTACGGCCGGGCCATCGCGCGACTGGCTGGGCGCCGGCTATGCCGTCAGCACGCGCACGCGCTCGAAGATCCGCGCCTGGTTCCATGCCATCGACATGCAGGAGACCCTGGCCCACGGCCGCGCGCTGGTGGAGAAATCCTTGCAGCGCGAAGGCAAGACGGCCGTCAATCTGGAAGCGCTGGCGCAAAAGCTGGGCTTTGCGAAGGTCGACGAACTATTCCTGTCGGTCGGCAAGGATGAATTCAGCCTGCGCCACGTGGAGCAGGCGCTGCACGACAATGGCGAAGTGGTGGTGCCGGAAGACGCCGTGCTGGTCGGCAAGAGCCGCGCTTCCAGCGTGGAGCAGGGCGCCAAGTCCGGCGTGCTGGTGGTGGGCACGGAAGGCTTGATGACGGTGCTGGCCAAGTGCTGCAAACCGGCGCCGCCGGACAGCATCGTCGGCTTCGTCACACGCGGCAAGGGCGTGTCGATTCACCGCGCCACCTGCAAGAATTTCGAGGAAATGCGCGCCAAGGCGCCCGAACGCGTGATCTTCACGGAGTGGGGCAGCACGGGCGTGCACGACACGGTATATCCGGTCGACGTCTTCATTCTCGCCGGCGACCGCCAGGGCTTGCTGCGCGACATCTCCGAAATCTTTTCGCGCGAAAAGATCAACGTCATCGGCGTCAACACCCAAAGCGCCAAGGGCCAGGCCCGCATGACGTTTACTGCCGAGATCAGCTCGACGGCGCAGTTGTTGAAGGCGCTGAATGTGATTAAGGATGTGAGTGGCGTGCTGGAGGCGCGGCGTAGTTAGTTTTGTTGAACCCCAAGAGCAGAGGCTGGGGTCAGACCCCGGTATTTGCCGTTGGGTTCAATTAGTGCGTCTTGTCACCCTGATGCATCCCCGCCATCGCCGCCGTCTCCGGCTGCAAGGTAATATGGTCGATGCCATGCTTGGCCAACAGCATCTTCTTGATCGCGCGCAAGACCTTCGGCCAATAATCGAGGTGCTCGATTTCCACGTGGCCGATCAGGGCCGGCTGGCCCGGCGACATATCCCACACATGCAGATCGTGTACGGCAACCACGCCGTCCACCTGTTCCACGTCCGTGCCCACTTCGATGTAGTCGATGTGCATGGGCACGCCTTCCATCAGGAAGTGATAGGACTCGCGCAGAACGCCGAACGTCGACTTTAAAATCAGCAGGGACACCAGCACCGACAGCAGCGGGTCGACCTGCATCCAGCCCGTAAAGTAAATCACGGCGCCGGCGATGATGGCGGCGACCGAACCGAGCAAATCGCCCATCACATGCACGAGGGCGGCGCGCGTGTTGACGCTTTGCTTGTCTTTTGATAATACCCACGCCACCACCACGTTGATCGCCAGGCCGATGAAGGCGACGATGAAGACCATGCCCCCCTTGACGGGTTGCGGGGCGGAAAAGCGCAGCACGGCTTCATAGCAGATCCAGCCCACCACGCACAGCATGGCCAGGCCGTTGACGAAGGCGGCCAGCGCCTCGGCGCGGCCAAAGCCAAACGAGTGGCGTGGCGAAGGAGGGCGGCGCGCGATGAGCTGCGCCAGCAGGGCCAGGCCTAGCGCGGCCGCGTCCGTGACCATGTGGCCCGCGTCGGAAATCAGGGCCAGCGAATTGGACAGGAAGCCGGCCGCCACCTCGATGCCGGCAAACGACAGGGTCAGTCCCAGCGCCCACGCGAGGATGCTCTGGCTGCGCCCCTCGAACGAGTGGGTGTGCTGGGCGTCGCCCTTCAGATGGGCGTGCAAATGGGTGGCGTCGTGTTCGGTGTGCGTCGGCTGCATGGAATGCTTTGCGGAATGAGGTTGCCGTCAGTGTAATTGAAAAGCAACAAGACAGTCGGCACGACAAAAAACCTGCAGGACCGTAGGCGCTGCAGGTTTTTGATGGAACAGACAACTTTACTGCGCCGCCGTCTCGCCAAACTTGCCTTCGCGGAAATCCTGCACGGCCTGGAACACTTCTGCCTGGGTATTCATGACAAACGGGCCATACTGTGCGATCGGCTCGTTCAAGGGCTGGCCGGCGACGAGAATCACGCGGCCGCCTTGCGGCGCTTCGATGCGCACGCCGTCGCTGCCCGGCGTGTTGGCGAAGATGGCCATGCGCAGGGCGGGCACGGCTTTGCCGTCCACCTGCACTTCGCCACGGAAGGTGTAGAGGAAAGCGTTATGGCCTTGCGGCAATGGCTGTTCGAAGCTGCTGCCGGCCGGCAAGTCGATGTCCAGGTACAGCGGTTCCGTCAGCTCGCGCTGCACGGCGCCTGTCACGCCATGACTGTCGCCGGCGATCACTTGCACGGCCACGCCAGCATCTGTCGTGTAGCGGGGGATTTCGCTGCTGGTGAAATCGCGGTACCACGGCGTGCGCATCTTGTCGCGCGCGGGCAGGTTCAGCCACAGCTGAAAACCTTCCATCACGCCTTCTTCCTGTTCCGGCATTTCCGAGTGGATCACGCCGCTGCCGGCCGTCATCCATTGCACGCCGCCCGAGCTCAGCAAGCCTTCGTGGCCCGCGCTGTCCTTGTGGCGCATGCGCCCCGTGATCATGTACGAGACGGTTTCAAAACCCCGGTGCGGATGCTCGGGAAAGCCGGCGATATAGTCGTTCGGCTTGTCGCTGGCGAAATTGTCGAGCATCAAAAACGGGTCGAGACGGCGCTGCAATTGCTGCGTCAGCACGCGGTTGATCTTCACGCCGGCGCCATCCATGACGGCCTGGCCCGCGATCACGCGCTCGACGGCGCGTGGCTTGTTGACGGTGGTGATGTCGCTCATTGTCCTCTCCAGTTCGGAAGAACGGCGCTCGTGCGCCGCCCCGGTTTGATACCCATCAATTTGTGCTTATACCAGGATCGCGTTGATCTCGGCATCGGCTTGCGCCTGCGCCTTGGCCACGGCTTCCGGACCCATGCCCATGCCTTCCGAATACACGTATTGCACGTCGGTCAGGCCCAGGAAGCCGAACATGGTGTTCAGGTAAGGCACCTGGCTATCGTTGGCGCTGTCGCGGTGCAAGCCGCCGCGGGACAGGCCCACATAGACTTTCTTGCCGGTCAGCAGGCCAACGGGGCCGGTTTCCGTGTACTTGAAGGTGACGTTGGCGCGGGCAATCGCGTCGAACCAGCTTTTCAGTTGCACGGTGATGCCGAAGTTGTACATCGGCGCGCCGATGACGATCACATCCGCTGCTTGTACTTGCGCAATCAGCGCGTCGTCCAGGGCGATGCGGGCCGCTTGTTCCGCCGTGCGCTTGTCCGCCGGCGTGAACAGTGCTTGCAGCGTCGGCTCGTCGAGTACAGGGTGTGGTTGGGCAGCCAGGTCGCGGCGCGCCAGGGTGGCTTCAGGGTTGGCGGCTTGTACGCGGGCAACGATGGCGTCAGCCAGGCGGGTCGAGGCGGAACCGGTGCTGCGGGCGCTGGAATTGATTTGCAGGATGTTCATCTTGTTTCTCCGTGTGAGGTGTCGTGCGATGGATGAACTATAGCAATTCCAAAAACCATCCGGAAGGCGTTAAAATGGATAACATTAATCCACTGATGGAACAATTGAGTTTACAGGTAACTATATGGATATCGATCCTGGAGATTTGCTGCTGTTTGCGCGCGTCGTCGAATGCGGCAGCTTCAGTCGCGCCGCCGTCCGCGTGGACTTGCCCAAGTCGACCCTGTCGCGGCGCATCTCGCAGCTGGAAGCCAGGCTGGGCGAACGGCTGCTGTTGCGCACCACGCGCAAGCTGGCGCTGACAGAGTTTGGCGCCAGCCTGCTCGAGCATGCGCGCAAGGTCGTTGAGGAAACGGAAGCGGCCGGTGCCCTGGCCCAGCATCGTCAGGCGGGTCCCAGCGGCTTGCTGCGCATTTCCATGCCGGCCGACTTTGGCGATGCGCTGATGCGCCAGGTGCTGGCCGAATTCGTGCGCCGCTATCCGGCCATTTCGCTGGAACTGGACTTGTCGGCGCGGCGCGTGGATTTGCTGGAAGAAAATTTTGACCTGGCCATCCGCATGGGCAACTTGCCCGATGATGCCAGCTTGTCCGCGCGCCGCGTGGCGTTTAGCAGTCTGTCCCTGTATGCCTCGCCGCAATACACGAGCGTGCACGGCTTGCCCGAGCATCCCGACGATTTATATGGCCATGATTTGCTCAGCTTGCCCCGCGCCGTGCATGGCCTCGTGCACTGGACTTTGATCCGCGGCAAGACGACGTGGGAGCGCGACTTGCCCGTGCGCCTGCTGGCGAACTCGCCGGAATTGCTGGTGCGCATGGCCTGCACGGGCGTGGGCATCGCGGCCAGCACGGACCGTTTCGCCAAGGCCTATGTGGCGACGGGGGAATTGGTGCGCGTGCTGCCGGAGTGGAGTTTTCCGCTGGTCACGGGCTGGGCCGTGTTTCCCGGGCGGCGTTTGATGCCGGCCAAGACGCGCGCATTCCTGGACTTGATGGAGGAAATGTATCAAACGGACGCGCCCGTGTAAGCGCGCGTCCCGTTGGCTTACTGGGGCACGTTGCCCATGACTTCGCCCAGTTGCACGGGGCCGGCCGGTTGCCACTTGGCGTTGAAGTCCACGGTGCTTTTCGGGAACAGCATGACGACGGTGGAACCGAGCAGGAAGCGGCCCAGCTCTTCGCCCTGTTTCAGCACGACATTGTCGTTGGCATAGCTCCAGTCGCGCACCTGGCCCGTGCGGGGCGGGTTGACGACGCCGTGCCAGACGGTGGCCATGCTGCCGACGATGGTGGCGCCCACCAGGGTCATGACGAAGGGACCGTTGGCCGTGTCGAACACGCAGACGACGCGCTCGTTGCGGGCGAACAGGCCGGGAATGCCGCGCGCCGTCGTCGGGTTGACGGAGAACAATTCACCTGGAACATAAATCATGCGCGTCAGGCGGCCGTCGCACGGCATGTGGATGCGGTGGTAGTCGCGCGGGCTCAGGTACAGGTTGGCGAAGCTGCCGTGTTCGAATTGGGCCGCCAGCGCCGCATCGCCGCCCACCAGGGCCGTGGTGCTGAAGTTGTGCCCCTTGGCCTGGAAGATCTGGTCCTTGTCGATGCTGCCGAACTGGCTGATGCGGCCATCGACGGGGCAGACGTAGTCGGCCTTGGCCAGCGGGCGCGCGTCCGGGCGCAGCGCGCGCGTGAAAAAGTCGTTGAAGCTGGCGTAGTGCGTAATGTCCGGGTCCAGCGCCTCATCCATGTTGACGTTATAGCGGCCGACGAACCAGCGGATCAAACGCGTGGTCATGGCGCCGCCTTTGGCGCCGGCGATCCGGCCGGCAAAATTGGTCAACGCTCCCTTGGGCAGCAGATATTGAGGCAAAACGGCAAGACGGTCAGACACGATGGGAAGCCTTTGACGGGGTGATGGGAACAATGCTGAAAACGCATTATAGCGGCGATGTGGCGCGCAATGATATGTACCGTATGCAAGGGGGCGTATCGCAGTCTGTCACCGAATTTAATTTGCCATAGGAATTATTTTCAGGAAACTGTGCCATAAGAGCAAAATTGTCGCAGAATACGGCTGCCTGTTTTTTAGCTTTTAGCCATTTTTATTCAGCCAACTTTTTTCAGCCAGGTCATGATGCCACGCCGTTGCCTCCGCCTTACCGTCCTTTGTTCCACCGTTTTACTTGCCTGGAATGCCCAGGCCCAGCAATCCGAAACGCCCGCTACTGAAGCTGCCGCCGCCGCGCCGCTGAAGGCCGAAAAGCCCATGCAAATGGTCGAAGTCAAGGGCAGCGGCTATGATCCGCGCCGTGACGATACGGCCAGCAAGATGGTCGTGGGCAGCGAGGAAATCCTCAAGTATGGCGACACGAATGTCACCGACGTGCTCAAGCGCTTGCCCGGCATTACCGTGTCCGGCGCGGCGGGGCGCTCGGGTGGCGAAATCCGCATGCGCGGGCTCGGCAGCGGCTACACGCAGATCCTGCTCAACGGCGAGCGGGCGCCGGCCGGTTTTTCGCTCGACACCCTGTCGCCCGACGTGATCGAACGCATCGAGATTTTGCATGCGGCCAGCGCCGAGTACAGCACGCAGTCGATCGCCGGCACCATCAACGTGGTGCTGAAAAAGGCCGTCAAGACAGCGCAGCGCGAACTCAAGCTGGGCGTGCAGGGCAGCGACGTGAGCTTTTCGCCCAGCGTCAACGTGCAACTATCCGACCGCGAAGGCAATTTTTCGTACTCGATGGCCGGTTCGCTGTTCCGCTATGACTATCATTATGACAATCCCGGACTGGAACTGGGCTACGCGCCCGATGGTCGGCAAAACCTGCTGCGCCGCACGAATGGCACCGGTGATGGCCGCCCGGAAGGCATCAATCTGTCGCCCCGCCTGAACTGGGCGCTGGCCAACGGCGACAATCTGACGGCGCAATTGTTCTTCAACGGCGGGCGCTCGAACCACCGCAATATCAGCCGCGCGGAAACAGAACAGGGCTTGCGCCCCGACTACGACACGAACACGGGCAGCTCCAGCAACCACAATGCCTTCGGCCGCAGCGACCTGACGTGGATGCACAAGCTGGCCGGCGGCGCCAGGCTGGAGCTGAAAATCGGCGCCTCGGCCGCCCGCAATACGTCCGACAGCCTGCAGCAGGGCTTTATCGACGGCAGCGGCCTGGCGCTGGAGCGGCAGGTGGGCGTGAAGGCAACGGAAAACGGCGTCAGTTCCACCGGTAAGTATTCCACGCCCTTGCTGCCGGGCCATGCCCTGTCCATGGGTTGGGATGGTGCCTACACGCAGCGCGAGGAAACGCGCCGCCAGCGCGAAGCGGCCCTGGGCGGGCGTCCGCCCCTCAACAGCGACGAAGGATTCGACGCCACCATCCAGCGCCTGGCCCTGTACGTGCAGGATGAATGGGAAATTACGCCGCGCTGGTCCATGTATGCAGGCGTGCGCTGGGAAGGCATCGATACGCGCAGCGCAGGCGATACCTATGAGGAAGTGAATCAGCGCACCAGCGTGTGGAGCCCGCTGCTGCAAACCCTGTGGAAGTTGCCTGATACCAAGGGCGACCAGGTGCGCCTGGCCCTGACACGCACCTACAAGGCGCAGCCCACGTCCAGCCTGATTCCGCGCCGCAATACCTCGACCAACAATAGCCAGACGGATCCTGACCGCGAAGGCAATCCATATCTGAAACCGGAGCTGGCGCTGGGCATCGATGCCTCGTACGAGCATTATTGGGCCGAAGGCGCCTTGCTCAGCGCACGCGCCTCGGCCCGCCGCATCGACGGCTATACGCGCCAGGGCTTGTTGTTCATCAATGACCGCTGGGTATCGACGCCCGTCAACGATGGCCGCGCGAATACGCAGACATTGGAACTGGAAGCGAAGTTCCCCTTGCGCGCCGTGCTGGCCGCGCCCGTGCCCGCGCTCGACGTGCGCGCCAGCATCAGCCGCAACTGGTCGCAGGTGGAGCAGGTGCCGGGGCCGGACAACCGGCTCGACCAGCAAACCCCCGTCAGCGGCAACGTTGGCCTCGACTACAAGACGCCGGACGGCGTGCTGACCATGGGTGGGAGCTTCAACTTCCGCAATGGCGGTCCCGTGCGCATCACCGAACGCCAGAGCGCGTACACGTCGCCACGGCGCGACCTCGACATTTATGCGCTGTGGAAATTCGATGCGAAGAATCAGCTGCGCCTGGCCGTGTCGAACTTGCTGGCGCAAGATTTTGAAAGCGACACCATCTATACCGACTCCAGCGGCACGATAGTGCGCAACAGCAATTCGCCGAGTTCGCCGCAGGCGCGCGCGACCCTGGAAATGAAGTTCTGATCGTGACGTTCTCGTACTGAAATCCCCGGCCGGCATCCCCGCTGGCCTATAATCTCGGCAATCGCGCGCACGGCCAGTCCGTGCGCGCCACCTTTTCATTTGCCAAGATTGCTTTTCCCATGACGTTTTCCTCCCTCGGCCTGATCGATCCCCTGGTCCGCAAACTTGATGAGCTCGGCTATGCCAAGCCCACGCCCGTGCAGGCGCAAGCGATTCCTGCTGTGCTGGCCGGGCGCGACCTGATGGCCGCCGCCCAGACGGGCACGGGCAAGACGGCCGGCTTTGCCGTGCCGCTGCTGCAGCGCCTGACGCTGGAAGGCGTGGTGGCGCCCCAGTGCGTGCGCGTGCTGGTGCTGGTGCCCACGCGCGAACTGGCCGAGCAAGTCTATGCCAGCTTCCGCAGCTATGGCGGCAACTTGCCGCTGCGCAGCTTTGTCGCCTACGGCGGCGTGCCCATCGAGCCGCAGATCAGCAAGCTGCGCAAGGGCCTCGACGTGCTGGTGGCCACGCCGGGTCGCTTGCTGGACTTGCAGACGCAGGGCGCCGTCAAGTTCGAGCAAGTGCAAACCTTGGTGCTGGACGAGGCGGACCGCATGCTAGACCTGGGCTTCGAGCGCGAGCTCGATATATTGCTGATGAGCATGCCCAAGCAGCGCCAGACCCTGCTGTTCTCGGCCACGTTCTCGGACGCCATCCGCGCCATGGCGAAAACCATGTTGAAGGATCCCGTCTCGGTGGAAGTGAGCGCGCGTAACAGCACGGTCAAGGCCGTGAAGCAGTCGGTGATCGTGTGCGACAAGAAATGCAAGCCGGAACTGTTTTTGCACTTGCTGAAGAAAAAGCGCTGGGGCCAGGTCCTGGTCTTCGTCAAGACGCGCAAGGGTGTCGAGCTGCTGGTGAACACCTTGCTGGAGCAGGGCGTGCGCGCCGATTCCATTCACGGTGACAAGACCCAGCCGAACCGCTTGCGCGCGCTGGCCCGTTTCAAGGCGGCCGAGGTGCAGGTGCTGGTGGCCACCGACGTGGCCGCCCGCGGCCTGGATATCGACCAGTTGCCCGTCGTTGTCAATTTCGACTTGCCCACCGTGGCGGAAGACTATATCCACCGCATCGGCCGCACGGGCCGCGCGGGCGCTTCGGGCGAAGCCATATCGCTCGTCTGCGCCGATGAGGTGGAATTGCTGTCGGCCGTTGAAGCGCTGACGCGGCAAACCCTCAAACGCAACGAAGAGCCCGGTTTCGAGGCGGAACACCGCGTGCCGGGCACGTCTGCCGGCGGCACCATCCAGAAAAAAGCCGTCAAGGTGCTGGCGCCGAAGGCGGCCGAGCGGGCCAAGAAGCGCCGCTTCTACAAATAAGCGGCGCAGTGAGCTTGGCGAGGCAAGGCGCGCTGCATGGATATGGCATTCGTGCCATCATGCGGCTATGACCTCGATACCTTTGTTCCCGCTCAATACGGTGCTGTATCCCGATGGCTATCTGCCCTTGCAGATCTTCGAGGTACGCTATCTGGACATGATACGTCAATGCATCATGGGCGAGCAGCCGTTTGGCGTGGTGCAGTTGCTGGACGGCACGGAAGTACGCAAGCCGGGCCAGCACGAAACATTTGCGCCCGTGGGCACCCTGGCGCGCGTCATCGATTGGGCTGCGCCCCTGTCGGGATTGCTGCATATCAAATGCATGGGCATGCAGCGCTTTCATATCGTCTCCAGCGAGCAGCTGAAGCACGGCTTGTGGATGGCGCAGATTGAAACCTTGCCGCCCGATAAAACCATTCCCATCCCGCAAGAGCAGCAAAACGTGGCCGACGCGCTGGGCGCGCTGATACGCACCTTGCAGGAGCAAAAGATTCTCCCTGAACAAATGCCCCTGCAGCCGCCATACCGGCTCGACGAGTGCGGCTGGGTGGCGAATCGCTGGTGCGAGCTGCTGTCCTTGAGCGCCATGCAAAAGCAATTATTGCTCAGCCAGGACAATCCCGTGCTGCGCCTGGAACTGGTGCAGGATATGTTGACGGACAATGGCTTGCTGGAAGACTAAAACGCCAGAAGCCGCATGCTTGCACAATATTGTGTTGTGCAATTGAAATTTCTATTGAGAAATACTTTACGCTTTGCCGCCGCTGGCATAAGATAATGCCCCTTGGCAAGATTGCCCTGAGTAACATTCAAGAGTACACGATAATGGCAAAAGTTAGCGCGGAACAGATCAATGCGGCAATGGAAGCGATGGCGGGCGAAGGCCAGGCCATCACGGTGCGCGCGTTGCGCGAGCGGCTGGGCAACGGCGCGTGCCTGGGCACCATCAGCAAGCTCTTGCAGCGCCGCAAGGCAGGCGCGCAGCGTCAGATCGCAGCCGCTGCCGAACTGTCGCCCGTGCTGCAGCAAGCCATCCTCGATTATGTAGGACAGGAATTAAGCGCCAGTCACAGCGCGCATGAAGCCGAGATGAACGACTATCAACAGGAATTGATGGACCTGGCCAGCGAGAACGAGCGCCAGCAAGAAATGCTCGACTTGCAGGCGGGCGAACTGGAAACGTTGCGCGAGGAACTCGAACGCGAACGGCAAGTAGCCAACCAGGCCCGCACCGACCTGGCCAAGGCGCAGCTGCGCCTGGAAGGCTTGCCGCGCCTGGAAGAGGCGGCCGAGCAGGCGCGCATGGACCTGGCCAAGGCGCAGTTCAAGCTCGAAGGCATCCCGCGCCTGGAAGAGGCTGCCGAAGCGGCGCGCGCCGAACTGATCCAGGCCCAGCTGAAGCTGGAAAGCCTGACGCGCGTGGAAACGGAACTGGCGGCTGCCCGCCTGGAACTGGAGGCGGAGCGCGAAGAGCTGGGCGAAACGCGCGCCGAGCTGGACGAAGAGCGCACCTTGCGCATCAAGGCGCAGCAGTTCATCGTCGATCCCATCTTCAAGACGCCTGTCTGAGGACACCTGACCAAACCTGCTGCGCGTCGCGCTTTGCGGCCTGCGATGCTCACCGTACTGGAGTACGGTTGCGCTTCTTAGCCACCTCTCCCTTCCGCTCGCGACGGTTTTGTCAGGTGTCGATGCGTCGTAGGGATTGTGTCATGCGTGCTGAAACGGGCCTTGCTGGCTTAAAATGGCGCACTGTCGCGCCATGCCGCGCGGCACCTGATCGCAAAGAAGGTTTATGTCTGTAGAAAAACAAGTGCCGCTCCCGCTTGCGGCCCCCCCTATATCGCCGCGCGCCTTGCCGCCCAGGCCGCCAGCGGAATTCAGTTCGCCCGAAGCGGCGCTTGCGCGCAAGCAAGCGCGCGAAGACAAGGATGCGCAGGTGCGCGGCGTCACGTCCATCGACGCCATGCGCGAGGCCATCAAGCAGGCGGCGCGTGACTTGCCCTCCATCGGCGCCGTGCCGCACTTGGGCAGTCTCAGTGCCGACGTTTTCCGCGCGCGCGCCGCGCAGGGCCTGCCTTTCCTGATGCGCGGGCTGGTGCAGCGCTGGCCCTTGTCCAAGCTCGAGCCAGACATTTTGCGCGAGCAGTTCAGCCATGTGCCCGTGCGCGCCAGGGTGGGCGACTACATCAATACGGCGTTTGCGGCCGACCGCGCCATGCAGGACATGTCGATGGGGCAATATCTGGACCTGGTGGCAGAGGGCAAGTACGCGTTGCCGCCGTATCTGGGCAACCTGGAATTGCGCGAATTGAACCGCCTGTGCCACTGGCCCACGTATTTCGACAAGATGGGCCCGCCACGCTTCTGGGTGGGGCCGGCTGGCACGGTAACGCCTTTGCATTGCGATTACGACGATAATATCTTCGCCCAGGTGTGGGGCCGCAAGCGCATCATTTTATCCCCGCCGCACCACGACGAATTCCTGTATCCCAGCGAAGCGAACGCCATCCTGTTCGGCTCGCCGTTTGACCCGGAAGCACCCGATTTCGAGCGTTTCCCTTTGGCGCGCCAGGCCAGCATGATCGAATGCCTCGTCGAACCGGGCGACATGCTGTATGTGCCCGCCGGCTGGTACCATCAGGTGCGCGCGCTGACGTTTTCTCTCTCCTCGAACCGCTGGGCCAGGGCCATGCCGCTGGCGCTGCATGGCGGGGCGGCGCTGCGGCGGTCCACCGGTTGAACCCTCATTGTTAAACCACTGCTGGAGCAGCATATCGATACCCTGGCCCGTGCCCTGATACTTGCCACCACTTACATCGACGGCCTGGACGCAGCCGACCCCGATGCCGACATTGCCGCACTGGAATCGGTCGCGGCCGAATTGCGGCATGCCAGTGCGGAAGAGCAAGCCAGCCTGGTGCGGGCCGCCTACGCGCTGGGTTTTCCCGATTGGCCGGAGGAGATGGGGCTGCGGTGAAGGCCTGGCGTGCTGCTGTGATTTTGCTCATATCCGGCGATGCATGGTGCCTTGTGCTTGCACGGCTGTGGCCGCGCCGCGTCCGCACCGCCATTCGGTGAGGACGCCCGCGCAAATGAGCAATATCGCCCCGACGCTGGCGAGGGCTGGCCAGCGCTGCCAGCGATGCGCCCGAGCACGTCGGCCTGCACGGCCTCGTCAGCATGGATCTGCGGCGTTTTTTGCCCAATGTGGCCAGCTGACGGGCCGTTACTTGAGACCGCACCCCACCAGCAACAGCATCGGGCGCTCGCGCTCTTCCGCCAGGGCCGGCTGCTGCGCGACCTGTTCGTCTGTCGGGCCCCATTCTTCCACATGTTCCAGCTGGAAGCCGGCGCGTAACAAGGCATTGATGGTCGTGCCCAGGGTGCGGTGCTGCTTGATCACGCCGGGCGCCAGCCAGTCCGACACGCGCGGGCCTTGCTGCTGGTAGCTGTCGACAGGCCAGCACTTGCGGCCTTGCGCATCCGTCAGCCAGCCGGGCTGGCGCGGCGCCATGAAGATCGGGTGTTCGATGGAAAACACCAGCTTGCCACCCGGTTTCAAGCCGTGCCGGATGGTTGCCAGCAAGGTATCGAAACCTTCGATGTAGTGGAAGGCCAGCGAGCTATAGATCAAATCGTAGCTGGCGTGCGGCAAGGCCAGTTGTTCCAGGTTCAGCCGGGCATATGCGACCTCCACATGGCTCCCCATGCCACGCGCCTGCGCCAGCATCTTTTCTGACACGTCGACTCCCAGTACCCGTGCCGCGCCGGCATTGGCAGCCCAGCGGCAGAACCAGCCATAGCCGCAGCCCAGGTCGAGCACGCTTTTTCCCTGCAGTGTGGGCAGCATGGCGCGCAGGGCTGGCCATTCGGGGGCGCTGTCGAGGCCGCCGATGGAGCGGGGCAGCTGGCTGTAGGCCGTGAAGAAAGTGTCGTTGTCGTAGATATTCTGTGTCATGTGTCTTGATCCTTTTGGGCTGTGCGTTTGGCATGCCCGCTTCGCTGCGCCCGGTAAATACCCGCGTGGCCGGAAAACAGATACGCCACGACGCAGGCGATGGCCGCGTAGACGCCGATCTCCGCGCCAAACAGTTCCATCGCCATCAGGGTCGAGGCGATGGGCGTGTTGGCCGCGCCTGCAAACACGGCAACGAAGCCGATGGCGGCCAGCAGGGTGACGGGCTGGTGCAGCAGCGGTCCCAGTGCATTGCCCAGGGTCGCGCCGATGAAGAACAGGGGCGTCACTTCGCCGCCCTTGAAGCCCGTGCCCAGCGAGATGATGGTAAACGCCATCTTGGCGAGAAAATCGTGGGCGGGCAGCGCTTCCTTCAGGGCGTCGACGATGGTGGGAATGCCCAGGCCGATGTAGCGATCCGTACCGATCAGCCAGACGGCAGTGGCGATGACGACCCCGCCGGCCAGCGGGCGCAGTGGCGCGTAGCTGATCCAGCGCTTCATCAGCCCGCTCAAGCCGTGCGTGGCTTGCGCAAACACTTTGCCCGTCACGCCGAACAGCACGCCCGCGATCACCATGGCGCCCAGGGTCCAGGCGGAAATGGCGGGGATCAGCGGCACAGCGTAATGCGTGTGGCTAATGTGCAAAACCGGCCCCCATAGCAGGACCACCTGGTCGGCGATGACGGCAGCAGCCAGGCAGGGCAGCATGGCTTCGTAGCGCAGGCGGCCGATGGCCAGCACTTCCAGGCCGAAGATGGCGCCCGCCAGCGGCGTGCCGAAGACGGAGGCAAAGCCGGCGCTGATGCCGGCCATCAGGATGATGCGCCGGTCTTCATTGTTCAGGCGAAACATGCGGGTCAGCTGGTCGGCCAGCGCGCCCCCCATTTGCACGGCCGTGCCTTCGCGCCCGACAGAAGCGCCGAACAAATGCGAGATGACCGTGCCGCCCAGCACCAGCGGCGCCATGCGCAGCGGGATGATTTTTTTCGGGTCGTGGATTTCATCGATGAGCAGGTTCGCGCCGCCTTCGACACTGCTGCCGTAGCGCAAGTACATCCAGCCGACGGCAAAGCCCGCCACAGGCAGCAGCCAGATCAGCCAGGCGTGCGCCAGGCGCATGCGTGTCGCCCAGTCCAGGGTGAACAGGAAGCCGGCCGAGGCCGACCCTGCCAGCACGGCCACAACAACGGCGATCAGCAGCCATTTCAACAGATGCCATAACAGATCGGTGAGGGCGCTCAGGCGTTGCATCGGGCATCCAGTCAGGGCTGATGGGTGGGTGGGGATTCCTTACAGGCCCAGTTCGGCCACCAGCGCCTGGCCGATGGCGCGCTGTTCGGCCAGGATGGCGCGCAGGTGGTGGGGGCGTGTCCTGACATTTGTCATGACGACGCGCAGCACATTGGTCGGGCCTGGGTAGCGCGTCGATTCGAGCACCGTGCGCGACACAAAGCTGCGGCCCTGTGCCTTTTGCCGGTTTTGCAGCTTGGCGTTGAGCGTGTTCAACTGCTTGTTCAGCTCGCTCGCCGCCTCCACCTGGCCGCTGGCCAGCAAGCTTTCCATGTGCTGGCGCAAGTGCGCTGGCACGTAGCGGTAGGTCAGAATGAAGGTGTCCGAACGCGTGACGAGTTCGAAATCCTGCTGGTCGGCCAATAAATCCTGCAACTGGCCGGACAGGGTGGCCGCCTGCTGCAGCAAGGTCGTGTAGCCGGACACGCCCAGCACCTTGAACGAGGTCCACAGTTTCAAGGCGTCGAAGCGGCGCGAGCCTTCCAGCGACGTCTGGCCCAGGTCGCCCGAGTTGTCGCGCAAGATGTAGTTGGCGTTGTGTTTCAGCAAGTTCAAGCTGGCGCTGTCCTTGAACAGCACCATGCTTTGCGCCATCGGCACCCACAGCAGTTTATGCCCGTCGATGACGACGGAGTCCGCCAGGGCGATGCCGTCGTACAGGGCGCGGTATTGTTCGGCGATCAGCAGGGCGCCGCCCCAGGCCGCATCCACATGGAACCAGATGGATTCGCGCGCGGCAATCGCTGCCATGGCGGCCAGCGGATCGATGGCGCCCGTTTCCGTCGTGCCGGCGATGCCGATCATGGCGATGACCTTGATCTTGCGCGACTTCAATTCGGCAATCGTCGCTTCCAGCGCGGCGACATCGATGCGGTTGTCGCGGTCGACGGCGACCAGGTGCAAGGCGTTTTCACCGAGGCCCAGGGTCGCCAGCGCCTTTTTCACGGAATAATGGCTGCGGGCCGAGCCGATCACGGCCAGTCCCGCGTAGCTAGAATCCTGCATGGCGGCAAACAGGCCACGCTTGCGCGTGCCGGGCAGCTGCTGTTCCAGCGCCACGGCCAGCGCCGTCAAGTTGCCCATGGTGCCGCCATTGACGACATTGCCCAGCGCGCCGCTGGTGGCGGCCATCGCCTGCGTGTAGACGCTATCGGCTTGCTGGTACACCTGGCGGTGCAGCCAGCCGAGGATCTGTTTTTCGATCAGGGTCGACACATACGCTGTCTCGATCTTGACCTGGTTCTGGTTCAGGGTGGCCGTAAACGCTTCGGCCAGCACGCTGATCCAGGGCAAGGCCTGCGTCATGTGACCGATGTATTGCGGGTGGTTCAGCTGGGCCGTATTGGCCAGCACGGTAGCGTCGAGTTCTTGCAGGAAGGCCGCCACGGGCATGCCGTGCGCGGGCAGGCAGGTGTCGGACAGTTGCGTCAGCAGTTCCGCGTATGGCGTGTGCGGATACGGCGTGTCGCGCTCGGCCGCCAGCCAGCCGCCCAGCATGCGCAGCGCCTGCTGCAGGGGCGCGGGCGAGCGTTGCAGCGCATCGATGGAAAAATGCTGCTGCAGCAGTTGTTCGACAGGGGTATCGTTCATGGCGCTTTGTCTTCTCTACGGATTGCTGATGCCACGGTGACAAACGAATTGCGCCCAGGCGAAAGCGGGATTTTACCCGACTCCGCCTGGGCGCATCAGTTTGCTATTCCTGTCTGTGATCAGAAGTAGTTCAGGCCCAGCGCGGACTTGACTTCATCGGCCGTGCGGGCCGCTACTTCGCGTGCCTTGAAGGTGCCTTCCTTGAGCATCTGGATGACTTGGCCCTTGTCCTTGGCGAACTCTTCGCGGCGGGCGCGGATCGGCGCCAGCATTTCCTGCAAGACCAGGTCCAGGCGCTTTTTGACGATGCTGTCGCCCAGGCCGCCACGCACATAATGGGCTTTCATTTCGGCCAGCGCCGCTTTTTCCGGGTCGAACGCATCCAGGTAAGTGAAGGCGATGTTGCCTTCCAGGTGGCCCGGGTCTTCCACGCGCAGGTGCAGCGGGTCGGTATAGACTTTTTTCACGGCTGCCGTGATTTCGGCCGATGTCGCGCCCAGGTTGATGGTATTGCCCAGCGACTTGCTCATCTTGGCCTTGCCGTCGATGCCGGGCAGGCGGCCGATATCCGGCACCAGCGCCTTGCATTCCATCAAGACTTCGCGGTTGTACATGCGGTTGAAGCGGCGCACGATTTCATTTGTTTGCTCGATCATCGGAATCTGGTCTTCGCCCACGGGCACCACGCCTGCCTTGAAGGCCGTGATGTCGGCCGCCTGGCTGGCCGGGTAGGTCAAAAAGCCGGCCGGGATGTCGCGCTCGAAGCCGCGCAGGCGGATTTCTTCCTTGACGGTGGGGTTACGCTCGAGGCGCGCCACGGTGACGATATTCAGGTAGTAAAAGGTCAGTTCGGCCAGTTCCGGAATTTGCGACTGGATGAATACCGTGGTCTTGGCCGGGTCGATGCCGACGGCCAGGTAATCGAGCGCCACTTCGACGACGTTGCGGTGCACCTTGTCGATGTCGTCCATATTGTCTGTCAGCGCTTGCGCGTCGGCCAGCATGATGAATTGCTTGTAGCTGTTCTGGTAGGCGACGCGGTCGCGCAGGCTGCCCACGTAGTGGCCCAGGTGCAAGGGGCCGGTAGGGCGGTCGCCTGTCAGGATCACGGATTGCGAAGCGATGGCGGCGGCGGACAGCGGTGCGGCTGGGGCGTTATCGGTGTCGGGGGTATCGGGGGTGTTAGGCAAGCTCATCAAGTTTCCTTTTGAGCCGCCTGCATCGGGGATGATCCAGGCTGGAACCTGTTACGCCACCGATCGAGGCGGCGTGGATCAAATTCACATCACTATAGAGTGGCCGCGCGAAAGTGAGCGGGACCACCAATTCAAGCAGGCGTGTTGTGACGGGATAAATTTCATGGCGTTATGGTTGCAGTTCGTGCGCGTTCTGTCAAGTTGCGTGCCGATATATCTGCTGCGCTGCGTCAGAGGCTGGCCTACTGCAAAACTTGCTTTCCGGGTACTATTGCCGTTCGGCCACTTTTGCGTGGCATGAATCATTGGAGAACAGTATGCACGTGTCGTCCCCCGTCCGGCTCACCGGCCTGGCCCTGGTATTGAGTACCACCTTCAGCTCCCTGTTTGCCGCGCCCGCGCTGGAGCAAACGCCGCCCATGACGCCCGATATCGGCGCCAGGCTGGTGATGCCCGACCTGAATGACTACGTCAAGCGCGTGGAGATGATACCCATGCGCGACGGGGTCAAGCTGTACACGGTGATCGTCGTGCCGAAGGGCGCGCAGCGCGCTCCCATCATGCTCACGCGCACGCCCTACAATGCGGCCCGCCGCGCCCAGCGCGCGGCCAGCCCCAGCATGCTGGCCACCTTGCCGCAGGGTGACGACACCCTGGTGGAAAACGGCTACATCCGCGTATTCCAGGACGTGCGCGGCAAGCATGGCTCCGAAGGCGACTATGTGATGACGCGCCCTGTGCGTGGTCCGCTGAACGACACCAAGGTCGATAACGTCACGGATGCGTGGGACACCATCGAATGGCTGTCGAAGAATATTCCAGAAAGCAATGGCAAGGTGGGCATGCTGGGTTCCTCGTACGAGGGACATACGGTGCTGATGGCCCTGGTCGACCCGCATCCGGCGCTGAAGGTGGCCATACCCATGAGCGCCATGGTCGATGGCTGGCGCGGCGATGACTGGTTCCATAACGGCGCCTTCCGCATGCCCAGCCTGTCTTACCTGGCATGGCAGACGAGCGTGCGCGGCAGCGGCGACGCGCCTGTGACGGGCGTCTACGACGACTACGACGCGTATCTGCGCATAGGCTCGGCCGCCGACTACGCGAAAAAGTTTGGTATCGACAAGCTGACGTACACGAAAAAACTGTTCGAACACCCGGCTTACGACAGTTACTGGCAGGAGCAAGCGCTCGACAAAATCCTCGCCAAGCGCCAGTTGATCGTACCCACCATGCACGTGGTGGGGCAGTGGGACCAGGAAGACATCTATGGCCCCTACGCCACTTACCGGGCAATGGAGGGGCGCGACAATCGCAACAACCTCAATTACCTGGCCATCGGCCCGTGGCGCCATAGCGGCGTCAACTATGACGGTTCCAGCCTGGGCGCCTTGAAGTTTGACGGCGACACGGCGCGTCAGTTCCGCGAAAAAGTCATGCAGCCGTTCCTCAATCAATACCTGAAGGATGGCGCGCCAGACGCCAACACGCCGCCAGTGACGTCTTACCAGAGCGGCACGAACCAGTGGCAGCGCTTGTGGCAGTGGCCGCTGGCTTGCGAGACCTGCGAAACCAAGCTGACGCCGATCTACCTGCAGGATGGTTACAAGCTGGGCTTTGCGCCGGCGCAAACGGCGGCTGACTCCGCCAATGGCGCGTACGACGAATACGTGGCCGACCCGGCGAAACCTGTGCCGTTTGTCGCGCGTCCCGTGCGCCTCGGCGATGGCGAGCAGTGGAAGCCATGGCTGGTCAGCGACCAGCGCGGCTATGCGGACCGGACGGACGTGCTCAGCTATGTTTCCGAACCGTTGAAGACGGCCGTGCGCATCGCCGGCGCGCCGATGGTCAACCTGTTTGCCGCCACCAGTGGCACGGATGCCGACTGGGTGGTGAAACTGATCGATGTGTATCCGGACGAAGTGCCGTCGCAGCCGGCCATGGGCGGGTATCAATTGGGCGTGGCGATGGATATCTTCCGCGGCCGCTATCGCGATAGTCTCGAACATCCGACGGCTATTCCTGCGGGCAAGGTGGAACGCTACCGCTTCGCCTTGCCGAACGCCAACCACGTCTTCCTGCCCGGCCACCGCATCGCCGTGCAAGTGCAGTCGAGCTGGTTCCCCCTGTATGACCGCAATCCGCAAACCTTCGTGCCGAACATCTTCCTGGCCCAGCCTGGTGATTACAAGAAGGCCACGCAGCGCGTCTACCACGCAGCAGGCGCGGCCAGCGCAATCGAGTTGCCGATAGTGCCGCTAGACGCGCGTTAGGCGATTCGCATCAGGATGGCTCCCGCCGCGATCAGGGTGATGGCCTGGTAGCGGCGGCGATCAGACCCGGCACGCCTGTGTCCCTAGCGCGGGCGTATGCTGAGCGAGAGCATTTCCTGGCGGTGATGACGCTGGAAGCCTTCCATCACGGAACCCGAGCGGCTCGCCTTGTCCAGCAGTTCACGCAGGGCCGCCTGGTCTTCCGCCGTCAGCGACTTGCGCGACAGGTAGACGCCGCTCATGCCCCACGGCAATTCAGGCAGCGCCTCCAGGCGCAGGCGGTCGGCCAGCCCATACACGCGCGCATCGTTTTGCGCCACGCCGGCCAGGATGGTGGGCGCCATGATGGTGGCGTCGATGAAGCCGCTTTGCATCAGGCGTGCCACGGACAGCGCATCGACTTCGTAGAACAGGCGTCCCTGGCTGCTCAGTTCCTTCGCCAGCGCCTGGTAGGGTGCGCCATAGTCGTAGCCGCGCACCAGCGCCACGCGCAATTCGCGCCGTTCGATCAATTCCTGCATGGTGTTGATGGGCGCGCGCGTGCCTTGCAGCGAGATCAGCAGGGGGCGGCTGCCCAGCATGGGGATGAACAGGCCATGCTGGTCGCGCCGCAGTGTGCTGCTGGCCGGCATCAGCATATCGGCCTTGCCCGTCTCGAACATCGCCTCCAGGCGCGCGCGGGGTACGGCCGTGAAGATGAAATTGCAGCCGAGCTTGGCACCCATGCTGCGCAGCAAGTCGGGATAGATGCCACCGATGCTGGCGCCATTGATCACCACGCTGGCGCCGATGGCCGAGACGGGCACCTGGATGTCGCGCGAACATTGCGCGCTGGCCAGCGATGGCAGCGCCAGCGTCAGCATGGCCACGGTTCGGCGCCAGGCGCTGGAATAAAATTCAGTCATACCCATCCTTGCTTACCATCGAATGCCGGGCGTCGGTAACGCGCGGTTGATTATCGCATTCTCGCTTATTTATTTCTCAAATACAATATTATCTTGCCGACTACTTTGTGGTGGAAACCACAAGTCTTGCCTCGCGTTGCGCCTTGAAGTAGCGCCAGGCCACCAGGATGCCCAGGGTTTGCATGATGGCGCATAGATAGAAAGTGCTGCCGATGCGCCAGTCCTGTGGCGGCAAGTGGCTCACTTCGCCCAAGATCATGCTACCGAGCAAGGGCATGATGATGATGCCGAGGCTGCTGATCGATTGCAGGGAACCCATCAGTTCTCCCTGTTCGCTGGCGGCGGACGCCTTCGAAATGATGCCTTGCAAGGCGGGGCCGGCGGCAAAGGCCAGCAGGTTGCACAAAATCAAGGCATACATCATCCAGCCTTGCGTCGCAAGGCCGTACAGCAGGTAGGTGAGGGCGCCCGAGGCCATGCCCAGCAGCGACAGGCGCACTTCGCCAAAACGCTTGATGAGTATCCCCAGCAAGCCCGCCTGCACCACGGCCGCACACAGGCCCACGCAGAACAGGGCGATGCCGTTCTGGCGCGGCGTCCAGTCGAAGCGGAAATGCGTGTACAGCACCCAGGTGGTGTTGAGCATCATTTGCGCAAACGTCATCAGGCCGAAGGCCAGCACCAGGCCGCGGATCTCTACGCGGCGCACCAGTTTCAGCAGGGCGGCAAACGGATTGATGCGCGCCAAAGTAAATGGCGCGCGCGGACCCGGCTGCAACGATTCGGGCACGCAGAAATAGCCATAGATGAAATTGGCTGCCGACAGGCCCGCCGCCACGTAAAACGGCAGGTGCAGATTGATCTCGCCCAGCAGGCCGCCCAGCATGGGGCCGCAAATGAAGCCCAGGCCAAAGGCGGCGCCGATCTTGCCGAAGCTCTTGGCGCGGTTGTCGTGCGTGGAAATGTCGGACGCATAGGCGGACGCGACCGACATGCTGGCCGACGAGACGCCGCCGATGATGCGCCCGATGAACAAACAGGCCAGGTTCGGCGCCCAGCCCGTGGCGAGGAAATTGATGCCCATGCCGGCCATCGAGTACAGCAGCACGGGACGGCGTCCTACGCGGTCGCTGATGGCGCCCAGCATGGGCATGAAGATGAACTGCAGCAAGCCGAAGACGGCCGCCATGATGCCGTACCAGAACGCTTGCGCTTCCTTGCCGTTGACAAAGTCGCCGATCAGGATGGGCAGCACGGGCACCACCAGGCCGATGCCCAGCATGTCGATGAAGACGCAGACGAGGATGAAATTGAGGTTGCCGGCACGAGCGGGCGCGGCTGGGGAGGACGGGGAATGGCTGTCGGGGCTGTTTTTATCGGACATGCATGCTTTCGGCGTGTTGGCGTTGCGCCGGCGCGTTGCAGGTTTCTGCCGACGCGCGGCGCGATAGCTGAAGCTTGCATTATAGACAGCATGTGCGCTGCTGGCTATCGCCACCAAGCTTATGTGCTCATTCCCCATTCGTCGGCAAAGGCGATGCGGAAGTCCGTCAATACGGCCAGGCGCTTCTCGGCCAGCACGCGGCCCGCCGCCGTCTGCATCTTGCCGGGCAGCTTGTCGAGCTTGGTGACGATATGGTCGAGCGCGTAGGCCTTGTCGTCCAGTGCGCGATGTTCGGCCAGCGGATCGTTGCCGTGCGCCAGTGCGCTGTCCATGCGCGCCGCCGTATAGAACAGGCGTGCCAGTCCCACGGCGCCCAGCGCGTCGATGCGGTCGGCATCCTGCACGATTTGCGCTTCGATGGTGTGCGGCGGCAGATTGGCGGAAAAACTGTGGGTCTCGATGGCGTGGGCCACGCCCGCCAGTTTTTCTGCAGGGAAATCCAGCTCCGCCAGCCGGTGGCAAGCCAGCGCGGCTGCCTGGCGCGACGCCAGGTGGCGCTCGGGATGGTTTTTCGGCAAGTTGACCAGGTCGTGCAGGTAGCACGCGGCCATCACGACGAGCGCATCGGCCTGCGCGTGTTCCTGCAGCAAGACGGCGGCGTTGCGCCACACGCGCTGCAAATGGTTGATATCGTGGGCGCTGTCGTCGCCCAAGTCGGCTATGGCCAGTGCCAGCAGGCGTGGCTGCCATTGGGAAAGCAAAGAATGCATGGGTTAAAGTCGTCAACATCAGGGGCCGCCAGTGTGGCATAAAACGCCGCCGCATGTGGCGGGAAGTCTGGCGCCCCGGCGTGCCGTGTTTGCCACATACGTGCATTTTTGGAAAAGCATTGGCCCGGCGATCGCTCTTTTTTAGTGCATGTAAAATTTACATGGGGTAACATTGCCGCACGGAAATTAGAGACATAAGCTAATTGCTAGAAAGTATTTGCAAAAACATACAAGTGGCAGCCATTTCATTAATTGTGGATGGCTCGTCACGTCCAGGGCCCGCGTGCAGCGTGTCCTGGCCTGCGCCCCAGGCGAGTTAACGAAAGGATTATCATGAACACCATTTCCAGCGACACTGGCGCAACCGTTGCCAAGGCTGCCGAATACCTGGCCTTTACCCTGGGCCAGGAAGAGTACGGCATCGACATCCAGAAAGTCAGCGAAATTCGCAGCTATGAAACGCCGACCCGTATCGCCAACGCGCCCGAGTTCGTCAAGGGCGTGGTCAACTTGCGCGGCATCATCGTGCCCATCGTCGACATGCGCATCAAATTCAACCTGGGCACGCCCAGCTATGACCAGTTCACCGTCGTCATCATCCTCAATATCGGCAACCGCGTCGTCGGCATGGTCGTGGACCGTGTGTCCGACGTCACCACCCTGATGCCGGAACAGATCAAGCCGGCGCCGGACATGGGCCGCTCGATCGACACGGAATATGTGATCGGCCTGGGCACCCTCGACGAGCGCATGCTGATCCTGGTCGATATCGACCAGTTGATGTCCAGCGCCGACATGGGCTTGATCGAGAAACTGGCGGCGTAATGCTGCAGTGAAGAGAATTCCCCGGCATATTGTCAAAAACCATTGACATTGAGTATTGCATATCGTTTCCGCAGGGAGCACGCTAGCGCATTTTCCTGGCGCACGGTTCAACTGAACCGTGCGCCAGTTTACTTGGCAGGACAGATTTGGCGGCGTCCGCCCTGCTGTCCCTGGCGCTGGCTACAGGGCCTCTTCTGGATATTAGGATAGTTCACATGAATTTGTTAAGAAACGTCAGCATCGGGGTGCGTCTGGGATTGGGCTTTGCCGTCATTTTGCTGTTTTCCATGCTCATTACGGGCATCAGCGTCTGGCGCCTGCACGACGTGGCCAGCGCCACGCGCGTCATGATGGAGCAGCCGCTGGCCAAGGAGCGCTATATTTCCGACTGGTATGGCCGTATCGACAGCGCCGTGCGCCGCACCATCGCCATTGCCCGCAGCAGCGACACTTCGCTGAGCGGCTATTTCGCCGAAGAATCGAAAGTCTCGTCGTCCAGTTCGGCCGAGCTGCAAAAGAAGATTGAGGCACTGATCGACTTGCCCGCCGAAAAAGCCATGTTCGCGGGCTTGCTGGAACAGCGCAAGGTGTACATCAGTTCGCGCGACCAGGTCTACAAGCTGAAGGGTGAGTCCCAGGTCGAGGCCGCCAATGAAGTGTTTGAAAAGACCTTTGTGCCGGCTGCCGCCAAGTACCAGAAGATGGTGCTGGACTTGCTGGAACACCAGCGCGCCAGCATCGACACGACGGCGCGCGAGATCGACGCCGTCGCCAATGCCAGCCGCAAGTTGCTGCTGGCGCTGGCCGTGCTGGCGCTGGCTTTTGGCGTCGTCTGCGCCTGGGTCTTGACGACGGGCATCGTGCGCCCGCTGCGCACGGCCGTGGACATTGCCCGCAAGGTGGCCGATGGCGACTTGACGGCGCAGATCGATGCCAGCGCCAAGGATGAAACGGGGCAACTGTTGCAGGCGTTGAAGGACATGAACACCAGTTTGCTCAACATCGTGGGCGAAGTGCGCAGCGGTACGGACAGTATCGCCACCTCGTCGACGCAAATTGCCGCCGGCAACCAGGACTTGTCGAGCCGCACGGAAGAGCAGGCCGGTTCGCTGGAAGAAACGGCGTCGTCGATGGAAGAGTTGACGTCGACCGTGAAACAGAATGCGGACAATGCGCGCCAGGCGAACCAGTTGGCGGCGTCGGCCGCGCAAGTGGCCGTCAAGGGCGGCGAAGTCGTGGCGCAAGTGGTGGGCACGATGGAATCGATCAATGCCTCGTCGAACAAGATCGTCGACATCATTTCGGTCATCGATGGCATTGCCTTCCAGACGAACATTTTGGCGCTGAATGCGGCCGTGGAAGCGGCACGTGCAGGCGAGCAGGGTCGCGGCTTCGCCGTGGTGGCGTCCGAAGTGCGCAACCTGGCGCAGCGCTCGGCATCGGCGGCAAAAGAGATCAAGACCCTGATCGGCGCGTCCGTGGAGCAAGTCAACGCGGGCAGCATGCTCGTGGCGCAAGCCGGTTCGACCATGAACGATATCGTCGACAGCGTGCAGCGCGTAAGCGACATCATCACGGAAATCACGGCAGCCAGCAGCGAGCAAAGCGTGGGCATCGACGAAATCAACCGCGCCATCGGTCAGATGGATGCCGTGACGCAACAAAATGCAGCCCTGGTGGACGAGTCGGCGGCGGCCGCCGAATCGATGCAGCACCAGGCGCACAAGCTGGCGCAAGTGGTCAGCGTGTTCAAGCTCCATGGCCAGCAGCAGGCCAAGGTCAACGGCGCGAACGCGATGAAACGCCCGGCAGCGCCGCAAACCGCCTTGCGCCTAGGCGCACGCTGAATGCCGTTGCGGCTGCCCCGCGCAGCCGCAGCCTTCTGTTCCCTTTTATATAGTCTGGTTCCGCTTTTTTAGGATATTCACATGAATTTGTTAAGAAACGTCAGTATTGGTGTGCGTCTCGGCCTGGGTTTTGCCGTCATTTTGCTGTTTTCCATGGTCATTACCGGCATCAGCGTCTGGCGTTTGCACGACGTGGCCACCGCCACGCGCAACATGATGGAGCAGCCGCTGGCGAAGGAACGCTATATTTCCGACTGGTACAGCAAGATCGACAGCGGCGTGCGCCGCACCACGGCCATCGCGCGCAGCAGCGACACGACATTGGGCGCGTATTTTGCGGAAGAAGCCAAGCAATCGTCCGTCGTATCGGGCGAACTGCAAAAGAAAATCGAAGCCTTGATTTCCAGCCCGGAAGAAAAGGAACTGTTCCGCCTCGTGAGCGAACAGCGCAAGGTGTACCTCGATTCGCGCGCGCAAGTGTCGAAGCTGAAGGCCGATGGGCAGGAAGCGGCAGCGGAGCAAACTTTCCAGAACGTCTTCGTGCCCGGTTCGACGAAATACCTGAAAGTGGTCAACGACATGCTGCAGCACCAGCGCACCAGCATCGACACGACGGCGCGCGAGATCGACGAGGTCGCCAAGACGAGCCGCAACTTGCTGCTGACACTGGCTATGCTGGCGCTGGGCTTTGGCGTCGTCTGCGCCTGGTTGTTGACGACGGGCATCGTGCGCCCGCTGCGCACGGCCGTGGACATCGCCCGCAAGGTGGCCGATGGCGACTTGACGGCGCAGATCGATGCCAGTGCCAAGGATGAAACGGGTCAACTGTTGCAGGCATTGAAGGATATGAACACCAGTTTGCTCAACATCGTGGGCGAAGTGCGCAGCGGCACGGACAGTATCGCCACCTCGTCGACGCAAATTGCCGCCGGCAACCAGGACTTGTCGAGTCGCACGGAAGAGCAGGCCGGTTCGCTGGAAGAAACGGCGTCGTCGATGGAAGAGCTGACGTCGACCGTGAAACAGAATGCGGACAATGCGCGCCAGGCAAATCAGTTGGCGGCGTCGGCGGCGCAAGTGGCCGTCAAGGGCGGCGCAGTGGTGGCGCAAGTGGTGGGCACCATGCAATCGATCAATGCCTCGTCGAACAAGATCGTCGACATTATCAGCGTCATCGATGGCATCGCCTTCCAGACGAACATCCTGGCGCTGAATGCGGCCGTGGAAGCGGCACGCGCAGGCGAGCAGGGTCGCGGCTTCGCCGTGGTGGCGTCCGAAGTGCGCAACCTGGCGCAGCGCTCGGCATCGGCGGCAAAAGAGATCAAGACCCTGATCGGCGCGTCCGTGGAGCAAGTCAACGCGGGCAGCATGCTGGTGGCGCAAGCCGGTTCGACCATGAACGATATCGTCGACAGTGTGCAGCGCGTGAGCGATATCATCACGGAAATCACGGCAGCCAGCAGCGAGCAAAGCGTGGGCATCGACGAGATCAACCGCGCCATCGGCCAGATGGATGCCGTGACGCAACAAAATGCAGCTCTGGTGGAAGAATCGGCGGCGGCCGCCGAATCGATGCAGCACCAGGCGCACAACCTGGCGCAAGTGGTCAGCGTCTTTAAATTGCATGGCCAGCAGGCCAGTGTCAGCGGCTTGAAGGGGGTAAAACGTCCGGCAAGCAAGGAAGCCAAGCCTGCCTTGCGGATCGGCCGCGCCGCTTAATCCTTTTCCACCCAGCCGGCGATCGCCAGCTGCGACAGCCGGTCCGCCTCGCCATTCCTGTGGCGGGGCAGCCAGCACAAGCTCACATCGGTGAATTGTTCCAGCAGGGCCACTACGGTGGCCCTGTGCGTTTCCAGTCCCTTGGCGCCGACCGGCGTCGTTCCCAGCACATCGTTGATCACCACCTGGCTGTCGCCGTACAGCAGCAGTTGCGCGGGCGGCGGGCGTATGCTGAGTGCCGCCTGCAGCACGGCTGTCAGGGCCGCATATTCCGCGTCGCTGCTGCTGCCATAACCGGCCGCCTGACTCAGTTCGATGCGCTCGCCGGCCGGCCCCAGCAACAGGGCGCCTATGCCCAGCTTGCCCGGGTTCGGGTGGGCGGAGCCGTCGAACCAGCCGCGCCAGGCCTGCGGGCCGCCATGGTCCTGGCGCATGAGCGCCAGCTGCGCGCGGCGCGCCTGCATCTTTGCTTCCTTGCGCTGTTTGCGTGCCTGTGCTTCCGCCGTCATGGCTTGATGAGCCAGGTGTCGATCAGGCTGCCTATCCAGCACGCCACGAGCACCCCCACGGCCACCGTCATGGCGGGGCCGTCATTGGCGGAGAGTCGCTCCACTTTTTCCATGATCAGCTGCACATCGAGGGGCAGGGCGCCACTGTCGATCTGTGCCATAACCTGGTCCAAACGTGCCATGATCTGGCGTAATACGAGCAACAGGGCGACCAGGGCCGGCACGAGGAACAGGCAGCCACGCGTCTTGCGTCCGAGCAAAAAGTGTCCGCTGCCGGGAAACACCAGCGCCGATAGCAGCAAGGCCTGATGACGCTTGGAAAGAGGGGAAACGCTCATGCGTGCCTTTGTGAGGAGAAAGAGCGTTCCATCATACTATTGCCAGCCGAATTTGCGCAGATACACGCGTTTCATGAACGTCGTCAGCACGGTGTAGCACACCAGGATGCCCAGCAGCCAGGGGAAGTAGCCTAGCGGCAAGGCTTGCAGCTTGAAGTAGGTCGCCAGCGGTCCCATCGGCAGGAACACGCCCACGGCCATGATGGCAGTGGTGGCCACCAGCAAGGGCACGGAGGCGATGCTGTCGATGAAGGGCAGCTTGGGCGTGCGGATCAGGTGCACGATCAGGGTTTGCGTCAGCAAGCCCACGACGAACCAGCCGGACTGGAACAAGGTCTGCTGTTCCGGTGTATTCGCGCCAAACACATGCCACATCAAAATAAAGGTGCTGATGTCGAAGATCGAGCTGATGGGACCGAAGAACACCATGAAGCGGCCGATGTCGCGCGGGTTCCAGCTCAGGGGCTTCTGGATCAGTTCAGCGTCGACATTGTCGAACGGGATGGCGATCTGCGACACGTCATACAGCAGGTTTTGCACCAGCAAGTGCAGCGGCAGCATCGGCAAAAACGGCAGGAAGGCGCTGGCCACCAGCACGGAAAACACATTGCCGAAGTTCGAGCTGGCCGTCATGCGGATGTACTTGAGCATGTTGCTGAAGGTACGGCGGCCCTCCAGCACGCCTTCTTCCAGCACCATCAGGCTCTTTTCCAGCAGGATGATGTCGGCCGCTTCCTTGGCGATATCGACGGCCGAATCGACGGAAATGCCGATGTCGGCGGCGCGCAGGGCGGGCGCGTCGTTGATGCCGTCGCCCATGAAGCCGACGATATGGCCATTGCCGCGCAAGGCGCGCACCAGGCGCTCCTTGTGCAACGGGCTGAGCTTGGCAAACACGGTATTGTCTTCAGCTGCCCTGGCCAGGGTAGCGTCGTCCATGTCGTCCAGTTGCGGTCCTTGCAGCACGCCATGCACGGCCAGACCCACTTCGCGGCAAATCTTCGCCGTCACCAGGTGATTGTCGCCCGTCAAGACCTTCACGGTGACGCCATGTTCGGCCAGCGCGCGCAGGGCGGGCGCCGTCGACTCCTTCGGCGGGTCGAGGAAGGCTACGTAGCCGATCAGGGTCAGCGCCGTTTCATCGGCCACGCCGTACACGGTTTTATGCGGTGGCACTTCCTTGACGGCCACGGCCACCACTCTTAGCCCTTCCGCATTCAGGCCGTGCGTGGTATCGAGCACCTTGGCCAGCAGGGCGGCGTCGAGCGGCACGTTCACGCCATTCAGGCGCAAATGGCTGCAGGCGGCGAGGATTTCCTCGACGGCGCCCTTGCAGATCAGCTCGTGGTGGTCATTCTTTTCGGAAACGACGACGGACATGCGGCGGCGCACGAAATCGAAGGGGATTTCATCGACTTTCACGTAATCGCGGGCCAGCTGCATTTCCGTCTGCAATTCCACATGGTCGAGCACGGCGCGGTCCAGCAGGTTTTTGAGGCCCGTCTGGTAGTGGCTATTCAGGTACGCGAATTGCAGCACTTCATCGGACGGCTGGCCAAACACGTCGGTATGGCGTTCCAGCACGATCTTGTCCTGCGTCAAGGTGCCTGTCTTGTCCGTGCACAGCACATCCATGGCGCCGAAGTTCTGGATCGCATCCAGGCGTTTCACGACGACTTTCTTTTTCGACAGTTTCACGGCGCCCTTGGCCAGCGTGCTGGTGACAATCATGGGCAGCATTTCCGGCGTCAGGCCCACGGCGACAGAGAGGGCGAATAAAAACGCCTCCATCCAGTCGCCCTTGGTCCAGCCATTGATCAGGAACACGAGCGGCGCCATCACGAGGGCGAAGCGGATCAGCAGCCAGCTGACACTGTTCACGCCCGCTTCAAACGCCGTCGGCGTGCGCTCGGTGGCCGTCACGCGCGTGGCGATGGTGCCGAAATAGGTGCGGTTGCCCGTGGCCAAGACCAGCGCCGTGGCGGCGCCCGAAATCACGTTCGTGCCCATGAACAGCAAATTGGCCAGCTCCATCGGGTCGCGGCCGGCGGCATCGGCCAGCTCGGCCATCTTTTCCACGGGCAAGGATTCACCCGTCATGGCGGCCTGGCTGACGAACAGGTCTTTTGCGGAAAGCAAACGGCAATCGGCGGGGATCATGTCGCCGGCCGACAGCACGATGATGTCGCCCTGCACCAGCTGACGGATGGGCAGCTCGCTTTGCTGGCCATTGCGCAGCACGGTGGCCGTATTGCTGACCATGGCTTTCAGGCGCTCCGCGGCGCGGTTCGAGCGGCCTTCCTGCACGAAGCGCAGCAGGGTCGACAAAATCACCATGGTGCCGATGACGATGGTGGCCTTCGGGTCTTCCGTCAAGTAGGAAACAATCGCCAGTACGGTGAGCAGCAGGTTGAACGGATTCTTGTAGCACAGCCACAGGTGCTGGTACCAGGCCAGCGGTTTTTCATGCTCGACTTCATTCGGGCCCGTTTGCGCGCCGATGACTTGTGCCTCGGCATCGCGCAAGCCTTCCAGGCGCGTATGCAGGCGGTTCAGGGCGCTGTCCAGGTCTTCGTGGGCGGCGGCCAGCAGCTGGCGCGCCAGATGGTCGGGCACGGGGCGGGCCGTGCTGTTTTCCAGCGGCATGGCGCGGCGGCGGAAATGCCCGGCAGTATGGCGCTTGCGCAGGAACGATTCGAATAAGCGGGTGAAGAGATTCATGGCTCTTCCTTTCACGGCGAGGTGTTGACGGGCGGCGCAGCCGCAGGCAAGACTTGCGTGCCGCCAAGACACAATAGTGCTGGCGGGCAATCCGGGTCAGTAGCCGGTCGCGATCGGAAAGAGGGGGAGGCGCGCGGCCAGACTGGCCGCGCGAGACACCGCACCTTGCTCAGCAAGGCACGGAAGAAAGGAAGTTCCGCGTTGCTTGCTGTTTAGCTGCCGAGGCAATCACCGATACAAGATCGGCTACTGTCACTAGAACAAGTACCCACGTGGGACTCCGTAAATGAATAATGGGGGCATCTTATGCACGTGCTGCAAGAGTGTCAACTGAAGAAATCTTAGGTTTCCAAAGTGTAATGTGGGTGCGGGCGGACATGCTAGTGGGGGCCGGAAGCGGCCCTTCGCGTTGCTGTGACAATGTGTGATTCTTTCTGCTTGGCAATCCGTTATGCTCGGGTACGCTGATGGGCTGGCAATAGCCATGGTGAACACCATGCAGATACAGAAAAACACATGACTATGGAATTCATCGTTGGGGCAGTCATAGCAGGACTTGTTGTCATGTTCTTTGTCGGCAAGTATTTTTCTAAAAAACTGCCCAAAGAAACACACTTCGAATGTGCCCGTTGCGGCACGGTTGCACGCCATACCGATCGCACCATCGACGCCTGGCGTAACAACAAAACCACATTCTTTTGCCAGTCCTGTCATATCAAATGGGTACGTGCCAGGGCGCCACGCGAGCGTGCGCGTAGCGCTTCTCCTGCCGGTTCAAGATCTGGATGCCTTGGCGTTGTTGTGCTGTTTGCCGTCGTTCCGCTTGCTGGCTTTCTACTGATGCACGCGTATGCCTGACCCATTTTTGGCGTGGTGCGCCTTGTCAAATACCCCTCGTTCCCTGCAAGCTTCCACGATGTTGCTGCTCAGTACGTCTGGAAACCGGCGGATGACTGTTTTGCGGCGAGCACTATTGGCATCGACGGACGTCTGTCAGCCTGTTGTGTTGAAAATGTTGAACGGGAGGAATTTCCGGAGGTCTTGGATATCCAATCAGCCAGTGATCGATCACTGGCGACGCTACTCGCCAGTCCAGGCTGGCAGGGTTTCTATCTAAAGGTCAAGGTACCCGAGTTTTTCCACACTATAAGGCGGTAGCTGCCCTCGACAGCAGTTGGCCAAAAGCCGACGCTCGCCGTGGCCGCAAACAACTTGTAGTCGGATAGAGGTTTGAAGATGCGAAAACCATGCAGTATATGCAGTCGAAAACTGGACCAGAAAGATGACCCTCTATCAGTTGACTGTGGTGGCGACTGTCGGGGCTGCATCGGTGAAATTGAAGCAGACATGGGCGACGAGTATTCGTTAACCAAGGTCAGGGAGGAGTTTGCGAAAGGACTCCGCCCACGAAGGGTTGATACGAGCTCCAATTTATCATCAGAGGTTAAGATATAACAAGACGGCAACCGGCCACAACCAGTCGTTCATCTAGCAGTATCGATTCGACTTCTGATCAGAACGCCTCCCGCCAATGCGATTTATCCTGAAATGAAAGCAACCATGCCCGGCATAGCAATTGAAATCAATGGCAGTCACTTCATAACAATCGACCTTGCGGGAATGGATGTCGTAGATGTATCTGTGCATGGTGCGCTCGATCAGGCGCAGAAAGCAGTGCTGGATGCAAGCGGTGGCATTTACTCTGATGGGGGATGCGGCCATTTGATTTGGGTCGCCGAACAGTCAATTTTGCCCGGCGAAGCGTTGAGCGTGAAGCTGATCGAGGCATGCGGCATTACCGCACGTGGCCGGACAATTCAAGAGCTATACCCGGATGACGAGCCGGTCTCCCAGACAGATTTCACAATAAGTGAGGAAATGGCTGCAGAAATACGGGCCCGTCCACGACTGCATGAGGCATTTTCCGTGGAGGCCGCGACCTCAAATGGCCAGCTGGCGGCAGCGATCAGTAATGAGCTCAATACGAGTTTCACCTTTGGCGTCTTATGGGATTTCACACGCCCAAATCAGGCACGCGTTCGTCTAACTACGCATTGCATTGACGACGTGCTTGCACGCAAGGCGGGCACCAACTACTTAGAAGCCGTTCTTTCGCTCGGCGACAGCGCCTCGTTCTCTCTGAATTCATAAGGGTGCTTGCAAGCGAATGTCCGCTATGGGGCGGAACCTGCCGACGACTGCACCGGCCAAAAGCAGACCTATTGCAAGGCTACGCCTTAACTCGTCGTGTAGTCTGACATCGCATTCTCATTGTTCGTTGTTCGACTTCAGAGATAATCATCAGTAACCCCAGATTCAGCATCCTCCAAACGTAGCAAGAAAGGATTCAATGCGCCGTCTCGTCACCTTAATTCCCCTGATGTTTTGCACACCTATGGCCATTGCTGCCGTACCACTGAATATTCACGTTCCACCTAATGTGCAAGCGTGCACTCGTGCGCAACCATGTCCAGTTGCAATCCTTAGCCCAGGATATGGGCTTTCCGGTTCAGACTACTCATTCGTCACACAGAATCTCAACCGAATGGGTTACTTGGTTGTCGCGTTGCAAGATAGCTCTGGCGGCATAAAGTTAGATCGAGACGCGCCGATTACGAAGCAACTAAAGGCGATGGCCCGCGTAGCTTCACGGTCGATTTCCACCGTGATCGACGGGACCGCAGTACGCTATCCTCAGTTCGATTGGCGACACTTGCTTCTCGTCGGGCACTCGCTCGGTGGCGACAGTTCGGCTCAGTTTGCCGCTGACAACCCGAGCCGCGTATCCAGCATTATCAGCCTCGACAGCCGTCGGGTCGCGTTGCCCCGCTCAGCTGGCATCCACGTCCTGACAATTCGTGCCAGTGACACCACTGCCGACCGCGGTGTACTGCCGAATGAGGAAGAGCGCAGCCACTACGGTACATGCGTGGTCCACATCAAAGGCTCGCGCCACAAGGATATGCAAGATGCTGGTAGTGAACAATTGAAGGCCAAAATTGTATCCGCCATCGATACTTTCCTCGCTCCAGCGCAGCACCCTAAATACGCTTGCGACCGAGACTCAAAGCTCGAATAATATTCAGGCGATCATTTTGATATTGCAAAGTCCGCTATGGGGCGCAAGCGGAACATCCCATGCGAAAAATCCGCCAGCAAGCCGTACCACATTTGAATATGGCAAACCGGTGCTTTTGAAGAGTCGATAGCGGCTTGTGTCAGACCTGTTTGCCGTTCAGCGTGTGGCTGCAGCCTATACCGCATCAGGCCGATTCTGCCGCCATCGCCAGCGAATCGGAGAGGATATGCCACAAGGCCGCGTGACGCTGCTGCAGGGCGGCGCCGCCCGCGTAGATCAGTTCCACGTGCAGGCTGTCGACGATGCCCAGGTAGGCTTGCGCATACAGGTCGATGCGTTGCGGCGCCAGGGTGGGCGCCAGGCGGCCCAGGCTGGCCACGTAGTGTTGCTGCAGCTGTGCCAGCAAGGATTCATAGCCTGTGCCGACTTCGATGCGCAGGCTGGCGGGCGGCAAATACGCCGTGCGCAGCAAGAAGCGCAAATGGGCCGAATCGCCGTAGCGCTGGGCCATGCGGTCGCAGTACAGGGCGCCGGCCAGTTGCCCTCCGGGTGCCGTCATTGCCGCCTCGTCGGTGAAGCAGGCATCCATGAAGGCTTGCTCTTCGGCCAGCGCGTCGGCAAACACGTCCAGAAACAGGGCGTCCTTGCCGGCGAAGTGGGAATACAGCGAGGCCTTGCGCATGCCTGCCTGTTCGGCGATGTCGCTGAGGGACGAGGCATCGTAGCCGTGTTCTGAAAAGTGCACGACGGCGACGGCACAGATGTTATCGGCCGAGGCCGAGCGTTTTTTCATCATTGAGGTGGTTGTGGGTGAGGCGTCAGTGCGCCCCCAGGCGGGTGGCGGGTGCCGGATGGACGCGCGCAGTTGCCAGGGTCAGCCATGATACCAGCAGGCCGGCCACGGTCAAGAACAGCAGCCAGGGCATTGGCCCCCATTCGGACAGACTGGCCGCCAGCGGCGTGGCCAGCGACGACAAGGTCATCTGGATGGCGCCCAGCAGCGCGGCCGTGGAGCCGAGCGCGCGCTGTTGTGAACCCATGGCCATGGCCATCAGCGCCGCTTCGGCGATGCCCAGGCCAAACAGGGCCACGAACATGCCGGGCACGACGGCGATGATGCCGAAGCCCGCCCAGGCGCCGAGAAGGGCCAATCCCGCGCCGCCCAGCATGGCCACGCTGCCCGCCACGCAGAGGCGCGCCACGCCGTGCTGTTCCACCAGGCGGCCGCTGGCCATGGCGCCAAGCAGCACAGCCACGCCCGTGGAACCGAACACCAGGCCGAAGCTGCTGGCGGACAGGCCGAAATCGCGCTGGTACACGAGCGACGCGCCGCCAATATACGCAAACAGGAAAAAGAAAGTGGCGGACAGGGCCAGCGCGGGCAGCAGGAAGGCGCGGTCCAGCGCGATGCGCGCATACGTGCGGTGCAGGCCGCGCGGCGAGACGCGGCGTGCGGGCGGCAAAGTTTCCGGCAGGAACAGCGCGCTATTGAGCAGGGTCAAGGCGCCCAGCGCGGCCAGGGCCAGCATCACGGCGCGCCAGCCGTAATGGGCATCGAGCAAGCCGCCCACGGCGGGCGCCAGCACGGGCGCCAGTCCCACGATGGTCATCAACAGGGCAAACAGCTGCGCCGCTTTAACCCCATCTGCCACGTCGCGCACCATGCTCATCACCACGACCAGGGTCAGCGCCGCGCCCAGGCCCTGCAGCAACCGCGCCAGCAGCAGGGTGGTCAATTGATCCGCCTGCGCCGCCCACACGGCGGCAAGAATGTAGACGGCGATGCCGGCCAGCAGCGGACGGCGCCGGCCCAGCATGTCCGTCAGCGGACCGCACAGCAACTGCCCTGCGCCCAGGGCCAGCAGGAAGACGGTCAGGCTCAGCTGGACATTCGCATACGAGGTGTGCAGTTCGCGCGCCATGGCAGGCATCGAGGCCAGATACATGTCGATGCCTGCCGGACCGAGCACGGCCACCAGGGCCAGGGAGGCCGCCAGCCCAAGACTGGCGGCGGGGAGAGTGGTTTGTAGCTGCATTGCGATTCCTTCGTGTCATCAAAAAATCGGGGCATGGACGCCGCCGTGTTTTTTATTGTACACTCACTGCCTACCGGTAGGTAGCCTGTTCAATAATGTGAAAAGGATGAGAGTAATGAAAAAAGAAACAATGACGGGAGAACTGGCATGACAGAAGTGGGAATTTCGCTCAGCGGCGTGGCCGTGGCGTTGCTGTTTGCCGCGTGGAGTTCACACCGCGCCCGCTGCGAGCGGCGCGACGTCGTGTGCCTGACGATACTGGGCACCGTGCTGGGGCTGCCGGGCGCCGTCTTGCTGGCGTTGTAGGGCACCCATGAAAAAACGGCAGACCTTGCGGCCTGCCGTTCTGTATTCCTCTTGCCCGGCTAGCCGGGCAAATCAGGTTTACTCTTCTTCATACGAACTGATCGGAGCGCAGCCGCAGAACAGGTTGCGGTCGCCGTACACGTTGTCGGCGCGGCCCACTGGTGGCCAGTATTTGCGCTGGCGCAAGGAAGCGACGGGGTAGGCCGCGATTTCACGGCTGTACTTGCGTTCCCAGTTGTCCGACATCAATACCTGTGCCGTGTGCGGCGCGTTCTTCAACGGGTTGTCGTCGTGGTCGAATTCACCGCTGGCGACCTTGGCGATTTCCGCGCGGATGGCGATCATGGCGTCGATGAAACGGTCGATTTCCACTTTCGATTCGCTTTCCGTCGGCTCGATCATCAGCGTGCCCGGCACGGGGAAGCTCATGGTCGGCGCATGGAAACCGAAGTCCATCAAACGCTTGGCCACGTCTTCGTTGCTGATGCCGGTGGCGTCCGTGATCGGGCGCAGGTCCAGGATGCACTCGTGCGCGACCAGACCGTCGTGGCCCGAGTACAGCACGGGGTAGTGCGGTGCCAGGCGACGCGCGATGTAGTTCGCTGCCAGAATCGCCGTCTCGGTCGCTGCGGTTAATCCCTCTGCGCCCATCATGGCAATGTACATCCACGAAATCGGCAGGATGCTGGCCGAGCCGAATGGCGCGGCGCTGACGGCACCGATGCCAGCGGCATCGCGCTGATAGCCGCTCGAACGCTGGTTCGGCAGGAATTTCGCCAGGTGGGCGCCCACGCCGATCGGGCCCACGCCTGGTCCGCCACCGCCGTGCGGGATGCAGAAGGTCTTGTGCAGGTTCAGGTGCGAGACGTCGCCGCCAAACGAGCCGGGAGCGGCCACGCCGACCAGCGCGTTCATGTTGGCGCCGTCGATGTAGACCTGGCCGCCGTGCGAGTGGATGATCTCGCACAGTTCCTGGATGCCTTCTTCAAATACGCCATGGGTGGATGGGTAAGTGACCATCACGCAAGCCAGGTTGGCGCTGTGCTTTTCCGCTTTCGCTTTCAGGTCGGCCAGGTCCACGTTGCCGTTGGCGTCGCAGCTGGTAACGACGACCTGCATGCCGACCATGTTGGCCGATGCGGGGTTGGTGCCGTGCGCCGACGATGGAATCAAACAGATGTTGCGGTGGCCTTCGCCGCGCGACTCGTGATATGCCTTGATCACCAGCAGACCCGCGTATTCACCCTGCGAGCCGGCGTTCGGCTGCAGCGAGACGGCGGCGTAGCCCGTCAGTGCGCACAGCATTTCTTCCAGCTGCGCGATCATTTCGCGGTAGCCCACGGTTTGCGCATCCGGCGCGAACGGGTGGATGTTCGAGAATTCGGGCCAGGTGACGGGAATCATTTCGCTCGTCGCGTTCAGCTTCATGGTGCACGAGCCGAGCGGGATCATGGTGCGGTCCAGCGCCAGGTCCTTGTCGGCCAGGCTGCGCAGGTAGCGCAGCATTTCGTGTTCCGAATGGTAGCTGTTGAAGACGGGGTGGGTCAGGTAGGCGCTGGTGCGCTCCAGCTGCGCCGGCAGCGCGCTGGTCACGTTTGCTTCCACGCTGTCCAGGTCCGGCGCGGCAGGCGCGTTGGCCAGGCCGTGCGCGAACACCTTCCACAGCAGCGCGATATCGTCGCGCGTGGTGGTTTCATCGAGCGACACGCCGACATGGGTGGCGTCGATCTTGCGCAGGTTGACGCCGTGCTGCGTGGCCGTTGCGTGCAGTTGCGCCGCATCGGCGACGTTGATGGTCAGGGTGTCGAAGTAGCTCGCGTTGACGACGCCATAGCCGAGGGTCTTCAGATTGGCGGCCAGCACGCCCGTGTAGCGGTGCACGCGCCGGGCGATCTGCAGCAGGCCGGCAGGGCCGTGGTAGACGGCGTACATCGAGGCCATCACGGCCAGCAGCACTTGCGCCGTGCAGATGTTGGACGTCGCTTTTTCGCGGCGGATATGCTGTTCGCGCGTTTGCAGGGCCAGGCGATACGCCTTGTTGCCTTGCGCATCGACGGTCACGCCCACCAGGCGGCCCGACATATTGCGCTTGAATTCATCGCGCGTGGACAAATAGCCGGCGTGCGGGCCGCCGAAACCGAGCGGCACGCCGAAGCGCTGGCTGTTGCCGACAACGACGTCGGCGCCCCATTCGCCTGGAGGCGTCAGCATGGTCAGGGCCAGCAGGTCGGCCGCGACGATGACCATGGCGCCATTCGCGTGCAGTTTTTCCACGCCGGCGCGGTAGTCGCGCACGACACCGTTCACGCCAGGGTATTGCAGCAACACGCCGAAGCAGGCGTCCAGCGACTCGATTTCCGCCGGATCGAAAGTGCGCACCTCGATGCCGATCGGCTGGGCGCGCGTCTGCACCACTTCCAGCGTTTGCGGCAGCACGTCATTGGCGACATACAGCACGTTCGACTTCGACTTGCCCACGCGCTGGATCAGGGTCATCGCTTCGGCGGCGGCCGTGCCTTCGTCCAGCATCGAGGCGTTCGAGATGCCCATGCCGGTGAGGTCCGTGATCACTTGCTGGAAGTTCAGGATAGCTTCCAGGCGACCTTGCGAAATCTCGGGCTGGTAAGGCGTGTAGGCCGTGTACCAGGCGGGATTTTCAAAGATGTTGCGCAACACGACGCCTGGCGTAAACGTGTTGTAGTAGCCCTGGCCGATCAGGGATTTCAATACCTGGTTCTTGCCGGCGATGGCTTTCAGGCGCGACAGCGCTTCCTGTTCCGGCATCGGCTGCGAGTAGGCGCCCAATGGCAGGGCGCCCTTGTTGCGGATGTTGGCCGGCACCAGGGCGTCGATCAGCGCGGCGCGCGATGGATAGCCGAGGGTCGCCAGCATGGCTTGCTGTTCGGTGGAAGAAGGGCCGATGTGGCGGGCGATGAAGGCATCGCGTGCTTCGAGTTGGGTCAGGCTGGTGCGGGTCATGATATAGAGGCCAAAAAAGACTGAAAAACCGGGAGGCGGCGCGCGGGCGCTGCTGTAATTTATTGCAACCAAAGCAAACGGGCCGCAAACGCGGCCCGTGAGTCAAACGCGATCAGGCGCTGGTGGTGGCGCCATAGGCGGCAGCGTCGAGCAAGCCGTCCAGGGCCGACACGTCGGCTGGCTTGATCTTGAACAGCCAGTTGGCGTAGGCGTCGGCGTTGATCGACTCAGGCGAGTTGACCACGTCATCGTTGACGGCCACGACTTCGCCGGCGATCGGCGCATAGATGTCGCTCGCTGCCTTGACCGATTCCACCACGGCGGCGTCGTCGCCGGCGCCATAGGTATTGCCTACGCTTGGCAGCTCGACGAAGACGATGTCGCCCAGGGCGTCCTGCGCGTACTCGGTGATGCCGACGGTGATGGTGCCGTCGCCTTCAAGGCGTACCCATTCGTGGGAAGCGGTGTACTTCAGGTCTGCAGGAATGTTCATGTGTGGCTCCAGATAGTAAGTGTTCGTTATAAATTATGTTTGTTCGGTCTTGCGGGCGGTGGCTCTCTATCGCTAATCGCTTACGCAACCAGGATTTTACCGTTACGCACGAAAGGCAGCTTGACGACAGAGGCGGCCAGTTGCTTGCCGCGGATTTCCACGTGTACGGTGTCGCCCACAGCTACGCCGTTGGGTACGCGTGCCAGGGCAATCGCTTCCTGCATGGTCGGGCTGAAGGTGCCGCTGGTGATTTCGCCCGTGGCTTCGTTGCCGGCGATGATGACTTTTTGATGGGCGCGCAGCACGCCGCCTTTTTCGCGCAGGATCAGGCCCACGAATTGAAAGTTCTGGCCTTTGGCCAGCAGGGCGGCCTTGCCGATGAAGTCACGTTCGCTGACCAGATCGATGGTCCACGCCAGGCCCGCGTCGAGCGGGTTGACGGTTTCATCCATGTCCTGGCCGTACAAGTTCATGCCCGCTTCCAGGCGCAGGGTGTCGCGCGCGCCCAGGCCGGCCGGCTTGACACCGGCAGCGATCAGGGCGTTCCACAGGGCTTCCACCTGGGTCGCGGCCACGCCGATTTCAAAACCATCTTCGCCCGTGTAGCCGGTGCGCGCCAGCATGACTTCGCCGAATGGCGTGTCCTTGACGATGACGACATTGAACGGCTTGATGGCTTCGGACGCGGCTTGCGTCTGCGGCAGCACTTGCCATACCTTGGCGCGCGCGTTCGGGCCTTGCACGGCCACCAGGGCCATGGCGTCATTGCCGTCGCGGCGCTCGGTAATCGTCAGGCCGCTGTTGGTGGCTGTATTTTGCTGCTGCATCCACGCCACGTCTTTTTCCGCCGTGCCCGCGTTGACGACCAGGCGGAACCAGTTTTCGTTGAAGAAGTAGACGATCAGGTCATCGATGACGGTACCTTCGGCATTCAACATGCACGAATACAGTGCCTTGCCCGATACTTGCAGCTTGTCGACGTTATTGGCCAGCAGACCGCGCAAAAAGGCGCGCACGTTCGGGCCTTCGATATCGACCACGCACATATGGGACACGTCGAACATGCCGGCATCGCTGCGCACGGCGTTGTGTTCTTCGATTTGCGAGCCGTAGTTGACGGGCATGTCCCAGCCGCCGAAATCGACCATGCGGGCGCCGAGGGCACGGTGGGCGTTGTTGAGTGGGGTCGCTTTGAGCGTCATGGATTCCTCGGGACGAAGGTAAAGGGGAAGTTAACAGAACACACAGAGCCAAACACGGCTTTCCGGCGTGATCACTGACCCCCCTGTCCTTTGTACCTGAGAGATTACGGGGGCTTGCCCCGCGCGCCCCTTCGGTGGGTCGCCGGCAATCGCCGCGGCCGCTCTCCAGAGTTGAGCTAAAAATGTTGCGTAAGCAATATCTTCAGTCCGCCTGATCGGTCCTTTTGCCTGAGAGTTTTTGGGTAGTGCCCCTTCGGCGGCAACGCTGGGTTGCCCTCTCCCGATCAAGTGGGAGGAATATATGCCAGCAGGGTCTTTCTGTCAATCTGAAAAGACGTTGCCAAATTGCTGCAAAAGCCGCAGTTTGCGGGGCTGGACGGCGCTGCGCTCCAGCGCAAGAGGGCGCCGTGCCGTGCGCGAATGCGCTATGATGAAATTCTGGCTTTCTTGCGGGTGGCTGCCATGAACACGACACAGAGCGGGACACAACACGAGACACAAAACAACACCGAGCAGCACGGTTATTTCACTCTCTCGGGCGACGTCAACAGCGACATGGTGCGGCGCGTCTTCAACGCCGTCGCCGACATCACGGAAGACAAGCTCACCACCGCGCACATTTTGATCCAGTCTAACGGCGGCTATGTCAGCGATGGCATTTGTCTGTACAACTTCCTCAGCAAGTTGCCGTTCGATATCATTACCTACAACGCAGGCGCCGTGGCGTCCATCGCCGTTACCCTGTTTCTGTCGGGGCGGCACCGCCACGCCAGCGACACGGCCCGCTTCATGGTGCACAAATCGCATGCGACAGCTTCGCCCGGTTCGCGGCCCGATGCGCTCAGCATCATCGTCGAGGGCTTGCGCGCCGACGACATGCGTACCGAGCGCATCCTGCGCGCCCACGTCAACCTGACGCAAGAGCAATGGCAGGTGCATGCGTATTCCGACTTGCACCTGACGGCCGACCAGGCGCTGGAAGTGGGCATGATCGAATCGATCCGCGATTTCGCGCCACCCAAGGGCAAGCGCCTGACGAATATCTGACGCGCGCCAGGTGCTGGTCAGGCGGATAGTTTTAGCGCGAAAATTTTGTAATCGAATGTAATTCTTCGCTGCAGCACAGCAAAAGCCGCGCGGAACAGGCCAGAGTCGTGGCATAGTGCACGCTGATCATGAAATAAGTGCAGGCGCGATGACTTGGTGGAATGGGATTTCTTTTGCGGCCGATATGTCCGTCATGGGGCCGGCTGGGGTGGCGATTGCCCTGTGGCTGCTCGTCTCGCGCCAGTGGCGCCTGGTGCTCAGCTGGAGCCTGTGGTACGGCGGCGGCCTGGCTCTCGTGGTGCTGTCGAAGCTGGCTTTCATGAGCTGGGGCGTGGGCAGCAGCGCGCTTGATTTTACCGGTTTCAGCGGCCACGCCATGCGCGCCGGCGCCGTGTTTCCCGTCCTGATGTATGTGTTGCTGCAGCGCGCCGAACCGCGCTGGCGCCATGCCGGTGTTCTCGTGGGTGTGGCGTTTGCCGTGCTGGTGGCCATTTCGCGTGTCGTCGTGCAGGCGCACAGCGTGTCGGAGGCGGTCAGCGGCGGCGTGCTGGGCCTGGCGCTGGCGCTGGGCTTCATGTGGAATGCACGCGGCGCCGTGAATTTCGCCGTCAGCCATGCGCTGGCCTTGGCCAGCCTGGTGCTGATGGTGGCGCTGAGCTTCAAGGCCGAGCCCATGCCGACCGAGCAGTGGCTGCAAAAACTGGCCATGGTGCTGTCCGGTCATGAGCGCGTTTTTTCCCGTGAAGACTGGAAACTGGCGCAAGATGGCCACCGAGCCCCTTGAGATGGCGCTGGCCAGCACTTGATGCTGCTGTTTTTTGGCCAGAAAAGCATCGGGAAATGGTATGATGAACCACTTTTTTGCGGTGAGCGGCCAGGCTGTCATCGCAATGGTGCATCTGAACTGAATATGAACCGGGTTCACCGATCTCAACCGCCAGCATAGGCCAGGAACTCTAAAACACGTGCGTCTCTCTTCCATCAAGTTGTCGGGATTTAAGTCTTTCGTCGATCCCACCAATTTCCAGGTGCCAGGCCAGCTCGTGGGCGTGGTCGGGCCGAATGGCTGCGGCAAGTCGAATATCATCGATGCCGTGCGCTGGGTGCTGGGCGAATCGAAAGCGTCCGAACTGCGCGGCGAGTCGATGCAGGACGTCATCTTCAACGGTTCCACCCACCGCAAGCCCGCCGGGCGCGCTTCCGTGGAACTGGTGTTCGACAATAACGACGGCAAAGCGTCCGGCCAGTGGGGCCAGTACGCCGAGATCGCCGTCAAGCGCACCCTGACGCGCGACGGCACTTCCACCTATTACATCAACGGCCAGCCCGTGCGCCGGCGCGACATCCAGGATATTTTCCTCGGTACGGGCCTTGGCCCGCGCGCCTACGCCATCATCGGCCAGGGCATGATTTCGCGCATCATCGAATCGCGCCCCGAAGAATTGCGCGTCTTCCTGGAAGAAGCGGCCGGCGTGTCGAAATACAAGGAACGCCGCCGCGAGACGGAAAACCGTCTGCAGGATACGCGCGAGAATTTGCTGCGCGTGGAAGACATCTTGCGCGAACTCAATGCCAACCTGGAAAAGCTGGAAGCGCAGGCGGCCGTGGCCACGCGTTTCCACGCCTTGCAGGCGGACCAGGAAGAAAAACAGAAACTGTTGTGGCTGCTGCGCAAGAACGAGGCGCAAAACGAGCAGACGCGCTATTTCCGCGAAGTGGAACAGGCGCAGACAGACCTGGAAGAACAGACGGCCAAGCTGCGCAACGTGGAACTGACCCTGGAGCAGATGCGCCAGGCGCACTTTGCCGTGGGCGACCGTTTGCATACGGCGCAGGGCCATCTGTACCAGACGAATGCGGAAATCGGCAGCCTGGAAGCGCAGATCAAGTTCGTCATCGAATCGCGCGCCCGCCTGCAGGCGCAGCTAGCCACCTTGACGGCCCAGCGCGACCAGTGGAACAGCCAAGGCAGCGAATACCAGGAACAGATCGAAGAGGCAGAATTCCACCTTGAAGAGCTGGCTGCGAAGGTCGAGCAATCGCAAATGATGGCCGAACAGAAGGGCGAGCAATTGCCTGAACTGGACGCCGCCTGGCGCGCCGCGCAAAACAAGAGCACGGAATCGCGCGCCCGGATTATGCAGGCCCAGCAGCAGCTGGAACTGGAATCGGCGCACCAGCGCAATGCTTCGAACATCCTGGCCAGCCTGTTGACGCGCCGCGAGCGCTTGCAGCAGGAAAAGAACAGCCTGAGCTTGCCCGACAGCAGCCACCTGGAAAACCTGAAACTGCAGCTGGAAGAAAAGCAGCAAGCGCTGGAAGAACAAGGTTTCTACCTGGAAGAGGCGCTGGAGCAGCAACCCAAGCTGGAGCAGGAAAGGATGGAGGCGCAGGCGCAGGTCAATGCCGAGACGGCCGCCAACGCGCAGCTGGAGGCGCGTCTTTCCGCTTTGAAACAATTGCAGGAACGCGTACAGACGCAGGGCAAGGTCCAGCCGTGGCTGAAAAAGCACGAACTCGATACTTTGCCGCGCCTGTGGCAAAAGCTGCAGATCGAAGCGGGCTGGGAAGCGGCCATGGAATCGATCCTGCGCGAGCGCACGTCGGCCCTGCAACTGTCGAATATTGACTGGGCCAAGGCTTTCTTTGCCGACGCGCCGCCAGCCAAACTGGCCCTGTACGCGCCGTCCACCGTGGCGCCGCTGCCCCTGCCGGAAGTGGCGGGCCTCAAGCCGTTTTTGAATTTGTTGAAACTCAACGATCCTGGCTTGCGCGGCTTGCTGCAGGATTGGCTGTACAACGCCTACGCGGTGGAAGACGCGGCCGAGGCGCTGGCCGAGCGTAGCAAGTTGCCGCCGGGCGGCTATTTCGTCACGCGCGCGGGCCATGTGGTCACGGCGTCCAGCGTGCGCTTTTATGCGGCCGATTCGGAGCAGGAAGGCATGCTGGGGCGCCAGCAGGAAATCGAGAATATCGGCAAACAGTTGCGCGCACAGCAATTGCTGGCCGAAGAGGCGCGCGCCCGTTCCGTGCGGGCCGATGCCGCCGTGGGAACTTTGACGCGCAACCTGTCGGATTTGCGCCTGCGCATACAGCAACTGACGTCGTCCGTGCATACTTTGCAACTGGACGTGGTGAAACTGTCGGAAGTGGAAGCGCGCTTCAACCAGCGCAGCACGCAGATCGGCGCGGACCTGGCCGAGATCGCCGCGCAGGAAGCGGAACAGATGCAGACCAAGCTGGAATCGGAAGAAAAATTCGAACAGCTGGACATGGAACTGGGCAACTTGCAGGAAGCGCACGAAGACGGCCATACCGATTTCTTGCAGAAGGAACAGCGCCTGGCCGAGGCACGCGAAGCCTTGCGCGACCTGGAGCGTGCCGCCAAGGATACGGAATACGCGGAAAAAGCCCACCGCGCGAAGATCGAGGAATTGCGCCGCAACATCGCCACGGCCAGTACGCAGGCCCAGCAAGTGACTGCCAGCCTGCAGGCGGGCGAACTGGAACTGGCCAACCTGGAAAGCGGCGCGGCCGCCGACGGTTTGCAGGACTTGCTCGAGCGCCGCACCACGCAGGAGCGGGCGCTGGCGGATGCGCGCCATGAACTGGACCAGATCACGCAGCAGCTGCGCCTGTCCGAAGATGCGCGCACGCAATCGGAGCGCAGCTTGCAGCCGCAGCGCGACAAGATCATGGAAATGCAGCTCAAGGAACAGGCCGCGCGCCTGAACCAGGAGCAATTTGCCCAGCAATTGCTGGAATCGGGCGCCGATGAAGCTGTCTTGAGCGAAAAGTTACACCCGGACATGCGACCATCGTATCTGCAGGGCGAAGTGACGCGTTTGACGAATGCCATCACGGCGCTGGGCGCCGTCAACCTGGCCGCGCTGGACGAACTGGCGCAGGCGTCCGAGCGCAAGAATTTCCTCGATGCCCAGAATGCCGACTTGACGGAAGCGATCAATACGCTGGAAGACGCGATCCACAAGATCGACAAGGAAACGCGGGACTTGCTGCAAGATACGTTCGACAAGGTCAATCACCACTTTTCCGAGCTGTTCCCCATCCTGTTTGGCGGCGGCCAGGCCAAGCTGACCATGACGGGCGACGAGATTCTCGATTCCGGTGTACAAGTCATGGCGCAGCCTCCCGGCAAGAAAAATGCCACCATCCACCTGTTGTCCGGTGGAGAGAAGGCGCTGACCGCGACCGCATTGGTGTTTTCCATGTTCCGCCTGAATCCGGCGCCGTTCTGCCTGCTCGACGAAGTCGATGCACCGCTGGACGATTCGAACACGGAACGCTTCTGCCGCATGGTCAAGCGCATGTCCGACCAGACCCAATTCCTTTTCATTTCGCATAACAAGATTGCGATGGAAATGGCCCATCAATTGATCGGTGTGACGATGCAGGAGCAGGGCGTATCGCGCATCGTGGCGGTGGACATGGAGTCCGCCGCAAATTTTGCTACCGAGGCACAAGCAGCATGACAGACTTACAAATTACCTTGTTCGGCGCCGGCGGCGTCTTTATCGTCGGCGTTTTCTCGTACAACAAATGGCAGGAATACAAGGCCAAGAAAAGCGTGGAGCGGGCCTTTTCCACTGACCACGACGACGTGCTGATGCGCGAGGGCGACGCCCCTGCGGCGGATGTTCAGGAACCCGTCTTGCGCCAGGAACCGCGCTTTGATGCCGCGCCCGCCGCCAAGGCCGAACCGTCGTTCGGCGCGCCGCCGACGGCACCCGTGTGCGACGCCCCCGTGCATGCGGAACCGTCGCTGGGGGATGCCCCTGCTGAGCCAGTCTCTGCACCAGCGGCCGAGCCCGTGCAAGAAGTCAGCGCCGCCAGCGAGCAGGCGACCAGTCTGGTCGACCCGCTGATCGATTGCCTGCTGCCCCTGTCGCTGGAAGCGCCCGTGCGTGGCGACAAGATTCTGCCCGTGTTGCAAACCCTGCGCCTGGTGGGTAACAAGCCCGTGCACTTCATCGGCTTGCACGTGAATGGCGATTGGGAACCGATCACGCATGGCGGTGTCTATACCAAGATGCAGGGCGGCGTGCAGCTGGCCAGCCGCAGCACGGCCTTGAATGAACTGGAATACTCGGAACTGGTCACGCGGCTGCGCGGCGTGGCGGACGAGATCGGCGCCGAGCCGGAAGTGCCCGACATGATGGAAGTGATGGCCGAGGCGCGCAATCTGCACCGCTTCGTTGCCGGCCACGATGCCCAGCTAGGCGTGAACCTGCACACGAACGGTGCACCGTGGGCTATTTCCACCTTGCTCTTCGCCTTGGAAAAGCAGGGTTTTGACGTGCGTCCGGACGGCCGTTTCGTCATGCCGGACGGCGATGGCAGTTATCTGTTCTCGCTGTCGACGAATGTCACCCTGGCCGAGGAAACCACGCCCCGCTTGACCCTGCTGCTGGACGTGCCATGCGTGGCGCCCGCGCGCGACGGTTTTGGCGCCATGGTCGCCTGTGCCAAAGCGCTGGTGGGCCGCCTCGACGCCACTATCGTCGACGATTACAACCAGGCCCTGTCGGACGCGGCGCTGGCCGAGATCGCCGGCCAGGTGCAAGAGTTTTACCAGGAAATGGACGCGGCCGACATTCCCGCCGGTTCCACCCGCGCCCTGCGTTTATTTAGCTGAAGAATCCCGCAACAATGACTGATCCGATCAACCAGGACGCCGCCCAGCGCGTCCTGGCACTCACTGCCGAACTCAATCGGCATCTGCACGCCTACCACGTGCTCGACAATCCCACCATTCCCGACGCCGAGTACGACAAGCTGTTCGTCGAACTGCAGGCGCTGGAAGCGGCCCATCCTGACTTGCGCACGCCCGATTCGCCTACCTTGCGCGTGGGCGCGGCGCCCTTGCCGCAATTCGAGCAAGTCACGCACACGGTGCCGATGTTGTCGCTGAATAATGGTTTCACCGATGACGATATTGCCAACTTTGACCGCCGCGTGCGTGAAGGCCTGGACCTTGACGGTGCAGAAGTCGACTATGCTGCCGAAGTGAAATTCGATGGCCTGGCCATCAACCTGCGCTATGAAAACGGCCTGTTCGTGCAGGCGGCCACGCGCGGCGATGGCGCCACCGGGGAAGACGTGACGGCGAATATCCGCACCATCGCCGGCATCCCGCTGCGCCTGCAGGGCGACAGGATTCCGGCCGTGCTCGATGTGCGCGGCGAAGTGATGATGTTCAAGGCCGATTTTGCCCGCCTGAACGAACGCCAGCGCGAAGCAGGGCACAAGGAATTCGCCAATCCCCGCAATGCGGCGGCCGGCAGCCTGCGCCAGCTCGATTCGCGCATCACGGCGCAGCGCAAGCTGCGTTTCTATGCGTATGGCATCGGTACCCTCGATGGCGCCGCCATGCCGGCCTCGCATTCGGCCTTGCTGGACTGGTACGACACCCTGGGCATACCCGTGTCGAAGGAGCGCAGGGTGGTGCAGGGCGCGCAGGGCTTGCTCGATTACTACGCCGATATCGGCACGCGCCGCCCCGCTTTGCCCTATGAAATCGACGGCGTGGTCTACAAGGTGAACGCGACGCAAGACCAGCAGGAGCTGGGCTTTGTGTCGCGCGCGCCGCGTTTTGCGCTGGCGCACAAGTTCCCCGCCGAAGAGGCGCTGACGGTGGTGCTGGGCATCGACATCCAGGTGGGTCGCACGGGCGCCATGACGCCCGTGGCGCGTCTGGCGCCCGTGTCCGTCGGCGGCGTGACGGTGACCAATGCCACCTTGCACAATGAAGACGAAGTGCTGCGCAAGGATGTGCGCGTGGGCGATACCGTCGTCGTGCGCCGCGCCGGCGACGTGATTCCCGAAGTGCTGTCCGTGGTGCTGGAAAAACGGCCCGAACCGGCGCCGCTGCCGTTCAAGATGCTGGAGCGCTGCCCGGTCTGCGACTCGCACGTGGTGCGCGAAGAAGGCGAAGCGATTGCCCGCTGCTCGGGCGGCCTGTTCTGTTCGGCCCAGCGCAAGGAAGCGTTCCGACACTTTGCCGGGCGGCGCATGATGGATATCGAGGGGTTGGGCGAACGTTATATCGATACCCTGGTCGAACTGGAATACGTGCATGGCCTGGCCGACCTGTACAGCCTGACCCTGGACAAACTGCTGGAAATGAAGCTGCGCGCCGACGAGCGCGATGGTTCCACGCCGGAAACAGTGCAACAAGGCAAGATTCCCACCAAATGGGCGGAAAACTTGCTGGCCGGCATAGAAGCAAGCAAGCGCCCGCCGCTCGAGCGTTTCCTGTTTGCGCTGGGCATCCGCCATGTGGGTGAATCGACGGCCAAGACCCTGGCCGAATGGCTGGGCAGCCTGGACTATGTGCGCCGCGCGCCGGCGGCCTTGCTGCGCGTGCTGCCCGACATTGGCGGCACCGTGGCCGTGTCGATTGCCGATTTCTTTGCCGAAGAAAAGAACCAGCAGGCGCTGCAGGCATTGCTGGATGCAGGCGTCACGCCGCAGGGCGAACACGCACCCAGCGCCAAGCTGCGCTTGCAACTGGAGCAAACCAAGCTGCTCGCGGCGATCGGTATCCCCAAGCTGACGGAACCGCGCAGCAAGCAGTTGGTGGAGCGGGGCGTAACCCTGGCCAGCCTGGCAGCGCAGGGCGCGAGCTTCCACGCCGGCTTGCCCGCCGCCGTGGCTGAATCGCTGGCGCAATGGCTGGCCAATGACGGCAATGTCAAGCTGCTTGCTCAACTGGACGCCTTGCGAAATGAATTGCTGTCACAATTGCCTGAAATGCCAGCCGCTGGTGGCAAGCTGGACGGCAAGACTTTCGTCCTGACGGGCACCTTGCCCAACATGAGCCGCGACGAGGCTGCAGAGCTGATCGAGGCGGCCGGTGGCAAGGTCAGCGGTTCTGTGTCGAAGAAAACCGCTTACGTCGTGGCCGGATCGGACGCCGGCAGCAAACTGGCCAAGGCGCAGGAACTGGGCGTGGCCATACTCGACGAGGCTGGCCTGCTGGCCTTGCTCGCACAGGACTAATCATTAAAATATTATAGAAGACCCATGAAAAAAATCAGAAAAGCAGTCTTTCCCGTCGCCGGCCTGGGCAGCCGCTTCTTGCCTGCGACCAAGGCGCAACCGAAGGAAATGCTGCCCATCGTCGACAAGCCATTGATCCAGTACGCGGTGGAAGAAGCGGTGGCGGCGGGTATCACGGAAATGATCTTCATCACGGGTCGTAACAAGCGCGCCATCGAAGACCATTTCGATACTGCCTATGAGCTGGAATCGGAGCTGGAAGCGGCCGGCAAGCGCCAGTTGCTCGAGATGGTGCAAAACGTTATTCCCAAGCACATCAATTGCATTTACATACGCCAGTCGGCGCCGCTGGGCCTGGGGCATGCCGTGCTGTGCGCCCGTCCCGTGATCGGCGACGAACCGTTTGCCGTCTTGCTGGCCGACGATTTCATGGATGTGGAAGAGGGCGTGCGCCCCGTGCTGGCGCAGATGGCCGATGTCTTTCAGTATGAAAATTGCTCGCTGCTGGCCGTACAGGATGTGCCGCGCGCAGAAACCAAGCAGTACGGTATCGTGTCGGCAAAGAATTATCAACCAGACCTGGAACTGGTCTCGGCTATCGTGGAAAAGCCCGCGCCTGAAGACGCGCCATCGACCCTGGCCGTGGTGGGCCGTTATGTGCTGACCAGCCGTATCTTTAACCACCTGGAAAATATCGGCACGGGCGCCGGCGGCGAAATCCAGTTGACGGACGGCATCGCCGCTCTGATGCGCGAAGAGCGCGTGCTGGCTTACCGCTACCAGGGGCAGCGTTATGATTGCGGCTCCAAGCTTGGGTATCTGAAGGCAACGACGGCGATGGGCATGAAACATCCGGAAACGGGCGCAGCCTTCCGCGCTTATCTGCAAGAACTGCAATTGACACTGGAAGCAAAATGACGGTACGTGAAATTCTGAAGATGGGCGATCCGCGCTTGCTGCGCATGGCCGAGCCAGTGCGTGAATTCGATACGCCCGAATTGCATGCCTTGATCACCGATATGTTCGACACCATGCATGCCGCCAATGGCGCAGGCCTTGCGGCGCCGCAGATCGGCGTCAACCTGCAGTTGGTGATCTACGGCTTCAAGCAGAATCTGCGCTATCCCGATGCGCCGCAAGTGCCGGAAACCGTGTTAATCAACCCTGTGCTGACGCCGCTGTCGGAGCGCAAGGAAGAGGGCTTTGAAGGCTGCCTGTCCGTGCCTGGTATGCGCGGCAGCGTGCCGCGCTGGAGCGAGTTGCACTATGAAGGCGTGGACCAGTTTGGCCAGCCCATCAGCCGCGACTGCGACGGTTTCCATGCGCGGGTGGTACAGCATGAAGTGGATCACTTGCATGGTATTTTGTATCCGATGCGTATCGTTGATTTTACGCAATTCGGTTACACCGAGGTCATGTTCCCGGACCTGGATCCAAACGACGATGACTAATCAGATAACGTCCGGGGTCAGACCCCCGGATGCGTCAGCGCAGAGCTATGTGTTGGCAGTGTTGAGGGTCTGACCCCAGTATTGCGCGAAGCTAAGCTAGCGCACCTTGCGGCTGCTGCCCAGGTTATCCAGCAGCGCCTTCAACTCATCCTGCATGGCATCCGTCAAGTTCAGGAAGCGGCAGCCGATCTGCACCTGCTCGCCCAGCAGGAAGGAGCGGAAGGTGCGCGACAGGCGGATTTCCAGGTCGGCGATCATGACCTTGTCCGGGCCCAGTTCCAGGCGCACGCGCGACAGCTTGCGCCCCACGTACAGGCCAACCGTATCGCGCGGGTGGGCGCGCATGCCGATGCCACCGGCCGAGAAATCATACAGCTGCAGTTCATACGGGCGACCCTCGAGCACGAAGGCTGCCAGGTAGTACACACCCAGCGGTGTTTCCAGGCGCTTCGATTCGCGCCGTTCCAGCACCAGGCAATGGCTGGGGAAGTTCGTCAGGTAGACGTTTGGCCGCTCGGAATAGGCCTCCCATTCGCCATTGATGGTAAATTGCAGCTTGGCACTTTGCACCCACGACACAAACGTGGCGCCGCCTTCGGGCAGGCTGGCACCTTCATTGAGTTCCAGAAGGAATTGCGGCAAGTCGTCGTCGACGGACAATATGCGCGCCATGATGACGTCTTCACCATTCGTCGGGTAGATGGAAATGGCGTCGCCGTTGTCAGCCAGGCTGCACAGGGTTTCGCCGATATCCCACGGATCGCTCATATGGTGCGGCTTGGTGCCTGGCTCCATCGGCTCGGCCACGTCGGCCAGACTGGGCGCGCCTTTGCGCAGGGGGTTGGGGATGGGATCGTTCACGACAGCGTATCTCTTTTGTTCTAATGGGGAATAGTGTATAGGTTTAAGGCAATATTTGCTAAGTAAATCACAATAATTGATTTTATATCACTATATTCGCTTATGTAGCCTGGCATGCCGGGGCGTATGCCATCTTGATGCAGTCGCTTAAAACTGTTCGTCCGCGCTCAGATAGCGCCATTGGCCCGTCGGCAAGTCGCCCAGCTTGACCTTGCCGATGCGCACGCGTTTCAGTCCCAGCACCTTCAGGCCGACAGCTTCACACATGCGGCGGATCTGGCGTTTTTTGCCTTCGCGCAGGGTAAAGCTCAGCTGGTCTTCATTTTGCCAGCGCACCTTGGCCGGCAGCAGCGGCTTGCCGTCGAGCCACAGGCCATGGTTGAGCTTTTTCAGCTCGCTATCGGGCAGGGTGTCGCCCTTGGTGTAACTCACGCGCACCAGGTATTCCTTGTCGATATCGGTATCGTGGCCGATCAGCTGCTTGGCCACGCGCCCATCTTGCGTCAAGACCAGCAAGCCGACGGAATCGATGTCCAGGCGCCCGGCTGCCACCAGGCTGCGCAGTTGGGTCGGGTGAAACTGTTCCGGGCTGCGGTCTTCCGCCCAGCGGTTTTCCGCCTTGATCAGCGCCACGGCGGGGGTGTAGCCGTCTTCAGCCTGGCCGCTGACATAGCCGACGGGTTTGTTGATCAATACGGTGACGCGCTTCGACTGCTCGGCTGCCGCCTGGCGTTCCACGGTAACGCGCTGGCTGGGAGTGACTTTGCTGCCCAGCTCGGACACCACCTTGCCATCCACGCGGACCCAGCCGCGCGCGATCCATTCATCGGCTTCACGGCGCGAGCACAGGCCCAGTTCGGACATGCGTTTGGACAAGCGTAATAATTCTTCGGTCATGTTGTTTCAGTTTCAGTAAGGGTAGGCGCTGCGCGGAGGTTATTACACTTTCAGCGCATCGAGTAAATCGGTTTCCAGCAATATCTGGTTGCGGGCATTATTGAGCGCGGGACCGTCGACGAGGAAGACGTCTTCGACCCGCTCGCCCAGGGTCATGATCTTGGCCGTGTGCAAGTTGATGCGGTACTTGGCCAGCACATTGGCGATTGCATACAGCAGGCCCGTGCGGTCGTTGGCGGCCACCGACAGCAGGTAGTACTGGCCCTTTTCATCGGGCCGCAAATCCACGGTCGGCTGGAAGGGGAAGGTGCGCGACAGCCGCGACAGCCGTCCCTTGCCCGGCGGCGGCAGCGGCGTTTGCGACTGCAGCAGTTCGCCCAGCTCATGCTCGATCAGGCTGATGATGTCGCGGTAGCTCTTGGCAAAGTTCTGCTCGGTGACGAGAAAAGTGTCGAGCGCATAACCATTCCTGGTCGTGTGGATCTTCGCGTCGAGGATGCTGAAATTCTTGCGGTCGAAATAGCTGCAGATGCGCGCGAACAGGTCGGGCTGGTCGGGAATGTACACGGCCACCTGCAAGCCTTCGCCGATGGGCGCCAGACGGCATTTTACCACCGGCAACTTGCTGTCGAGCTTGTCATACAGCGAACGCGTCTGCCAGGCGATGTCGGAGGCGTCGTGGCGCAGGAAATACGCCACGTCCAGCTGCTGCCACAGTTTCAGGTGCGCGTCTGGCGGCAAACCGTACAGGCGCAGGGTGGCCAGCGCTTCCTGCTGGCGGTTTTTCAGCTCGCGGTCAGCCGTGTGCGGCTCGCCGCCCAGCACGCGCAGGGTAATCTTGTACAGGTCTTCCAGCAGCTTGCCCTTCCAGGCATTCCACACTTTCGGGCTGGTGCCGCGGATGTCGGCCACCGTCAGCAGGTACAAACCCGTCAGGTGGCGCTCGTCCTTGACCACTTTCGCAAAGGCCTGGACGACGTCGGGATCGGACAGGTCCTGCTTTTGCGCCACTTGCGACATGGTCAGGTGATTTTCCACCAGGAAAGCGATGAGTTCCGTATCCTCGGCCGACAGGCCGTGGTCCTGGCAGAACTGGGTGGCGTCGGCCACGCCCAGCTTCGAGTGGTCGCCGCCGCGGCCCTTGGCGATGTCGTGGAACAGGGCCGCCACGTACAGCAGCCACGACTGGGAGAAATCGGCCATCAGCTGGCTGCAGAACGGGTATTCGTGCGCGTGTTCGCTCATTGTGAAGCGGCGCATGTTGCGCACCACCATCAAAATATGCTGGTCGACCGTGTACACGTGGAACAGGTCATGCTGCATCTGGCCCACGATGCGGCGGAAGTTCGGCAGGTAGCGCCCCAGGATGCTCATCTCGTTCATGCGCCGCAGCGCGTGGATGATGCCCACGGGCGCCTGCATGATGCGCAGGAAGAGGGCGCGGTTGACGGGGGCCTGGCGGAAGGCGGCGTCGATCTTGAAGCGCGCGTGCCACAGGGCCCGCGTGGCATGCGACGTCATGCCCTTCAGGGCCGGGCGCTCCGTCATCAGCACGAAGATTTCCAGCATGGCTGACGGGTATTGCTCGAACGTATCGTCGGCGCTGATATCGATCAGGCTGTTGACTTCATTGAAGCGTTCGTTGATGGGCACGGCCACATCGTCTTGCGGAAACAGCCGTGCTTCGATATTTTGCAGCAGAATCGTGTTGAGCTGAGTCACCGTCTTGGCGGCCCAGTAATAGCGCTGCATGAGGAATTCGCTGGCGCGGCGCATGTGCGGTCCGCTGCCCGTGGCCTGCAGGCCCAGCGATTCGGCGATTGCCGTCTGCACGTCGAACACCAGGCGGTCTTCGCGCCGGCCCGCATGCAGGTGCAGGCGCACGCGGATATCCTTGAAGGCGCGCTCCTTTTCCATCAGCTGGCGTGCTTCCGTCAGGGTGATCAGGCCGCCTGTGGCGAGGGTGCGCCAGGAATTGGCCAGGCCGGCCGCCTTGGCCACCCACAGGATGACCTGCAGGTCGCGCAGGCCGCCCGGGCTTTCCTTGCAATTCGGTTCCAGGCTGAAGGCCGTGTCTTCGTATTTGGCGTGTCTCTGGCGCATTTCCGCCGTTTTTGCCTGGAAAAACGCCTGCGGGTCCATGGCCGCGTCATAGCGCTGCTGCAATTGCGCGAACAGGTCCGCGTTGCCGCACACGAGGCGCGCTTCGAGCAGGCTGGTTTGCACGGTGATGTCGGCTTTCGATTCGACCATGCATTCCTCGACCGTGCGGATACTGTGGCCGATTTCCAGGCCCAGGTCCCACAGCAGTTGCACCAGTTCCTCGAGTTTTTCCTGCGTCGCCGCGTCCGGCGCCTGCTGCAACAGGATCAGCAGGTCGACATCGGAATACGGAAACAGTTCGCCGCGGCCGTAGCCGCCCACGCCCACCAGGGCCGTGCCGGGCGGCAGTCCCGCTTCCTGCCAGGCGCGCGCCAGCACCCCATCGACGCTGTGGCGTAGGCTGCGCAGCAGTTTTTCAGGCTTGCCGTCGGCCTGGAAGGCCGCAATGACGACCTGGCGGTCGGCTTTCAGTTGCTGTTTCAGCTGTTCCCGAACTTGCTTTTTCATCTGGGCCCTGGGGTGGCGGTGCGTTTGGCTGTGGGGGTGGCGGGATCAGGCTTTGTTCGTGATGAAGTCCGGCGGTGGCGGCATGCCGGGCGAGACGGTCAGCACTTCATAACCGGTTTCCGTCACCAGCACCGTGTGTTCCCATTGCGCCGAATGGCTGCGATCCTTGGTCTTGATGGTCCAGCCATCGTTCATTTCGCGGATCTCGCGGCGGCCGGCGTTGATCATCGGTTCGACCGTGAAGATCATGCCCGCTTCCAGGCGTTCCAGGGTGCCCGGTTTGCCGTAATGCAACACTTGCGGCTCTTCATGGAACACCTTGCCGATGCCGTGGCCGCAGAATTCGCGCACTACGCTGTAGCCCGCCTTTTCCGCGTGCTGCTGGATGGCATGGCCGATGTCGCCCAGGTGGGCGCCCGGCTTGATCTGGTCGATGCCCAGCCACATACATTCATAGGTGATTTCCGACAGGCGCTTGGTCAGGATGGTGGGCGTGCCAACCAGGAACATGCGGCTGTTGTCGCCGTGGTAGCCGTCCTTGATGACGGTGATGTCGAGGTTGACGGTATCGCCGCTCTTGAGCACCTTGTCGCCCGGAATGCCATGGCAGATGACGTCGTTGACGGAGGTGCAGATGGCTTTCGGGTAAGGCGTGTAGCCGGGCGGGCAGTAGTTCAGCGGGGCAGGAATGGTGCCCTGCACGTTGACCATGTATTCGTGGCACAGTCGGTCCAGTTCGCCGGTGGTGACGCCGACCTTGACAAAGGGAGTGATGTAGTCGAGTACTTCGGCGCCGAGCTTGCCGGCAATGCGCATGCCTTCGATGTCGGCGGCGCTATTGATACGGATGGTGGACATGGTGTAATTCGCAATCTGCAAGATAGTCGGCTGAAAAGCACGGGTGAAAAGCACAGACGAGTCCTGCGGTACGGGGAAAAGTCTGCAAATATGTCGAAATTATAAACGAGGTGCCCTGAATCCGCCGCCTCCTTCCTATGGCCGGGCAGGGATTTGTCGGGGAAATGGGGATGCGGCGGCGGCGCGGCTACGCCTTGCACCAGAGTGGTGCATCGGGCGGTTCCGCAGGGCGCGCGATTTGCAGTGCGGACTTGATGTGGCGGTCATTTCGGTGTAGAATCCCGGGTTGCTTGAATTCTCTTTTGAGCAATGCAGTAAAACAGTGTCTTTAATTTATATAAACACGCGAATCCGGTCGACAAGGGTGCCTGTATGGTGACTGATCGGATTCCAGACCCAACCCTGGAGTTAATAATGTCCGTAACAATGCGCGAAATGCTGGAAGCCGGTGTCCACTTTGGTCACCAAACCCGTTTTTGGAATCCAAAAATGGCACCGTTCATCTTCGGCCATCGCAACAAGATCCACATCATCAACCTGGAAAAAACCATGGCGATGTACCAGGACGCAATGAAGCACGTGCGTCAACTGGCTGCAAACCGTGGCACCATCCTGATGGTTGGCACCAAGCGTCAAGCTCGCGAAATCATCGCTGCTGAAGCACAACGCGCTGGCGTGCCTTTCGTTGATCAACGTTGGTTGGGCGGCATGCTGACCAACTTCAAAACGATCAAAACCTCGATCAAGCGTCTGAAAGACATGGAAGTCATGGTTGAAGACGGTTCGATCGAGAAGCTGTCGAAAAAAGAAGCGCTGATGTTCTCCCGTGAAATGATCAAGCTGCAAAAATCGATCGGCGGCATCAAGGACATGGGCGGCATTCCTGACGCAATCTTCGTTGTGGACGTCGGCTACCACAAAGGTGCGATCACCGAAGCAGCTAAACTGGGTATTCCGGTCATCGGCGTTGTCGATACCAACCACTCCCCAGAAGGCGTGAACTTCGTGATTCCAGGTAACGATGACTCCTCGAAAGCCATCATGTTGTACGCTCGCGGTGTTGCTGATGCAATCATCGAAGGCCGTGCAGCTGCCGGTAACGAAGTTGTTGAAATGGTTAAAGCAGCCGCTGGCGACGAATTCGTCGAAGTGAACGAACAGGCTTAATGGCCAGGCTATCGCGAGATAGCCGTTTGTAAGCGCAGCAGTAAGGGAAAAGGGGTGGCAGCAGCTCCCCCTTTTTTTTAACAAAAAAACGATAGGGACCGCTGGCGAGGCATGCATGCCCGGCCGCGACTATCGACTCACCGAATCAGGAGAAACACATGGCAGCGATTACAGCAGCGATGGTAGGCGAATTGCGCGGCAAAACCGACGCACCAATGATGGAATGCAAAAAAGCACTGACCGAAGCCGATGGCGACATGGCACGTGCGGAAGAGATCCTGCGCGTCAAACTGGGCGGCAAGGCATCGAAAGCATCGGCACGCATCACCGCTGAAGGCGTCGTGGCAACCTACATCGCCAATGGCGTAGGCGCCCTGGTCGAAGTGAACTCGGAAACCGACTTCGTTGCGAAAAACGACGATTTCCTGGCGCTGGCCAACAACGCTGCCCGTCTGGTAGCAGAACACAACCCGGCTGACGTAGCTGCCCTGCTGGCCCTGCCACTCGATGGCAAGACCCTGGATGAAGTGCGCGCTGCCCTGATCGGCAAAATCGGCGAAAACATGACCATTCGCCGCTTCCAGCGTTTCGAAACCAGCAGCAAGCTGGCGTCGTACCTGCACGGCTCGCGCATTGGCGTGATCGTCGAATTCGACGGCGCCGATGAGCAAGTCGGCAAAGACGTGGCCATGCACATCGCTGCCATGAAGCCAGTGTCGCTGTCGTCGAACGAAGTTCCTGCGGAACTGATCGAAAAAGAGCGTTCGGTTGCACAGCTGAAAGCTGAAGAAGACGCAGCCAAAGCGGCCGCCGAAGGCAAGCCAGCGCAATCGCCGGAAATCCTGGCCAAACGCCTGGAAGGTTCCGTACAGAAGTTCCTGAAAGAAGTATCGCTGCTGAACCAGGCTTTCGTGAAAAACGACAAGCTGTCGGTTGAGCAAATGCTGAAGGCGGCTAACACCAGCGTCAAAGGCTTTGCCATGTACGTGGTAGGCGAGGGCATCGAGAAGAAGCAAGACGACTTCGCAGCAGAAGTCGCAGCACAGATGGCTGCCTCCCAGGGAGCGTAAGTCAAGCGGGCCGAGAGGCCCGTTTTTTTGGCCCGCCCGCACCTGTCGTGCCGGGCGGCGGCATGGGCAGCCCCGCGCGCCTATCCGGCGCTGCAAGGCGCTGCGCCATGTCATACTCGAATAACCTCATTTATGGAGCCCCAGCTCATGTCAAAACCAGCCTACAAGCGCGTCCTCCTCAAGTTGTCCGGCGAAGCCCTGATGGGCGATGATCCCTACGGCATCAACCGCGCCACGATCGAGCGCATGGTTGCCGATGTGGCCGAGGTGGCGAAGTTGGGTGTGGAACTGGCAATCGTGATTGGCGGCGGCAATATCTTCCGCGGCGTCGCGCCTGGCGCGCAAGGCATGGACCGTGCCACCGCCGACTACATGGGCATGCTTGCCACCGTGATGAATGCACTGGCCCTGGCCGATGCCATGCGTCACGTCGGCATCGTCGCGCGCGTCATGTCGGCCATCGGCATCGAGCAAGTTGTCGAGCCGTACGTCCGTCCGAAAGCCTTGCAATACCTGGAAGAAGGCAAAGTGGTTGTCTTCGCCGCCGGCACCGGCAATCCGTTCTTCACCACCGACACGGCAGCCGCCCTGCGCGGTTCCGAGATCAGTGCCGAGATCGTCCTGAAGGCCACCAAGGTCGACGGCGTCTACACGGCCGATCCGAAGAAGGATCCGAACGCTACCCTGTTCCACACGATTACGTTCGACGACGCCATCGCCAAGCACCTGCAAGTGATGGATGCCACCGCATTCGCCCTGTGCCGCGACCAGAAACTGCCGATCAAGGTGTTTTCGATCACGAAACCAGGCGCCCTCATGCGTGTCATCATGGGCGAAGATGAAGGCACTCTGGTGCACGTATAGAAATAAGGAGCACCGAGAAACCGTCCATGGCTGCGTTGCAGCGCCTCGCCGTACATTAAGTACTGTCTTCGGCGCCGCGCCTTGCCCTGAACGGTTTTCGGCACTCCCGACTGAGCTAGTGTTTTCATCGCAAGCGAAGTAGAAATATTCATTATTATCAAGACAAGGAGTACAGTAATGTCCTTAGCAGACGTTAAAAAGAACACCCAGGAACGCATGACGAAGTCGCTGGAAACACTGCGGGCCGACCTGGCCAAAGTGCGTACCGGTCGCGCCCATACGGGTATCCTGGACCACGTGATGGTCGACTACTACGGTTCGCCGACGGCGCTGACCCAGGTGGCCAACGTGACCCTGATCGACGCGCGCACCATCGGTGTGCAGCCGTACGAAAAAAAGATGGCCAACACCATCGAAAAAGCCATCCGCGACGCCGACCTGGGCTTGAATCCATCGGCGCAGGGCGACCTGATCCGCGTCCCGACGCCGCCGCTGACGGAAGAGCGTCGCAAGGAAATGGTCAAGTTGGTCAAGACCGAAGCGGAAGACGCGAAGATTGCTGTGCGTAACATTCGCCGCGATGCGAACGAGTCGCTGAAGAAACTGGTCAAGGAAAAAGCCTGCTCCGAGGACGATGAGCGCCGCTCGTCGGAAGAAGTACAGAAGCTGACGGACAAGTTTATTGCCGATATCGACAAGATGGTGGTCGACAAAGAAAAAGAAGTGCTGACAGTCTAGTTTTCAGTCCTCTGGCGCTGCCCGGGAAAGCATGGCTTTTCCGGGCAGTGCTATTTGGCGCATAATAGTTATCTTTTATTTTTGGTATTCGTGTTTTCATGATCTATTCGAGTTCGACAACGGCAGTACCTGAGGTGGGCACGGTGCCGCGCCATGTGGCAATCATTATGGATGGCAATGGCCGCTGGGCAACCAAACGCTTCCTGCCGCGCGTGGCTGGCCACGTCAAGGGCGCTGACGCCGTGCGCGGTGTCGTCGAGACCTGCCTCGAACGGGGCGTCGAATATCTGACCCTGTTTGCCTTCAGCTCGGAAAACTGGCGCCGCCCGGAAGAAGAAGTGTCGATGCTGATGCGCCTGTTCGTCACCATGCTGGAACGCGAAGTGGTCAAGATGCATGCCAACGACATCCGCCTGAAGGTGGTGGGCGACCTGTCGCGCTTCAACGACGAGCTGCAAACCCTGATCGCCAATGCCGAACGCAAGACGGCGCGCAACACGCGTCTGACGGTGACGATCTGCGCCAATTACGGCGGCCGCTGGGACATCATGCAGGCAGTCAACAAAATGACGGCCGAGGCTGCCGCCAACGGGCAGCCTGCCGGACAGGCTTACACGGAAGAACAACTGGCGCCGCACCTGGCCATGGCCTATGCGCCCGAGCCTGACCTGTTCATCCGCACGGGCGGCGAGCAGCGCATTTCCAATTTCCTGCTGTGGCAACTGGCGTATACTGAGTTGTTTTTTACCGAGACTTTCTGGCCCGACTTCAATGACGAGTGCCTCGACGCGGCAATCGCGTCTTACCAGCAGCGCGAACGGCGCTTTGGCCGTACCAGCGCGCAATTAACTGAAAAGACAAACTGATGCTGAAAACACGGATAATCACCGCCCTGGTCCTCTTGGCGGTCTTGCTGCCGGTTCTGTATCTGAATTATTTCCCCGCCTTCGCCGTGATCGCCACGGCGTTCTTCGGCGCCGCCGTCTGGGAAAGTTTCCGCATTTTTAAAAATCGCCAGGCGCTCTTGATTGCTGCCGTCTGGACTGCCGCCTTCGCGTATACGTTTTTTGTCGGTAACGGCATGGCGCAGCTCAATTTCTGGTTCGCCCTGTGCGTGGCCATCTGGCTGATCCGTTTCGTGCCCTCGCTGGCGACGGGCTTGCCGCCCACCGAAGGCCTGGGCAATACCTTGCTCAGCCTGGTGTACCCGGTGACCATCGTCGGTTGCTTCGTCGCCATCATCGCCTTGTTCTTGCATAGCCCTTTGTTCCTGCTGTCCGTGATGGCGCTGGTATGGATCGCCGATATCGGCGCCTATTTCTCGGGCAAGGCTTTCGGCAAGCGCAAGCTGGCGCCAAGTATTTCCCCTGGGAAATCCTGGGAAGGTGCCATCGGCGGCGGGATTGCCGTGCTGCTCATCGCCGCCATCAGCATCGTTGCCGCGCCCTCGCTGCCGGTGCTGCAAGACACCTTCGCCGTGCAGCTGCAATTGCGCCGCGGCTGGCTGGTGGCCTTGCTGGTGCTGCTGCTGGTCGTCGCTGCCAGCATCGTCGGCGACCTGTTCGAATCCCAACTGAAGCGCCGCGCCGGCATCAAGGACAGCAGCAACCTGCTGCCTGGCCATGGCGGTGTACTCGACCGTATCGACGCGCTGATCCCGGTCCTGCCATTTGCCGCCCTCGTGGCCAGCTGGCTTTAAGGAAACTCATGCAATACATCACCATCCTTGGCGCGACCGGTTCGATCGGCGTGTCCACCCTGGACGTGCTCGCGCGTCATCCCGAGCAATACAGCGTGTATGCGCTGAGCGCGCATAGCCGCGTGGCCGAACTGGCCGCGCAGTGCCTGCAGTTCCGTCCGCAGCGCGCCGTCGTCGGCACGGCAGACGCCGCCCTTGAACTGACGCGTTTGCTGCGCGGGCAGGGCGTCGCTACGCAAGTCGAGTACGGCGTGGAAGCCCTGTGCGCCATCGCCAGCGCGCCACAAGTGACGGGCGTGATGGCGGCCATCGTCGGCGCGGCCGGCCTGGCGCCCACCCTGGCGGCGGCGCGTGCCGGCAAGAAAGTATTGCTGGCCAACAAAGAAGCGCTGGTCATGTCCGGCCAGCTGTTCATCGATGCCGTACACGATAACGGCGCCGTGTTGCTGCCCATCGACAGCGAGCATAACGCCATCTTCCAATGCATGCCGCATGCGCATGGCCGCACGCCAGGTGCCGCAGGCGTGGCGAAAATCGTGCTGACGGCTTCCGGTGGCCCTTTCCTCACGCGCGACGTCGAGACGCTCGACACGGTCACGCCGGACCAGGCGTGCAAGCATCCGACCTGGGCCATGGGACGCAAGATTTCCGTCGATTCGGCCACCATGATGAACAAGGGCCTGGAAGTGATCGAGGCCCACTGGCTGTTCGGCGCGCCGGCCGAGCAGATCGAGGTGCTGATTCATCCGCAAAGCGTGATCCATTCGATGGTGTCGTATATCGACGGTTCCGTGCTGGCCCAGCTGGGCAACCCGGACATGCGCACGCCGATCGCGCATGCGCTGGCGTATCCGCAGCGCATCGCTTCCGGCGTGGCGCAGCTGGACCTGGCGCAAGTGGCAACGCTGCAGTTCGAACGTCCCGATTTCCGCCGTTTCCCCTGCCTGGCACTGGCCTTCGATGCCTTGCGCGCGGGCGGAACGGCGCCGGCGCTGCTCAATGCGGCCAATGAAGTGGCCGTGCAAGCCTTCCTCGACGAGCAGATCGGCTTCCGCCAGATCGACCGCGTCATCGCGCAGGTGATCGAGACGGTGCCGCATGGCGCCGCCTCCAGCATCGAGGCCGTGATGGAGCAGGACCGCCTGGCCCGCGTGGCCGCGCACGCGTATATCGCCCAGAGGCTGGCCGCATGACCTTGATTACCACCTTGCTGGCGTTTATCGTCGCGCTGGGCTCTTTGATTACCTTGCACGAGCTGGGTCACTACCTGGTGGCGCGCTGGTGCGGCGTGAAAGTGCTGCGTTTCTCGATTGGCATGGGAAAAGTGGTGTATTCGCGCAAGTTTGGCAAGGACCAGACAGAATGGGCAATTTCCGCGCTGCCGCTGGGCGGCTATGTCAGCATGCTCGACAGCCGCGCGCAAGACCTCAGCGACTTGCCGGAAAGCGAATTGCGCCGCGAATTCACGCGCCAGAGCGTGTGGCGCCGCATTGCCATCGTGGCAGCCGGCCCGCTGGCCAATTTCCTCGTCGCCATCGTGCTGTACGCGGGTCTGTTCATGCACGGCATCGAAGAGCCGTCGAGCAAGCTCGGTCCCGTGGCCGAGCAGACGGCCGCCTATGCGGCTGGCTTGCGCAGCGGCGATACGGTCGAAGCGGTGAATGGCAAGACCGTGGCCAGCTGGTCCGAGTTGCGCTGGGAACTGATCCAGGCCACCCTCGACAAGCAGGTGGCGCGCATCGAAGTGCGCCGTCCCGACCGTGGCCAGCAGGAAGCGACCTTGCCGACGGCCAGCCTGACGGAAACGGACCTGGAAGGCGACGTGCTGGGCAAGCTGGGCCTGACCCTTGCCCGTTCTGCGCCCACCCTGATGGAAATCATGCCCGATGGCGCCGCAGCGCGCGCCGGCTTGCAGAAAAACGACCAGATACTGGCCATCGACGAGCAGCCCGTGCACGACGTGGCAGTCGTCATCGCCACCCTGAGCCAGGCGCCCGGCCGGACCTTGCAATTGCAACTCTTGCGCCAGGGGCAGGATATGACCTTGCCCATTACGCCGGATGCCGTGCCGGGCGCCGGGGCAGAGGGAGCTGTAACAGTTGGTAAGATCCAGGCAAAGCTGGGGCAGGTGCCGGATATGATCACCGTGGCCTCCGGACCGTTCTCTGCCGTGGGCAAGGCGTCTGTCAAGGTATGGGATACCAGTCTCATGAGCCTGAAAATGCTGGGTAAAATGATTACCGGCCAGGTTTCGCTGAAGAATGTAACGGGGCCCATTACCATCGCCGATTACGCGGGTCAGACGGCGCGGATCGGCCTGGTAAGCTACCTGAGCTTCATCGCCTTCATCAGTATCAGTCTGGGCGTGATGAATTTGCTACCCATTCCTGTTCTGGATGGCGGGCATTTGCTGTATTATTCGCTGGAAGTTTTGACCGGACGCCCCTTGCCGGAGCGCGTAGGCGAGATTGCCCAGCGCCTGGGGATCGGTTTGTTACTGACCTTGATGGTGCTTGCCGTCTTTAATGACGTGTTGCGATTGCTGAATTAGGGCGGTGGTTGATGCCATTGCGTGAGTCGCACAAGCAATCTTTTGTGTATGTTGTCCATTGATTTACCCATTGAATAACCCCAATGAAATTACATTCTGCTCGTTTTGCCTTGCCTTCCTTTCGTCGCAGCCTGATCGGCGCCGCCGTCATGGCCTTGTGTGCCGGCCATGCGCTGGCCGTTCAGCCATTTACTGTCAAGGATATCCGGGTCGAAGGGATCCAGCGTACTGAAGCGGGTACTGTTTTCAGCTACCTGCCAGTACGCGTCGGCGAAACGTTCTCCGACGAGAAGAGTATCGCCGCCATCAAAGCTCTGTACGCAACGGGTTTTTTCAAGGATGTGCGCCTGGAAGTCGATGGCGACGTGCTGGTGGTGCTGGTCGAAGAACGCCCGGCCATCGCTGCCGTGGAATTCACGGGCACCAAGGAGTTTGAGAAAGATGTGCTGGTCAAGGCATTGAAGGAAATCGGCGTGGGCGAAGCCAAGATTTTCGACAAGGCTTCGGTCGACCGCGCGGAACAGGAGCTCAAGCGGCAGTACCTGTCGCATGGCCTGTACGGCGTGAAGATCACCACCACCGTCACGCCGATCGAGCGTAACCGCGTCAACGTGGTGTTCGCCGTCGACGAGGGTGACGTAGCCCGCATCAAGCAGATCAACATCGTCGGCAACAAGGCCTTCACCGACAAGGAACTGCGCGATCAGCTGGCCCTGAACACGGGCGGCTGGTTCAGCTGGTACACCAAGGCCGACCAGTATTCAAAGACCAAGCTGACGGGCGACATCGAGTCGCTGAAGTCCTACTACCTGGACCGTGGCTATATCGAGATGCAGGTCGACTCCACGCAAGTGTCGATCACGCCCGATAAAAAAGACATCTACCTGACGATCAATATCACCGAAGGGGAAAAGTACAAGATCGCCGGCACCAAGTTCGAAGGCGAGATGTTCGGCCGCGAAGAAGAGCTGAAGGCCCTGAACCTGATGCGCGAAGGCGAGATCTATTCGGGCGCGCGCCTGACGGCCACGAACAAACGCATCCAGGATCGCCTGGCCACGTTCGGCTATGCCTTCGCCAACGTCAACGCCAACCCGGAAATCAACCGTGAAAAGCATGAAGTGGGTTTTACTTTCTTCATCGATCCGGGCAAGCGCGTGTACGTGCGTCACATGAATATCGCCGGTAACACCACCACGCGCGATGAAGTCATCCGCCGCGAATTCCGCCAGTTCGAGTCGTCCTGGTATGACAGCAACAAGATCAAACTGTCGCGCGACCGCGTCGACCGCCTGGGCTACTTCAAGGATGTGACCATCGACACGCCGGAAGCGCAGGGCACGACCGACCAGGTCGATGTCAACGTGACGGTGGTGGAAAAACCAACGGGTAACTTCCTGATCGGTGGCGCGTTCTCGCAATCGGAGAAGTTCACCCTGTCGGCATCGATTTCGCAGGCCAACTTCGCCGGTAGCGGCAACACGGTCGGCATCGAACTCAATACCAGTCATTACAGCCGCACGATTGCGTTTTCGCAAACCAATCCGTACTTTACGGACGATGGCATTTCGCGCAGCTTTGAAGTTTACCTGCGTACGACGGAACCGCCGGCGCTGAACATCGGTAGTTACAAGATCAAGCAAACCGGTGGCCGCGTCAGTTTCGGCGTGCCTTTCTCGGAAGTCGACACGGTCTTCTTCGGCATCGGCGCCGAGCGCTCGCGCATCGAAACCGACATCACCAGCCCGGTCCGCTTCAAGCAGTACGTGATCGACAATGGCGGCCCGTCGGACGGTATCGGTTCGGCCACCACGAATGCCATCCCGCTGACGGCGGCATGGCAACGCGACAGCCGCGACAGCGCCCTGACGCCATCGATCGGTCGTTACCAGCGCGTCAACCTGGAAGCTGACGTGATCGGTAACCAGAAATATTTCCGTGCCATCTATGAGCACCAGTATTTCCGTCCGCTGTTCAGCAAAGTCACCCTGGCGCTGAAGGGCGAGATCGATTACGGTCACGGTATCGGCAAGCACGTGTATCCGGTCTTCAAGAACTTCTACGGTGGCGGCATCGGCTCGGTGCGCGGCTACCTGAGTTCCTCGCTGGGCGCGGTCGAGCCGAGCACCAACGATGCGTTGGGCGGCGCTTCGCGCCTGATCGGTAACGCCGAACTGCAGATGCCATTCCCCGGTTCGGGCAATGACCGCAGCCTGCGCTGGTTCGGTTTTCTTGACGGCGGCCAGGTCTACCAGGAAGGCGAAAAAATGCGGATCTCGCAATTGCGCTATTCTGCTGGCTTGGGCATCAGCTGGATCTCACCGGTGGGCCCGCTCAAGCTGAGCTATGCCAAACCGCTGAACGCCAAGCCGACAGACCGCCTGGAGCGCTTCCAGTTCCAGATGGGCACCGGTTTCTAACCGGCCATCTGAACCGGGGCGCCAGCTTTTACCTTTTGACCATGGAGTATCATGAACACCGCATCCGCTACCCTGCCCAAGTCCCTTGCCGTGATCGCATTGTGCTGGAGTTCGCTGTTGCCGGTGCAGGCGCAGGCTCAGGAGTCGAAGATCGCCTGGATCAGCAGCGAACGTATTTATAACGAATCGAGGCTGGCCAAGGCGGCCAGCGCCAAGCTGGCCGAAGAGTTCCGCTCGCGCGAAAAAGCCGTGCAGGAACTGGCCAGCCGCTTCAAGGTGGCCAACGAAGCCCTGGAAAAGGACATGCCCACCCTGAGCGAGGCCGAGCGCGCCAAGCGTCAGCGCGAGTTTTTCGAGCTGGACAAGGAGCTGCAACGCCGCCAGCGCGAATTTCGCGAAGACTTGAGCCAGCGCACAAACGAAGAGCGCAGTGCCATCGCGGAAAAAGCCAACACCATCATCCAGCAGATGGCGCATATCGAAGGATATGACATCGTGCTGCAGGAAGCCCTGTGGGCCAGCCCGCGCATCGACATTACCGACAAGGTCTTGAAGGCGCTGGACAAGTAACTGTAATAGTTTTACGCCTGACAGTGCCGTAGCGAGCGGATGTGAGTTGTGGTTGAGAAGCGGAGCTGTGCTAAAGCACGGGGCCGGCCGAGGCAGTGAGCATCGGAGACTGCAAATCGCGCCGCGCAGTAGGCATAGTCAGGCGTTTTTATAAGGGTATATCGATGGGCACTCGACTAGGAGATTTGGTCGAACGCTTCGGTGGACAGTTGGCGGGCGATCCGAACCTGGAAGTCACAGGGATCGCACCGCTGGCCGATGCCGGCGCTTCGCACATCAGTTTTCTCAGTAATAGCAAATTTCGCGCACAGGCCGCCCAGAGCGGCGCTGCCGCGCTGATCCTCACGCCGGCTGACGATGCGCTGATCGGTGCCGAGTACGCCGGTGCGCGCATCGTCACTCCGAATCCCTATGTGTATTTTGCGCGCGCGGCGCAGTTTTTCGCCGCCCTGCATGAGATCAAGGCACCGGTGGGCATCCATCCGAGCGCCTTTGTCGACGCCAGCGCGCAGGTCGATGCCAGCGCCTCTGTCGGCGTGCATGCGGTGATCGAGGCGGGTGCCGTGATTGGCGCCGGCTGCGTCATCGGCCCAGGCTGCGTGGTGGGGCGCGATGCCATCATCGGCGCTGGCACGCAATTGCTCGCCAACGTGACCTTCCACGCGCGCTGCGTGATCGGCCAGCGCGGCATCATCCATTCGGGCGCCGTGATCGGCACCGACGGATTCGGCTTCGCCAACGAAGGTGGCGTGTACATCAAGATTCCGCAAACGGGCAGGGTGGTGATCGGTGACGATGTCGATATCGGCGCCAATACCACCATCGACCGTGGCGCGCTGGCCGATACCATCATCGAAGATGGCGTCAAGCTCGATAACCAGATTCAGATCGGCCACAACTGCCACATCGGCGCGCATACGGCCATGGCTGGCTGTGTCGGCGTGGCCGGCAGTGCCGTCATCGGCAAGTACTGCACCTTTGGCGGCGCCGCCATGGTGCTGGGCCACCTGACCATTGCCGACCGCGTTCACGTGGGCTCGGGCAGCATGGTCTCGCGCTCGATCGCGGAACCGGGCCAGTACACGGGTTTTTATCCGCTGGCCAAGAATGCCGACTGGGAAAAGAGCGCCGCCATCGTGCGCAACCTGTCAAGCATGCGCGAGAAGATCCGCACGCTTGAAAAAACAATTAAAACACTGACCACGCAAGACGAAAAATGACTACTGAAAAAAAGACCCTCGACATCCTGGCCATCAAATCGCTGCTGCCGCACCGCTACCCGCTGCTGCTGGTTGACCGCGTGCTGGACTGGGAAGCGAACAAAACCATCACCGCCATCAAGAACGTGACGGTCAACGAAGAGTTCTTCCAGGGCCATTTCCCGCACAAGCCGGTCATGCCCGGCGTGCTGATGATCGAAGCGCTGGCGCAAACGGCGGCCTTGCTGTCGTTCCTGTCGATGGGCGTCAAGCCCGACGAAAATTCGGTGGTGTACTTTGTCGGCATCGACAATGCGCGCTTCAAGCGTCCTGTCGAACCGGGCGACCAGCTGAAGATGGATGTGGAAATCCTGCGCGTCTCGCGCGGCATCTGGAAATACAAGGCCGTCGGTACGGTCGACGGCAAAGTGGCGCTGGAAGCGGAATTGATGTGCACCATCCGCAGCGCGCAGGATGCGAGCCAGTCTGCGAGCCAGCCAGCGGGGCAGTGATGGCGGCCATCCACTCTACGGCACTGATTGACCCGAAGGCTGAGCTAGACAGTTCGGTCGAGGTGGGGCCGTACACCATCATCGGGCCGCACGTGCGTATCGGCGCCGGCACCAAGGTCGGCCCGCACGTGGTCATCGATGGCCACACGACGATCGGCAGCGACAACCACCTGTTCCAGTTTTCCTCCATCGGCGCGCAGCCGCAGGATAAAAAATGGTCGGGCGAGGCGACGCGTCTGGAAATCGGCGACCGCAACACCATCCGCGAATTTTGCACCTTTAACACGGGTACCGTGCAGGGTGGCGGCGTGACGCGCCTGGGCAATGACAACTGGATTTCGGCGTACGTGCACCTGGCGCACGACTGCCTGGTGGGTAATAACACGATCTTTTCGAACAATGCCCAGCTGGCGGGCCACGTGGAGATCGGCGACTGGGTCATCATGAGCGGCTTCGCCAATGTGCACCAGTTCTGCAAGATCGGCGCGCATGCCTTTGTCGGCATGAGCACCAGCCTGACGCAGGACGTGCCGCCTTTCGTACTCCTGAACGGCAATCCGGCGCAGGCGCATGGCGTCAATATCGAGGGCTTGAAACGCCGTGGCTTTACGCGCGAGCAGATCAACGGCATCCGCACCGCGTATAAACTCATCTACCGCGCGGGACTGACCCTGGAAGAATCCAAGGCAGCCCTGTTCGAAGAAGAAGCGGCATCGTCGCCCGAGGTGGCGCAACACATTCGCGCCATGCGCGAATTTTTGGGCGTGGCGTCGCGTGGCATCGTCCGCTGACCAGGCCAGCGACCTGTCGGTCGCCATCGTCGCCGGCGAGGTGTCAGGCGACCTGCTGGCCAGCCGGCTGCTGTCCGGCCTCGTGCCGCAGCTGCCTGGCGCGCGCTTCCACGGCATCGGCGGCGAGCACATGGCCAAACAGGGTTTCGTCTCCGACTGGCCGCTGGACAAGCTGACGGTACGCGGCCTGTTCGAGATCATCCCCCGTTACCGCGAAATCAAGGGCATCCAGAACGCGCTGCGCGACCAGCTGCTGGCAGAGCGGCCCGCCGTCTTCATCGGCGCCGACTATCCCGGCTTTAACCTGGGGCTGGAGCAGCAGCTCAAGGAAGGCGGCATCCCCACTGTGCACTACATCGGGCCGCAGATCTGGGCCTGGCGCGGTGGACGCATGAAAAAAATCATCAAGGCTGTCTCGCACATGCTGGTGATCTTCCCGTTCGAGCAAGAGATCTACCGCAAGGCGGGCGTGCCCGTCACCTATGTCGGCCATCCGCTGGCTGAAATGATTCCCCTGCAGCCGGACGAAGCGGCCGCACGCCGCACCCTGGGCTTGCCGGAGGACGCGAATGTCGTGACCCTGATGCCGGGCAGCCGCATGGGCGAACTCAAATACAATGCGGTGGCTTTCGTGGCCGCCTGCAAGCTGCTGCTGGCGCGCGACCGCTCGCTGCGTTTCGTCGCGCCCATGGCCGGCGAGAAGCAGCGCCAGTACTTCCTGCAGCTGATTGCGGAAGCAGGCTTGCAGGATGTCGAGATAGTGCTGACCGATGGCGGCTCGCACACGGCCATCTGCGCCGCCGATGCGGTGTTGGTAGCATCAGGCACGGCGTCGCTGGAAGTGGCGCTGTACAAGAAGCCCATGGTCATCGCCTACAAGATGATGCGCGCGTCGTGGGAAATCATGCGCCACATGGGCTACCAGCCGTGGATAGGTTTGCCAAACATCCTGGCGCGCGACTACCTGGTGCCCGAGCTGCTGCAAAACGCGGCCAGCCCCGAGGCCCTGGCCGACGCCATGTGGCAGCAGCTGAGCGACGTGCCCGGGCGCCTGCGCCTGGTGCAGCGCTTCACGGACATGCACCACAGCCTGCTGCGCGACAGCGCGCGCGAGAGCGCCAACGCCGTCATGCAAGTCATCGCCGCCAACCGCAAGTAAGCCCCGATCACCGCTTCAACCGCATTACCAACCAAAGATTCAACGTGAAAAATATCTATCCTGGCCTGTTTGACGACTTGCCTTTCTCGCTCGATGAAATCATCTGTGGCGTCGACGAGGCAGGCCGCGGTCCGCTGGCCGGCCCCGTGTTCGCCGCCGCCGTGATCCTCGACCCGCAGCAGCCGATCGACGGCTTGCGCGATTCGAAAAAACTCACCGAAGCCAAGCGCGACTTGCTGGCGCCGCAGATCAAGGCCAAGGCCCTGGCCTGGGCCATCGCCGAAGCGTCGGAAGAGGAAATCGACCGGCTGAACATTTTGCAGGCGTCGATGCTGGCCATGCGCCGCGCCGTCGAGGCGTTGAGTACCGTGCCGACCCTGGCCCTGATCGACGGCAACCGCTGCCCCGTGATGCCGATACGCGGCATGGCCATCATCGGCGGCGACGACAAGGTCGATGCGATTTCCGCCGCCTCGATCCTGGCCAAGACGGCGCGCGATGCGGCCCTGGTGCACCTGCATGCGGCCTATCCCGAGTACTGCTTCGACCAGCACAAGGGCTATGGCACCAAGCTGCATCTGGAACGCTTGCATCTGCACGGCGCCTCGCCCGTGCACCGCCGTTCGTTCGCACCCGTGCGCAATGTGATCGCGCTGTTCGGCGCGCAGGAGGTGGTGGCATGAAGACGATTACCTCGCGCGACAACGCGCAATACAAGGAGCTGCTGAAGCTGGCGGGCAGTTCGCAGGCGCGCCGCAAGTCGGGCCGTACCTTGCTCGATGGTGTGCACCTGTGCCAGTCCTACCTGCAGCTGCGCGGCATGCCGGAGCAGTGCATCGTCAGCGAAAGCGCCTTGCGGAACCCTGAAGTGGCGGACATCGTCGGCCAGCTGGAAAGCGACCGCGCGCACGTACTGGGCTTGCCCGACGCGCTGTATAACGCGGTGAGCCAGGTCGAGCATGGCGTGGGCGTGATGTTCCTCATCGAGACGCCGGAACGGGCTGTCACCGCACCGCTGAGCGTGTCGGCCGTGCTGCTCGATAACCTGCAAGACCCGGGCAACGTGGGCTCGATCCTGCGCAGCGCGGCCGCTGCCGGCATCACGCAGGTGTACTGCAGCGCCGGCACGGCCTTCTGCTGGTCGCCGAAGGTGCTGCGCGCGGCGATGGGCGCGCACTTCGTGCTAGACATCTTTGAAAACGTCGACCTGGCGGCGCTCGTTTCCGACGCCAAGGTGGCGACCCTCGCCACCAGCGGCTACGCTACCCAGCGCCTGTACGACGTCGACCTGCGCCAGCCCGTCGCCTGGCTGTTCGGCCATGAAGGGCAGGGCGTGGCAGACGACCTGCTGTCGATGGCGACGCACCAGGTGGTCATTCCCCACCTGGGCCAGATCGAATCGCTGAACGTGGCCGCCTGCGCCGCCGTCTGCTTCTTCGAGCAGCTGCGCCAAGGCCAGTCCTGAACAGGGTCGCCATGTCTTTCCCTGTGCTCGCCGACGGCGCCGTACGTGACGAGGCATGGTGGCATCAGGTCGCCGCGTTTTATCCCAAGCCGCCGGACGGCATCGCCAATCTGGAGCATGGCTATTTCGGCGCCATGGCGGCGCCCGTGCAAGCCGCCTTTGAGCAGGCCGTGCGCTATACGAATGAACAGCTGAGTCCTTTCGTGCGCGGCGAGTTTACACGCACGCATGTGGATATCCTGCGCCGGCGCGTCGCCGCGCTGATCCAGGCGGAGCCACACGAGATCCTGCTGACACGCAGCGGCACCGAGTCCATGCAGGTACTGATCACGCAATACCATGGCCTGTCGCCCGGTGATACCGTACTGTGGAGTAATCTCGACTATCCGGCCATGCGGACGGCCATGCGCTGGCTGGCGCAGCGCCGTGGCGTCACCAGCACGCAAGTGACATTGAGTTTGCCCATCAGCGATGACGAGATCATCGCCAGTTACGCGCAAGCCATGCGCCAGGCCGTCAAGCCCAAATTGCTGCTGCTGTCGCAGGTAACGCCAGCCAATGGCCAGCAACTGCCGCTGAAGGACATCATGGCGCTGGCGCGCGAACATGGCATCGACGTGCTACTCGACAGCGCCCATGCGCTGGGACAGGTCGACGTGGACGTGCAGGCCATGGGTATCGATTTCGCCGGTTTCAATCTGCACAAATGGCTGGGGGCGCCTGCGGGACTGGGTGTCGTGTATATCCGCGCCGCGCAGCTGCACAAGATCGAGCCGCATTTCGGAGACGACGATTATCCGCTGGACGATATCCGCTGTCGTCTGCACATGGGCATGCCGCCGATCAGCGCCATCATGGCCGCGCCCGCCGCGCTCGACTTTCATGAACGCCTGGGCGGCACGCCGGCCAAGATGGCACGCCTGGCCTGGCTAAGGGATTACTGGGTCAGCCGAGTCGCGCAATTGCCTGGCGTACGCCTGCTCTCGCCGCTGGACGCGGTGCGCGCCACGGCGCTAGTGGCGTTTGCCGTCGATGGCATGCACGCAAGCGCGCTGCAGCAGGCTTTGCTGCAGCGTTTCGGGGTCTTTACCGTGCAGCGCAATATCGGCGACACCGATATCGTGCGCGCCACGGTGGCCGTCACGACGCAGACCAGCGAACTTGATCAGCTGGTCGCCGCGCTGACGGTGCTTTCGAGAGAAACGAACACCTGACAAAACCGACGCGCAGCAGGTTTGGTCAGGTGTTCTAGTACTCGCGGCGGTTCGGCTTAATCTCTTGCAGGATCGTCGTGGAGATCTCTTCGATCGACTTGGTGGTCGAAGAGAGCCAGCGAATACCTTCGCGTTTCATCATTTTTTCCGCCTCGTTGACCTCGTACCGGCAATTTTCGATGGCCGCATACTTGCTTCCAGCGCGTCTTTCGTTGCGTATTTCCGACAAACGTTCGGGCGTAATGCTCAATCCAAAAATTTTATTCTTAAATTCCAGCAGGGCGGAAGGTAGCTTGTCGCGCTCGAAATCGTCGGGAATCAGCGGATAATTGGCCGCCTTGATACCGTATTGCATGGCCAGATACAGGCTGGTCGGGGTCTTGCCAGAGCGAGAAACACCCACCAGAATGACATCGGCCGAGGACAGGTTTTTGTGCGACTGGCCGTCGTCGTGCGCCAGCGAATAGTTGATCGCCTCGATGCGGTTCTTGTACTCCTCGCTGTCGACGATATTGTGCGAGCGCCCGATGGTGTGGGTCGACATCACGCCCAGTTCGTGCTCCAGCGGGGCGACAAAGGTCTGGATCAGGTCCATGTGCATGCCGCTGGACTTGCGGATCACGGCCGACAGGTCGTTCTTCACCAGGGTGGAGAAAATGATCGGGCGCTGGCCATCGGCGGCGAAGGCTTCGTTGATCTTGCGCGCCGCCTCGTAGGCCTTGTCCATGGTATCGATGAAGGGCAGGCGGATCTGGCGGAAGCGCAGATCGAACTGCGTCAGCACCGAATGGCCGAAAGTCTCGGCGGTGATGCCGGTGCCGTCGGAAACGAAGAAGACGGTGCGGGCCGCGGAGGGCAGAGGGGGGCGTGGATCTTGTGTCATGGGTTTTCGGATCAAGATTGTGCGTCGTCAATTTGCGCCGCACAAGGTAAAATGGCTGCAACGGTATGATTGTGCTGCACGACGCCAAGAATAACAAGAAGACTGTCTGTGCGCCTCGCGTAAAGATTTCTATCATCAGTAAGGGTGTCATTATGACCAACGCAGTATCGCAACAGCAGGAAGACAAGGACGCGGTGTATGTTGCCTCGTTCGAGCATTTGCGCATGACGGATGTCGAATCCGTCGGCGGCAAGAACGCCTCCCTGGGCGAAATGATCAGCCAGCTGGCGGAAGCCGGCGTGCGCGTGCCCGGCGGCTTTGCCACCACGGCGCAGGCATTCCGCGATTTCCTGTCGTATAGCGCCAATGGCGGCTTGCCGCTGGCCGAACGCATCGCCCAGCGCCTCGAAGGCCTGAACATCGATGACGTGCGCTCGCTGGCGCAAGCGGGTGCCGAGATCCGTCAGTGGATCGTGGAAACGCCATTCCAGCCACGCCTGGCCGCCGAAATCGACCAGTTCTACGCCAAACTGGTGGCCGATTCCGATACCGAAATGTCGTTTGCCGTGCGTTCCTCTGCCACGGCGGAAGACTTGCCGGACGCGTCTTTTGCTGGTCAGCAAGAAACCTTCCTGAACGTGGTCGGCATCGACAACGTGCTCGACGCCATGAAGCAGGTGTTCGCGTCGCTGTACAACGACCGCGCCATCTCGTACCGCGTGCACAAGGGTTTTACGCACGCTGAAGTGGCCTTGTCGGCTGGCGTGCAGCGCATGGTGCGTTCCGACCTGGGCGCGGCCGGCGTGATGTTTACCATCGATACCGAGTCGGGCTTCAAGGACGTGGTCTTCGTCACCTCCAGCTATGGCCTGGGCGAAACCGTGGTGCAGGGCGCCGTCAATCCCGACGAATTCTATGTGCACAAGCCGATGCTGGAAAAAGGCAAGTCGCCTGTGATCCGCCGCAATATCGGCTCGAAACTGCTGAAGATGGAATTTACGAACGAAGCGAAAGCTGGCCGTTCCGTGAAAACCGTCGACGTGCCCGTCGAAATGCGCAACCGCTACTCGCTGAACGACAGCGAAGTGGTGGAGCTGGCAAAGTACGCCGTCATCATCGAGAATCACTACGGCCGTCCCATGGACATCGAGTGGGGCAAGGATGGCCGCGACGGCAAGCTGTACATCTTGCAAGCGCGTCCTGAAACCGTCAAGTCGCAGCAAAAGGCGACCGATGTGCAGGAACGCTTCAAGCTGAAAAGCACCGGTACCGTGCTGACGTCCGGGCGCGCCATCGGCCAGAAGATCGGCGCCGGCCCCGTGCGCGTGATCCACGACCCGGCCGACATGGAACGCGTGCAGCCAGGCGACGTGCTCGTTGCCGACATGACGGATCCGAACTGGGAACCGGTCATGAAGCGCGCGTCGGCCATCGTCACCAACCGTGGCGGTCGTACTTGTCACGCGGCAATTATTGCGCGTGAACTGGGCGTGCCGGCCGTCGTCGGCTGCGGCAATGCCACCGACGTGCTGAAAGATGGCACGTTTGTCACCGTGGTGTGTTCCGAAGGCGACGAGGGCAAGATCTACGATGGCTTGCTGGAAACGGAAGTGTCGGAAGTGTCGCGCGGCGAATTGCCGAAGCTCGACACCAAGATCATGCTCAACGTGGGCAATCCGCAACTGGCGTTCGACTTCCAGTCCGTGCCGAATGCCGGCGTGGGCCTGGCGCGCCTGGAATTCATCATCAATAACAATATTGGTGTGCACCCGCGCGCGATCCTGGAATACCCGAACATCGATGCCGACCTGAAAAAAGCCGTGGAATCGGTGGCGCGCGGTCACGCTTCGCCGAAAGCGTTTTACATCGACAAGCTGGCCGAAGGCATTGCCACCATCGCCGCCGCGTTCTGGCCGAAAAAAGTCATCGTGCGCCTGTCCGACTTCAAGTCCAACGAGTACAAAAAGCTGATCGGCGGTTCGCGCTACGAGCCGGACGAGGAAAACCCGATGCTGGGCTTCCGTGGCGCGGCGCGCTACCTGTCGGCCGACTTCTCCGAAGCGTTCAACATGGAATGCGAAGCGATGAAGCGCGTGCGCAACGACATGGGTCTGACGAACGTGGAAATCATGGTGCCATTCGTGCGCACCCTGGGCCAGGCCGAGAAAGTCATCGACCTGCTGGCGAAAAATGGCTTGAAGCGCGGCGAGAACGACTTGCGCGTCATCATGATGTGCGAAGTGCCGTCGAACGCCATCCTGGCCGACCAGTTCCTCGATCATTTCGATGGCTTCTCGATCGGTTCGAACGACCTGACCCAGCTGACCCTGGGCCTGGACCGCGATTCCGGCATGGAATTGCTGGCGGCCGACTTCGACGAGCGCGATCCGGCCGTCAAGGCTTTGCTGTCGCTGGCCATCAAGGCTTGCCTGGCGCGCGGCAAGTACATCGGCATTTGCGGCCAGGGTCCTTCGGATCACCCTGACTTCGCCGTCTGGCTGATGGAGCAGGGCATCGAATCGATGTCCCTGAATCCGGACTCGGTGATCGACACCTGGCAAAAGCTCGCTGCGTTGAAAGCGTAAGCATCTGCCCTCTGAAAGCCCGCTGCCGTTGACCTGGCAGCGGGTTTTTTTACGCCTGCCCAGCGGCGCACGGCAGTATTTGATGCGCTTGCGCCAGATCAGCTAAAATGATTCCACCAATACATTGAAACGGGAGTTCTCATGGCAAGCAAGAAACCGAGCAAAGTGGCAAAGATCGACATCGGCATTTCCGAGGCGGACCGCGCGAAGATCGCGGAAGGCCTGTCCGGCCTGCTGGCCGACAGCTATACCCTGTACCTGATGACGCATAATTTCCACTGGAACGTCAAGGGACCGATGTTCAATACCCTGCACCTGATGTTCATGACGCAATACACGGAGCAGTGGGGCGCGCTGGACCTGATCGCCGAGCGTATCCGCGCCCTCGGCTATCCGGCGCCGGGCACCTACAAGGAATTCGTCAAGCTGGCCACGATCAAGGAAATCGACGGCGTGCCGCCGGCGCTCGACATGGTCAGTCATCTGGTGTCGGCACAGGAAGCGACCGCGCGCACGGCGCGTCGTTTGTTCCCGCTGCTGGAAAAAGCCAATGACCAGCCGACGGCCGACCTGATCACGCAGCGCCTCGATTTGCATGAAAAGACGGCGTGGATGCTGCGCAGCCTGCTGGAAGAATAAATGCGGGGCCGGCGGCGTCAATTCGCTCCCGGCTATTGACGCCATCAGGAATTGCGTTAGACTGCTTGTATATAGGTGTCTGGCAAGAAGAATATCAGGCTGTACTGCGCATTAAACCCCGTCGCTTATATAGGCTGCGGGGTTTTTTATTTTTGTAATCGCAAGGATGGAGGCATCATGGCTGAATGGGTAGGCTGGTTCGTGGCAGCTGGCGCGGTATTAATCCTGGAACTGTTTACTGGCACCTTTTATCTGCTGATGATCGCCATCGGTATCAGTGCCGGAGGATTGGTGGCGCTGGCGGGCGGCAATGGCAGCTGGCAGGCCGTGACGGCTGCCATTGTCGGCGTGGCTGCCACGCTGTTATTGCGGCGCAGCCGTTTTGGCAAGGCGGCGCGGCGCGATGTGGCGCAGGACCCGAATGTGAACCTCGATATCGGTCAAAGCGTGGCGGTCGCGCATTGGGTCGATGGCGCGGCGCGCGTGATGTATCGCGGCGCCTTGTGGGATGTGGAGCTGATTCCCGGCAGCGATGCGCAGGCCGGTCATTACACCATACGTGCCGTGCGAGGCAGCCGTTTGATTGTTGGATAACCTGGAGAATAAATTATGGAAGTAAGCATCGGAAGCATGTCGCTGATCTTGTTATTGCTGGCATTGGTATTTGTCTTCAAGACGGTCAATGTGGTGCCGCAGCAGCATGCCTGGGTGGTGGAGCGCCTGGGCAAGTTCCATGCGGTGTTGGGTCCTGGTCTGAATATCGTTGTGCCGTTCGTTGACCGCATCGCTTACAAGCATGTACTCAAGGAAATTCCACTCGACGTTCCGCCGCAGGTGTGCATTACGCGTGACAATACGCAATTGCAGGTCGATGGCATTCTGTATTTCCAGATTACCGATGCCATGCGTGCTTCGTATGGTTCGTCGAATTATATTGCCGCCATTACGCAGCTGGCGCAAACGACCTTGCGTTCGGTGATCGGTAAAATGGAACTCGACAAGACATTTGAAGAACGCGACCATATTAATACGGCCATCGTGAATGCCATCGATGAATCGGCGGCGAATTGGGGTGTCAAGGTATTGCGCTATGAAATCAAGGATTTGACGCCGCCGAAGGAAATTTTGCATGCGATGCAGGCGCAGATTACAGCCGAGCGCGAGAAGCGCGCGCTGATTGCTGCATCAGAAGGGCGCAAGCAGGAGCAGATCAATATTGCCAGCGGCGAGCGCGAAGCGAACATTGCCCGCTCGGAAGGCGAGAAGCAGGCATCGATCAACCGCGCCGAAGGCCAGGCCACGGCCATCGTCGCGCTGGCGCAAGCCAGTGCCGAAGCGCTGCGCCAGGTGGGCGCCGCCATTCGCGAGCCGGGCGGTGAGGATGCCGTCAATCTCAAAGTGGCCGAGCAGTATGTGGGGGCGTTCGCGCAATTGGCGAAAACGAATAACTCGATTATCGTGCCGGCCAATCTGGGCGATATGAGTAGTTTGATCGCCACGGCGATGCAGGTGGTGAAAACGCAGAAGCCGAAAGGCAGCGTGACGCTGCCCTGATTACCTGACTGACTGGCTGGGTGAATAGCAAGCCCGTAGCAAGGTCTCGTCAATACTGCCCGCTGTATAGCGGGCAGTTTGCATTTGCGTCACCCCAATTATGTGGTAGTGGCAGGGCTGGATTATTGGTGGCTGAATGAATTGCGTTGAAAATATTTTCTTCATGCTATGCTATGCGCACTTTGGGGATTATATGCTGTCTTACGATGCTTATTTCTTTGATTGGCGTAACATCTTCCGCGCAGGATTCCGCGTAGCGTTTGCAGGCGATGCGCGATTGTCGATAGTATCGGACCCATGTCTATTTTGAATTGCAATTTATAATTACTATAAATTGCAATGAAGCAGAAAGTACTGCAAAATAAATACAGCCAATGGCGCTGTATTGGAAGGCAGCCGTACAAAGCAGAGGTATCGCACAGGCGGTCCATGTGCGATACCCGCCCCCTTGATTGAAGACTTGCATCGCTTGAAAGCCGGGGAAGCAGGGTTTTTGGTAAAAGAATTGAAAAAAACAATCAAATCTTAAGAAAAATCACCTCAGTCGCGTTACAATTGGATAGAATTTAACTGTTCAGTTATATTTTTCAACTCACACAAGGAAATATCATGGATCTGTCGAGCTTATCCCTGTCCGAACTGCGCACCTTGCAGGACGATATCAAGAAGCAAATGAAGAAACGCGAACAGGATGATCTGTCCAAAGCGCGCGAGCAAATCCTGGCCATTGCCCAGAGCGTCGGCGTTTCCGTGAAAGATCTGGTTGGTACAGGTATTCGCGCAAAAACGGGTACGGTTGCAGTGCGCTATCGCAATCCTGATGATGCGACGCAGCAATGGACTGGCCGTGGCCGTCAACCGAAATGGGTCAAAGAGTGGACCGATTCGGGCAAGTCGCGTGATCTGCTGAAGGTGTAATACACCGTTCATTCGGATGCTTGTCCTGTGGAGTGGTACAGGTGCAGTACAAGGCAGTATGCAAGCATCCGGAACTTTGTCGATTCGTTCTCGTTGGCCAAGCCGGCCAGGCTGATTCACTTCGGCTTCTTCTTACGGTATTTTTGATAATGCCAGTCTTTTTCCCGCCTTATCCAATTCATTCCCTGTTTTAGTCCCGTCGCGCCCGGCTTTTTCTGCTTGCCGCAGATAGTGGCAAAATAAAACCCGGCATATAGCCGGGTTTGTTGATGAGCACGCAGCACGCTGCGCGTCATGGCGGATCAGCGGCGGTGAGACTTCATCGCCGCCTGCACTTCGCGCGCGCCATCGCGGTCGCGCTCTGCAGCACGCTTGTCGTGCTGCTTCTTGCCCTTGGCCAAGCCAATTTCGCATTTCACGCGCCCGCCCTTGTAGTGCAAGTTGAGCGGCACTAGCGTATAGCCGGAGCGCTCCACCTTGCCGATCAGCTTATCCATTTCCGTACGGTGCAGCAGCAGCTTGCGCGTGCGTACAGCTTCCGGATGGATATGGGTGGAGGCGGTCGGCAGGGCGCTGATATGCGCGCCGAACAGGAAGAGTTCGTCGCCGCGGACGACAACGTAGGCTTCCTTGATTTGTACGCGAGCGTCGCGGATGGCTTTGACTTCCCAGCCTTCCAGCACGATGCCCGCTTCGTAGCGATCCTCGATAAAGTAGTCGTGGAAGGCTTTTCTGTTGTCTGCTATGGTCATGAGATGGTAAATGTGCGCGGGTCGGTTAAACTACTGTCTCGCGCAAGCGCGATAAAATCAAATGTATCCAACATCATAGCAAATGGTTCTTCAATGGCAGTAGTACATAAATCAGTTTTTCTCGGCTACAGCGCCGAACAAATGTTCGCGCTGGTGGCGGCGGTGGAGGATTATCCCAAATTCCTGCCCTGGTGTGGAGCGGTCGAGGTTCGCGAGCGGGGCGAGAACACGGTTGTCGCCAGCGTGGGCATACATTACCACGGCGTGCGCCAAAGCTTCACCACGTCCAACGAGAACGTGCCGCCGACTTCCATCAAGATGAATCTGGTGGACGGTCCTTTCAAGACCCTCGACGGCGTGTGGACCTTCAAGGCCCTGCGCGAAGATGCCTGCAAGATCGAACTGGACCTGCATTACGAGTTTTCCAGCCGCGTGCTCGAACAGATCATCGGCCCCGTCTTCGGCATGATCGCCAATAGCATGGTCGATTCCTTCTGCAAGCGCGCGGAGACGGTGTATGGCTGAAGCGGACATCACGGTGCAGGTTTGCCACGCGCTGCCGGACAGCACGTTCCTGCGCTCCTTGAGCGTGCCTGTGGGTACTACCATCGAGCAGGCGGTGGCGCAGAGCGGCTTGCTGCAGGCCATCCCCGGCATCGACCTGAGCATCAATATGGTGGGTATCTATGGCAAGAAGAAGCCGCTCGATACCGTATTGCATGAGCATGACCGGGTGGAAGTGTACCGGTGCTTGCAGGCGGACCCGAAGGAGGCGCGCCGGCGCCGCGCCGCCTGCAAGCCTGCCAAAGGTTGAGTGGCAGGGCGGAGGCGTGACCGCTGTCTGGCGAGAGTGATTTTCTGCTATTTTCAAATATCTTTTCTATGCTGCAAGGACGGAGGGCACTTTTTTCTGTATAATCTGCTTTTGCGCCAATAGGAAATGCTATGCGTCTACTTCAAAAAGCACTCACATTCGATGACGTGCTGCTCGTCCCAGCCTACTCCAACGTTCTGCCCGCCGATACGTCCCTCAAAACTCGCCTGACCCGCAATATCACCCTGAATATTCCCTTGCTGTCCGCAGCCATGGATACGGTGACGGAAGCCCGCCTGGCGATTGCGATGGCCCAGGAAGGTGGCATCGGCATTATCCACAAGAATTTGAATCCGAAGGACCAGGCACGTGAAGTGGCCCGCGTAAAACGTTTCGAAGCTGGCGTGCTGCGTGATCCGATCACGATTCCACCAGAAATGAAAATCCGCGACGTGATCGCGCTGACGGAACAATACGGCATCAGCGGTTTCCCCGTCGTCAAGGGCAAGGAAGTCGTCGGCATCATCACCAACCGCGATTTGCGCTTTGAAAAGGAACTCGACGCGGAAGCCTCCGCCAAGATGACCCCGCGCGAAAAGCTGGTGGTCGTCAACGAAGATGCCGATACGGCCGAAGCCAAGCGCCTGATGAACAAGCACCGCCTCGAGCGCGTGCTGGTCGTCAATGACGCTTTCGAATTGCGCGGCCTGATCACCGTCAAGGATATCCAGAAGTCGACCTCGCACCCATTCGCGTCGAAAGACAGCCAGGGCAAGCTGCTGGTCGGCGCTGCCGTCGGCGTCGGTGCCAAGGATGAAGAGCGCATCGACCTGCTGGTCGCCGCCGGTGTCGACGTGCTGGTGGTCGACACGGCCCACGGTCACTCGCAAGGCATCCTGGACCGCGTACGCTGGATCAAGACCAAGTACCCGCAAGTGGAAGTGATTGGCGGCAATATCGCTACCGCCGCCGCCGCCAAGGCGCTGGTGGAATACGGCGCCGATGCGGTCAAGGTCGGCATTGGTCCTGGCTCGATCTGCACCACGCGTATCGTCGCCGGTGTGGGCGTGCCGCAAATCACGGCCATCTCGAATGTTGCCGAAGCACTCGAAGGTACAGGCGTGCCATGTATCGCCGACGGCGGTATCCGCTTCTCGGGCGATATTTCCAAAGCGCTGGCCGCTGGCGCTTCGACCGTCATGATGGGTTCCATGTTTGCCGGTACGGAAGAAGCACCGGGCGAAGTGATCCTGTACCAGGGCCGCAGCTACAAATCGTACCGCGGCATGGGTTCGCTGGGTGCGATGTCCGATGGTTCGGCAGATCGCTACTTCCAGGACGCCACCATGAAGGCCGACAAGTTCGTGCCTGAAGGTATCGAAGGCCGCGTGGCTTACAAAGGCAGCGTGCTGGCGATCATCTTCCAGCTGGTGGGCGGCGTGCGTCAATCGATGGGTTACTGCGGTTGCGCCACCATCGACGAACTGCGCGAAAAAGCGGAATTCGTGGAAATCACCTCGGCCGGCATGCGCGAGTCGCATGTCCATGATGTGCAGATTACCAAGGAAGCTCCCAACTACCGCTCTGAATAAGCCGTAGCGATAGTCCAGACCGGCGCCTAGTGCGCCGGTTTTGTAATGACCCCAGATAAAGCCCCCATCATGCATTCTAAAATCCTCATTCTCGATTTCGGTTCCCAAGTCACCCAGTTGATCGCTCGCCGCGTGCGCGATTCCGGCGTGTTTTCCGAAGTCTTCCCGTATGACGTCAGCGACGAATTCGTACGCAACTACGGTGCCGCCGGCGTGATCCTGTCGGGCAGCCACAATTCCACCCTGGACGGCGATTCGCCGCGCGCGCCGCAAGCCGTGTTCGAGCTGGGCGTACCGGTGCTGGGCATCTGCTACGGCATGCAAACCATGGCGGCCCAGCTGGGCGGCAAGGTAGAAAACGGCTTGGTACGCGAATTTGGCTACGCCGAAGTGCGCGCCCGCAGCCACACCAAGTTGCTTAACGGTATTGCCGACTTCGTCACCGACGAAGGCCACGGCATGCTGAAAGTGTGGATGAGCCACGGCGACAAAGTGCTGGAAATGCCGCCAGGATTCAAGCTGATGGGCAACACGCCTAGCTGCCCGATCGCCGCCATGGCTGACGAAGAGCGCCAGTTCTACGGCGTGCAATTCCACCCGGAAGTGACGCACACGGTGCAGGGCAAGGCCATGATCGGCCGTTTCGTGCATGACATCTGCGGCTGCAAATCGGACTGGAACATGCCCGACTACATCAGCGAAGCGGTGGAAAAGATTCGCGCGCAAGTGGGTACCGACGATGTCATCCTGGGCCTGTCCGGCGGCGTCGACTCGTCCGTGGCCGCTGCCCTGATCCACCGCGCCATCGGCGACCAGCTGACCTGCGTCTTCGTCGACCACGGCCTGCTGCGCCTGGATGAAGGCAAGATGGTGATGGATATGTTCGCCAAGAACCTGGGCGTGAAAGTCATCCGCGTCGATGCGGAAGACCAATTCATGGGCCACCTGGCCGGCGTTACCGACCCCGAGCAGAAGCGCAAGATCATCGGCCGCGAATTCGTCGAAGTGTTCCAGGTCGAGTCGGGCAAGCTGGTCAACGCCAAGTGGCTGGCGCAAGGCACGATTTACCCGGACGTGATCGAATCGGCCGGCAAGGGCAAGAAAGGCCAGACCATCAAGAGCCACCACAACGTGGGCGGCTTGCCGGACACCATGAAGCTCAAGTTGCTCGAACCTTTGCGCGAACTGTTCAAGGATGAAGTGCGCAAACTGGGCGTGGCCCTGGGCTTGCCGCATGACATGGTCTACCGCCACCCATTCCCGGGTCCGGGCCTGGGCGTGCGTATCCTCGGCGAAGTCAAGAAAGACTACGCCGACCTGCTGCGCCGCGCCGACGCCATCTTCATCGAAGAACTTCGCAACACGCCGTACGAATTCGTTGCCGGCCAGGCAGTCGACCCGGACGCGCTGCCAGCGAACTGGTACGAAGCGACGAGCCAGGCCTTCGCCGTCTTCCTGCCCGTCAAATCGGTGGGCGTGATGGGCGATGGCCGCACCTACGAATACGTGGTGGCCCTGCGCGCCGTGCAAACGCAGGACTTCATGACGGCCCACTGGGCGCATCTGCCGCACAGCCTGCTGGGCAAGGTCTCCAACCGCATCATCAATGAAGTGCGCGGTATCAACCGCGTCGTCTACGATATTTCGGGCAAGCCGCCGGCGACCATCGAGTGGGAGTGATGAGTTTGCTTTAACTGTTTGAATTTAAAGTGAAAAATAGATGGCCGTTGATAATTCAAAAAGAATTATCAATGGCCATTTTTTGGTTAGCTTCGAGGCCTTGACGCGCGAGATCCAGCAGCTCTATTTCTACGGTGCTGCCATTTTGCATGGACAGGCGCTTCACGGCGGAGGCCAGCACGGGTGGAAGTTCCAGAAAATTCAGGACTAGCGCCCCTCCGGCCGGCACTGGCGGGTCGATTTGCGCCCCTCTGGCGATGGGCAATGTCCCATGCACAAGCCAGGCGGTGCTGACGTCGAGGGCCGCGGCAATCTTATCTGCCGCGTCCATAAGTAGTTTGGCTTTGCCTGATTCATAGCGATACAGTTGCGTGGGATTGATGCCCGCCATTTCGGCAAGCCGCACTTGTGAGATATGAAGATTCTCGCGGCAGCTTTTGAGGCGCTCAGAAACATGGGTGTTGCCAGACATACATATTGCCTTTCAATATACAACGTTCGTGAATGACCGGCTGTGACGCAGTTGTCTCCACAATGATGAAAGGAACGAGAGCGTTTTGCTAACCACAGCCTGGTCAACAGCAATGATTTTACCGCTCGGGAGCGGCATGGCGGCATCCCTTGTTTCGTATTCCTTCCGGTCGACACCGCGAGAGTCCGGGGGCCGCCATTTGTACACGATCTCAGCTTTAGTTATCTCTATTTGCGGCAAGTTGCGCTTTATTAAATGCCGATACCGCCCGACTGACTGTCTTGCTCGAGACGTGAAAAGCGGCGGCGATGTGGGACATGGTAAAAGCGGTAGACAGATAAGCGCGTGCCATTGCCTCGTCTCTGTCGCTATAGCGGACCTGATATTGCGCGAGTGACAGTGTGACCGTGCGGCGCTGCTGCCTTGGCGTATCTTTGAATGCATCGGAACGCTGCGATTGCTGATGTGCCGAAACCAAGGCGTCATCGCCCAGAAGCATCTGGTAGCAGGTATGGATGAGCGGACTAGTTTCGCCCATCCCGGCCGCGACAAACCGAGAATAGTTGGCGACCGCCTCGTCGCGCGTGGCGCCAAACTGGCTCAAGAGCCAGTCACGCGACAACCAGCATGGAGGGATTGCATCGTCCAAAACGTAGTGATGGCTGCTCCAGTACCAGTCGTCGGGTGATGTCACCATGTGCGCCCGGACTGGATTCAAGACGATGTAGCGGGCCAATTCCAGCAGATAGTTCTCTTTCTGCACCAAGATGGCTTTGTAGCGGCCTTGCAATACGTGCCCGACAAGCTTCTGGCGTCGATTGAAATGCTGGATATATACGCCATTGAGTTGGCGCATGCCCTGCGACAGATTCGCCTCGACCGTTTCAACGAGCAGATGATAATGATTGCTCATCTGGCAGAAACTGTGCACGACAAAATGATGCCGTTCACACACAAGTTCCAATGCTTCTTGCCAAGCAAGGCGATCGGTATCGTCCTGATAAATTGCGCCACGCCGGTCGCCCCGCGAAGTAACTTGGTAGAGGGCACCGGCGAACTCAAGTCTAAGTGGTCGCGTCATGCGGTAGACGATACCTGAGCTATGTGCATTGGCGCTGAGATTGCGCAGAGGTTTGTACATTGATATGGCTGAGGTCGTGTCGGAATGGCGGGGGGGGGGGGGGGGGGGGGGGGGGGGGGGGGGGGGGGGGGGGGGGGGGGGGGGGGGGGGGGGGGGGGGGGGGGGGGGGGGGGGGG
>NZ_JBNYXS010000012.1:0-161914 GCF_051380775.1 Janthinobacterium pasteuri | reverse complement strand
GCCGGGCTCAGCCACCAGGCCGTCAACGTGCGCGCCGGCATCCGCGTACAGGGCGCCGCCCACGTGCAGAACGTCAATGCCTACCACAGCCGCTTGCGCGGCTGGCTGCGCATATTCAACGGGGTAGCCAGCCATTACCTGCCGAATTATCTGGGGTGGCGCTGGATACTCGACGCCGGACGCATCCGCTCCCCAGAAACATTGTTGAAGGCAACCATCGGAGAGTTCCCACACCTTACGGTGACATAGCCAAAAAAAACGGAGGACTCGCGTGAATCAAACGGACCAGTTGGCGGTACTGAAAAAACCGCTGCCCGCATCCCTTGCTGCCGTACTTTCCCTGATCTTTGCCGACCGCTTTTCCATGACGCAAGCCATGCGCGAACACCATGGCCGCGACGAGTCGAGCTATCCCCCCATGTTACCGGACGCTGTCATCTTCGCCCATTCCACCGAGGAAGTGGCGGCCGCCGTCAAGCTGTGCAGCGCACACGACGTGCCCGTCATCGCCTATGGCAGTGGCACCTCGCTCGAAGGCCACGTGCTGGCCCTGCATGGTGGCGTGACGATTGATCTGTCGCAAATGAACGCCATGGTCGCCGTGCATGCTGAAGACTTGACGGCCACCTTACAGGCGGGCGTGACGCGCAAGCAGCTGAACGAGGAAATCCGCGACACGGGTCTGTTCTTCCCCATCGACCCCGGCGCCAATGCGTCGCTGGGCGGCATGGCCGCCACGCGCGCCTCGGGCACGAATGCCGTACGCTACGGCACCATGCGTGAAAACGTGCTGGCCCTGACGGTGGTGACGGCCGATGGCCGCATCATCAAGACGGGCACGCGGGCGAAAAAATCCTCGGCCGGCTACGACCTGACGCGCTTGTTTGTCGGCAGCGAGGGAACGTTGGGCATCATCACGGAAGTGACGGTGAAACTGTATCCGCTGCCCGAGGCGATCTCGGCGGCTGTTTGTTCTTTTCCCGGCACGGGCGAGGCCGTCAACGCCGTGATCCAGACCATCCAGATGGGTGTGCCCGTGGCACGGGTCGAGTTTCTCGATGAAAACGGCGTCAAAGCCATCAATGCCTACGACAAGATGGCGCTGCCGCAAAAACCCTTATTATTGTTTGAATTCCACGGCACGCCGGCCAGCGTGGCCGAGCAGGCGCAACTGGTGCAAGCCATCACGGCGGAGCACGGTGCCAGCGATTTCGAGTGGGCCAGCCGCCCCGAAGAGCGCTCGCGCCTGTGGGCCGCGCGCCATAACGCGTATTTCGCCCTGCTGCAGATGCGCCCCGGCAGCCGCGCCATTTCCACTGATTGCTGCGTGCCCATTTCCCGTCTGGCCGAATGCATCCTGGCCACCAAGGCCGATTGCGAGGCGCAGGGCCTGGTCTACGCCATCATCGGCCACGTGGGCGACGGCAATTTCCACGTGCAGATGCTGGTCGACCCCGATGATCCCGCCGACATCGCCCGCGCGGAAAAGGTCAACAGCGACATGGTCACGCGCGCCATCTGCATGGACGGCACCTGCACGGGCGAACACGGCGTGGGCATGCACAAGATGGCTTTCCTGGTGGAAGAGCATGGCGAAGGCGCCATCGACACCATGCGCGCCTTGAAACACGCGCTGGACCCGAAGAACATCATGAATCCGGGCAAGATCGTGCGCTGGTAATCAGGCCGTCAATTCCATGCGCATCGGCACAAACGCGATGCCGCCCGTCTCCACCTTCGGTCCCGTAGCGACAAAGTCCAGGCTTTCATACAGGGGCAAGGCGTAGGCCGAGGAGTTGACGGTAAATGCCGTCACGCCGCCCCTGGCCAGCGACGCATCGCGGGCGGCCTTCCACAGGCGGCGCGCCATGCCGCGCCGGTGCAGGGCGCGCGGCACGAACATGTGGAACAGGTGCGTGTTGTCGCGCATGGCCACCACGCCGGCCAGCTCGCCATCAATATGCGCGAGCTGGTAATGGTAGTTCGGTAGCGACAAATAGTTTTCGATGGCTGGCTGGCGGCAGTGTTCGATGAACGTTTCCGCCCCCGCGCCATCCGGGTGCAGGGTCAGAAAGGGCATCAGGTCGTCGATCAGGGCGACGATGGCGGGCGCGTCGGCGACCAGGGCGGGACGCAGTGTCGTTTCGGGTAAAGTAGTCATGATGACAATCATGCCACCGCCTGGACGATATTGACAAGCATCAACAGAAATCGCGGCTGCTGGTGCGCAAACGCCCCAACAGATGCGACATGTCGACCAGGCGCTTGGCCACCAGGTTGCGCACCAGTCCCTCCCTTTGCCACACGCCATATACGCCCAGCAGGGGTGCGCTCAACACTTCGCGCCGCTGGCTTTCCACCAGATCGGGCCAGACGATGACGTTGACCGTGCCCGTCTCGTCTTCCAGGGTCATGAAGATGACGCCCTTGGCCGTGCCCGGTCGCTGGCGCACGGTGACGATGCCGCAGGCGCGCGCCAGTTGGCCATTCGTGTAGCTGGCAAGCGCGGATGCGGGCAGAAAACGCTGTTCCAGCAATGACTTGCGCAGCAGCGCAAGCGGGTGGCGGCCCAGGGTCAGGCCTTGCGAACGGTAGTCGCTGACGATACTCTCCCCCTCCGTGGGAGCGGCCAGCACGGGTAAGTCTTCCTCTGGTGTGGTGGAACGCAGCAAATCCCTGTCGGGCACGGCGCCGGCCGCCTGCCACAGCGCCTCGCGCCGGTGGCCGGCCAGCGCGTGCAGCGCGTTACCGGCGGCGAGCACCTGCAAGTCATGACGGTCCAGGCCACCACGCCGCGCCAGGTCGGCCACGTCGACGAAGGCGGCGATGGCGCGCGCATCCTCGATGCGTTGGGCCGCCTCGCCACGCATGCCGAACAGGCTGTTCAAGCCGAGGCGCACGGCGGGTGAGGTGCCCTGCCCTTCTTCCAATGCCGCTTCCCAGCCGCTGACGGCCACGTCGACGGGCAGCACTTGCACGCCATGCCGGCGAGCATCCTGCACCAGTTGCGATGGACTGTAAAAGCCCATGGGCTGGCTGTTGAGCAAGGCGCACAGGAAGGCAGCCGGTTCGTGGCATTTCAGCCAGGAACTGGCGTAGGTCAGCAGGGCAAAACTGGCCGCATGCGACTCGGGGAAACCGTATTCGCCGAAACCCTCGATCTGGCTGAAGATGGCCTCGGAAAATTCTTTCTCATAACCATTGTCCACCATGGCATCGACGATGCGGTCATGGTAATTGTTCATGCCGCCCTTGCGTTTCCAGGCCGCCATGGCGCGCCGCAACTGATCCGCTTCGCCGGGCGTGAAATCGGCCGCGATGATGGCCACCTGCATCACCTGCTCCTGGAAGATGGGGATGCCCAGGGTGCGCCCCAGCGCCTTTTCCAGGCCCTTCGGATACTCGACCGGCTCTTTCTGCTGGCGCCGCTGCAAGTACGGATGCACCATGCCGCCCTGGATGGGGCCGGGGCGCACCAGCGCCACCTCGATGACGAGGTCGTAGAATTCACGGGGACGCAGCCGAGGCAGCATGCTCATCTGCGCGCGCGACTCGATCTGGAACACGCCGATGGTGTCCGCCTGGCACATCATGTCGTAGGTGGCGGGGTCTTCGGCGGGAATATCCTGCAGGCGGAATTCCTCGCCGCGCCGCGCACTGACCAGCTCCAGGGCACGGCGCAAGGCCGACAGCATGCCCAGCGCCAGCACGTCGACCTTCATCAAGCCCAGTTCCTCCAGGTCATTCTTGTCCCACTCGATGACGCTGCGCTCGGCCATGCTGGCGTTTTCAATCGGTACCAGGCGCGACAACTTCCCTTGCGCGATGACAAAGCCGCCCGGATGCTGGGACAGGTGCCGGGGAAAACCCAGCAGTTGCTGCGCCAGGCCGGCCCACTGCTGCGACAACTCCGCCTCCGGGTCCAGCCCGCATTCGGCCAGGCGCTCCAGCAGATCGCGCTTGCCGTCGAACCAGCGATGCGCTTTGGCCACTTTTTCCACGATGGCCAGGTCGATCCCCAGCGCCCGGCCGCTGTCGCGCAAGGCGCTTTTCGGCCGGTAGCTGATCACCACGGCCGCCAGCGCGGCCCGCTCGCGGCCATATTTTCCGTAGATGTATTGAATGACCTCTTCACGCCGCTGGTGCTCGAAATCGACGTCGATATCGGGCGGCTCGTTGCGCTCGCGCGACATGAAGCGCTCGACCAGGCAATTGCCGCGCGCCGGGTCCACTTCCGTGATGTGCAGGCAATAGCAGACAGCCGAGTTGGCGGCCGAGCCCCGGCCCTGGCACAGGATGTTTTGCGCGCGTGCAAAGCGCACGATGTCGTACACGGTCAAAAAATACGGCTCGTAGGAAAGGTCGGCGATCAGTTCCAGCTCGTGCTCGATCTGCTGCTGCACGTTTGCCGGGATACCCAACGGAAAGCGGATGCGCGCGCCCGCATAGGTTTCCTCGCGCAGATACGTCGCTGGCGTGTGGCCGTCCGGCACCAGCTCGTCGGGATAGTCATAGCGCAAGCTGTCGAGGGAAAATTCGCACATCCTGGCGATGCGCACGGTTTCCGCCAGCGCTTGCGGCGGATACACATTGGCCAGGCGCAAGCGCGCGCGCAGATGCTGTTCCGCATTTTGCGCCAGCGCATAGCCGCACTCGCCCACGGACTTGCCCACGCGTATCGCGCACAGGGTGTCGAGCAAAGGCTTGCGCGAACGCACATGCATGCATACATGGCCGACGGCCACCACGGGCAAGCCCAGCGCCAGCGCAACGTCCTGCACGCCGCTGCGGTGCGCGTCATCCTGGGCCCGCTGCAGCAGGTTCAGGCCGATCCAGCTGCGCTCGCTTCCAAAGGTGGACACCATCCACGCGCCCTGCGCGCGCAGCGTTTCGGGCCGGGCCGGATAGCTGGGCAGCAAGATCATCAGGCAGCCGGGCAAACCCTGCAAATGGGCAAACTCGGACGAAGGCGCGGCGAAATCCTCGGGCGTCAGCAAATAACGCCCCTTGGCCGCCCGCGTGCGCGCCATGGTGATCAGTTCCGACAGATTGCCGTAACCGTCGCGGTCCTGCACCAGCGCCAGCAAGGACAGCGCCGCGCTACCGTCGGCCTGCGTCAAATGAAAATGCGCGCCGATAATCAGGGGAAAACCGGCCCGCTTGGCTGTCGCATGGGCGCGCACGACGCCCGCCAGCGAACATTCGTCCGTGATGGCCACCGCCTTGTAACCGAGCTGGACAGAGCGCGCCACCAACTCTTCCGCATGCGAGGCCCCATGCAGGAAGCTGAAATTGCTCAGGCAGTACAACTCAACATACTCGGGTAAAACAGCGCCCCACATGATCCACCTCAATACTGTATATAAACACAGTATATTATACTTATCTGGATTCGGGCTAATCGTTTATGCTGGTGTTTTACCTTTTGCCTCGACCGCCATGATCGCTCATCTCTTGAAATGTTTCGGCGCCGCACCCGGTGGCGGCAATGCGGCGCTGGTCGTGGAAAATGAGCACGGTAGCGTAACGGCGCGCCAGGCCTTCGCCCGCGAACGCCAGGTCAGCGCCTGCGTCTTCATCGACCGGCAAGCGGACGGCGGCATCGTGCTCGACTATTTTTATCCGCACACGCGCAGCCCCCTGTGCCTGCATGCCACCCTGGCGGCCGCGCATGTGCTGCTGACGGTGCCTGGCGCCCCGGCAGCCCTGACGGTGAGCACGGCCATGCACGGGCAAGCCTTGCAACTGGTGCGCCGCGCGGAAAATTTTTTCATCGGCCTGGTGCCGCAGCCGGCACCTGCCGTCAGCCTGGAAAAGTATGTGCCGTCAGAACTCATGGGCCAGCACATGCACTTGCTGTCGCCGCCCGTGATCGCCTCGGTCGGCAGTCCTAAGCTGTTGCTGGAAGTGGCCGACCGCACCACCCTGCGCGCGCTGCGGCCGAACCTGGAACTGATCGCCGACTGGAGCGCCTTGCACAAGGTCAACGGCTGCTATGCGTATTGCCGCACGGGCGAGAACGCATACGAGGGGCGCAACTTCAACCACCTCGACCCGGCGCTGGAAGACAGCGCCACGGGCGTGGCGGCGGGCGCGCTGGCATCGCATTTGCAACAGTCGCTGCGCCTGCATCAGGGCCACGTGACGCAGCAACCGTGTTTGATCGACGTGCAATACAGCCCCGGGGAGATCCTGGTGGGCGGCATGGTGCAACGCAGCACCTGAATGGGGCATCGCGCACCAGCGCAAGGCAAGCCAGGCGGTGAACAAAAGATAGTCAACCAGGAAACAACAGTTACGGCAGATTTGTAATAACAAAACAAAGTATCGCTGGTGGAGGATGAAATGATGGCACTAAAATCAAGTCACAATACCACTTGGAGACACCGCGTGCCGACCCTCACCACCTTGCGTAAAGCCATCCTCATCAGCCTGTACGGCAGCACCACCCTGGCCGCCTTCAGTCCCGCCGCCATGGCCCAGAGCACGGAAGCGACCGCCACGGACGGCCCCGTGCAAACGGTCAGCGTGGTCGGCTCGCGCCGGGTCACCAGTTCCGCCACCGACACCATGGTGCCGGTCGATATCATTCCGATTTCCAGGGTGGCCGAGCAAGGCGGTCAGTTTGACCTGGCGCAATCGCTGCAATACATCTCGCCCTCGTTCAACTCCACGCGCCAGACGGGCGCCGACGGGGCCGACCTCGTCGATTCGGCCGCCCTGCGTGGCCTCGGTTCCGACCAGACCCTGGTGCTGGTGAACGGCAAACGGCGCCACACGACGGCCCTGGTCAACCTGTTCGGCGCGCGCAACCGCGGCAACACGGGCACGGACATGAATGCGATTCCGTTGTTGGCGATCAAGAACGTGCAAGTACTGCGCGACGGCGCCGCCGCCCAGTATGGCTCGGACGCCATTGCCGGCGTGATCGACATCGAACTGAAGAAAAGCCTGGGTTGCGAAGCGGTGGCCGGCTACAGCCAATACTCGGCCGGCGACGGCAAGAACTACATGACCTCCGCCTACTGCGGCATCGCGCTGGGCGACAAGGGTACCTTGGCCATCACGGGCGAATACCTGGACCGGGGCCGCTCGAACCGGGCCGACGCGGACAGCATGCGCATCATTGGCGACACCAAATCGCAAAACAAGACGCTGTACATCAATGGCGACTACGCCACCAGCAGCACGGGCAAACTGTACTTCACGGCCGGCGCGCAGACGCGCGACGCGTCCAGCGCCGCATTCGGCCGGGGTGGCATCGGCAGCGAAGACATTCCGTCGCGCAATTCGGCCGCCATGTATCCGAATGGTTTCGTACCGTTCATTAACGGCAAGATCGATGACCAGTACGCCACCATCGGCCACCGCAGCCAGATCGGCGAATGGCATGCTGACTTTTCGCAAACCTATGGCTACAACAAGATGCGCTACGACATCAGCCATACCTTGAACGCCTCGATTGCCAACCTCGACCTGATAAACGGCGGCAAGGGCGTCAGCGCCAGCAGCTATGACGCGGGCGGCTTCTCGTTCCAGCAACTGACCAGCAACGCCGATTTCAGCCGCTTTTACGACACGGTGATGAGCGGCATGAACGTGGCCTTCGGTGCAGAATACCGCAGCGAGGAATACAAGATCATGGCCGGCGAAGCGGGCTCCTACAGCGACGCCGATGGCGTGGGCGTGGGCGGCAATGCGGGCAGCCAGGGCTTTCCCGGCTTCCAGCCCGGCGACGCCACCAAGGCCAAACGCCACAGCATCGCCGCGTATGCCGACGTGGAACTGGACTGGACAGATCGATTTAAAACGCAAGCGGCCCTGCGCTATGAAAAATTCAGCGACTTCGGCTCCACCGTGACGGGCAAGCTGGCCGCCAGCTACAAGGTGGCACCCGACGTGCTGCTGCGCGGCTCGGCCAGCACGGGCTTCCGCGCGCCGTCGCTGCAGCAAGTGTATTTCTCGTCCACCTTCACCGACTTCATCGGCGGCGTGCCCACCGACGTGGTGCTGGCACCGAACGGCGGCACCGTCGCCAACGCGGCCGGCATCCCGAAATTGAAGGAAGAAAAATCCACCAGCTTCACGTTCGGCACCACCTGGACGCCGACGCAAGCCATTTCCGTCACGGCCGACTTGTACAACATCAAGATCAAGGACCGCATCGTGCTGTCGGGCCGCTTCAATGCCGACAACTATCCGGACCTGGCGGCGCGCCTGGCCCTGTTGGGCGTGGGCGAGGCGCAATTCTTCGTCAACTCCATCGACACGCGCACGCGCGGCCTGGACTTGACGGCCTCGCACAAGGGTGAACTGGCCGGCAACCGCCTGAACACCTTCCTGGCCTTGAACTTGAGCAAAACGGAAGTGACGAAGGTCAAGACGCCCGCCTCGCTGACGGGCTTCGAGGATGTCTTGCTGTCCGAGCGCGAACGCCTGTTCATCGAACAGGGCGGCCCCCGCGCGAAAGCCACCCTGGGCTTCGACTACATCACGGGCAAGCTGGAATCGGACCTGCGCATCATCTATTTTGGCCCGCAAACCCTGGGCACCTTCAGCGGCACGGCCGCCGGCGTGCCCAACGCCCATTATGCGGCCAAGACTTCAGCCGACCTGAGCTTCACCTACAGCATCAACAAAAATACCAAGCTCACTTTCGGCGGCAACAATATCTTCAACGTCAAGCCCACCACGCAAAACGCGGATGAAACGGACAATGGTTTCAAATACGACAGCGTGCAGTTCGGCCTGAACGGCGCCTCGTATTTCGGCCGCCTGTGGGTGAAGTTCTGATCGCCCTGTCCGCCTGAAGAAACAGCGGCTGCGCCAATATGGGCAGCCGCTGTTTTTTTATGCGCAGATCAATACGCAGTGAACAATCTTTGCCCTGCGGCGGAAAGCACGGATAATAGCGGCTAACTCATCAGCACAGTATTGGATTACCTCATGGAAATTAAAGTCAACTTTCTCGACAAGCTGCGTCTCGAAGCCAAGTTCGACGATTTTACCGTCATCGCCGACCAGCCCATCCGCTACAAGGGTGATGGTTCGGCGCCTGGCCCGTTCGATTACTTTTTGGCATCGTCGGCACTGTGCGCGGCCTACTTCGTGAAGTTGTATTGCGATACACGCAATATTTCCACCGAGAATATCCGCCTGTCGCAAAACAATATCGTCGATCCGGAAAACCGTTATCAGCAGATTTTCAAGATCCAGGTCGAGTTGCCGGCCGATATCTCGGCCAAGGACCGCCAGGGCATCCTGCGCTCGATCGACCGTTGCACGGTGAAAAAAGTGGTGCAAACGGGGCCAGAATTCGTCATTGAAGAAGTCGAGAACCTGGACGCCGATGCGCAGGCCTTGCTGACCTTGAATCCGGATCCGGGCGCGAGCACCTATATCGTGGGCAAGGATTTGCCGCTGGAACAGACCATCGCCAATATGTCCAGCCTGCTCGCTGGCCTGGGCATCAAGATTGAAATCGCCTCGTGGCGCAACATCATTCCGAATGTGTGGTCGCTGCATATCCGCGACGCGCACTCGCCCATGTGTTTCACCAACGGCAAGGGCGCGACCAAGGAAAGCGCGCTGGCGTCAGCCCTGGGCGAGTATATCGAACGGCTCAGCAACAACCATTTCTATGCGGGTTCGTTCTGGGGTAACGACATCGCCAACGCGGATTTTGTCCATTACCCGAACGAACGCTGGTTCAAGCCGGGCCGCAAGGATGCGCTGCCGAAGGAGATTCTCGATGCCTATTGCCTCGATATCTACAACCCCGATGGCGAACTGCGCGGCTCGCACCTGATCGACACCAACTCCGGCAATGCGGAGCGCGGCATCTGCTCGCTGCCGTATGTACGCCAGTCCGATGGCGAGGTCGTGTACTTCCCGTCCAACCTGATCGAAAACTTATATGTCAGCAACGGCATGAGCGCCGGCAATACCCTGGTCGAAGCGCAGGTGCAATGTCTGTCAGAAATTTTTGAGCGTGCCGTCAAGCGCGAAATCCTCGAAGGCGAAATCGCCCTGCCCGACGTGCCGCAAGAAGTGCTGGCGAAGTATCCGGGCATCCTGGCCGGCATCGCCGGGCTGGAAGAACAGGGTTTCCCCGTGCTGGTGAAAGATGCGTCGCTGGGCGGCGTGTACCCGGTGATGTGCGTCACCCTGATGAACCCGCGCACGGGCGGCGTGTTTGCCTCGTTCGGCGCGCACCCGAGCCTGGAAGTGGCGCTCGAGCGCAGCCTGACGGAATTGCTGCAGGGCCGCAGTTTTGAAGGCTTGAACGATTTGCCGCAGCCCACCTTTGCCAGCGAAGCCGTCACCGAGCCGAATAACTTCGTCGAACACTTCATCGATTCCAGCGGCATCGTCTCGTGGCGCTTCTTCAGTGCCAGGGCCGATTACGATTTTGTCGAGTGGGATTTCTCCGGCCACGGCGAAAACTCGAACGCCGAGGAAGCGGCCACCCTGTTCGGCATCCTCGCCGACATGGGCAAGGAAGTGTACACGGCCGAGTACGACCAGCTGGGCGCCACCGCCTGCCGCATCCTCGTGCCCGGTTATTCGGAAGTGTATCCGGTCGAAGATTTAATCTGGGACAACACCAACAAGGCGCTGCTGTTCCGCGCCGACATCCTGAACTTGCATAAGCTGGACGATGCCAGCCTGGAAGACCTGCTCGATCGCCTGGAAAATAGCGAGCTTGACGAGTACGGCGACATCGCCACGCTGATCGGCATCGAGTTTGACGAAAACACGGTGTGGGGCCAGCTGACGACGCTGGAATTGAAGCTGCTGATTCATCTCGCCTTGCAGCAATTCGAGGAAGCGAAAGAGCTGGTGGAAACCTTCTTGCAGTACAACGACAACACGCTCGAACGCAAACTGTTCTATCAAGCCTTGAACGTGGTGCTGGAAGTGGAACTCGATGACGAGCTGGAGCTGGACGATTACGTCGTCAATTTCCGCCGCATGTTTGGCGACGCCCGCATGGACGCGGTGCTGGGCTCGGTGGACGGCAGCGTGCGCTTCTTCGGCCTGACGCCGACCAGCATGCAACTGGAAGGCCTCGACAGGCACCAGCGCCTGATCGACAGCTTCAAGAAATTGCACGCGGCGCGCGCCAAGGCTGCGGCCCGCTAGGGTGGAAAGCCAGGGCTGCTAGCAACCGGCTGACGAGAGTCAGCCGCCTGCCAGCGCTGCGATCTCCTTCTGCATGTTTTCAATGGCCCTCTGGTTGTACTGGTCGGCGAAATACGCATCGCCAAACAGCTGGCCCGCCTGCGCCTTGCTGCATAAATGCTGCAGCGCCAGGCCCCGCTGTTCGTTGAAGCGCACGGGATCCACATGCGCGTACTCGCGGCCGATGGCTTGCGTATAGGCGTGGTACACCTCTTCATCTTGCCCCAGGATGGCCAGGTCGGCGCTGAGCATGGCGTCCTTCAGCGCGTGGCTGATACCGGGGCCCTGGAAATGGTCGGTGACGCGTATCAATTGCGCCACATCGAGGTTGTCCCCGGCATCGAGGCCGCTGGCCAGCCATAACTGGGCGCTCGCCTCTTCGCTCGAATACAGGGCGTCTTCGTCGTGGCTATAGACGGCGTCGTGGAACCAGAAGGCTTTTTTGACCAGCGCGCTGTCGCGTTTGGGCGCATTGGTATTGTCGGCCCACACACGGATTTCCGACAGGCCGTGCACCAGGTGGTCGAGGTTGTGATAATGACGGTCCGCGCCGCCATACGCCTGCGGTCCCGTCAGGTGCGCGAACCAGTGATCAGCCAGCGCGATGTCGGCTTGCGAGGCGCTAGCGTAATTCCACAGCGCTTCCCACTCCTTGCGCAGGCAGTCGAGTATCCACGCCTGGTAGGCAGGACCGGGGACGAATTTTTTCATGGTCCAGTTCCAGCCCACGGGACCTTCCAGCGCCTTGACGAAGCTGGAACTGACGGAACCGAGGTCACGCGGCGGCATGACGAAAATCGTCTTGGCACCAGCAAGTACGTCCACATTCGTTTGCTGGATCAGGTTTTCATAATCGAAATCGGCCGTCGTGCGGATGCCGCGTATCAGATAGTCGCAGCCATGCTTTTTCGCCGCGCGCGCCGTGTAGTCGCCCTTGACGATAACTACCTGCACATTCTCCCAGCCGCACTCGCGCGCGCTCTGCTCGATGATGCGCTTGCGGTCTTCGGCGGGAAATTGCGGCTTCTTGGCGGGGTTTTGCGACAGGAAGACGATCACCTCGTCGGCAAGCGAACGCGCTTCGCCGATCACCCACATATGGCCGTTGGTGATGGGGTCGAGGGTTCCTGAAAATCCGATTCTCTGCATGTGCACTCCGTGGTCTGGTTCTGCTTGTTTCGCAGACAATATAGGGCCACGGCGCGCACGTCAATGCACCAGGTTAAAGATTCGCCTCAACCCGCCTCGATCTGGAGGGAAATCTGCCTCATTTTTTCACCGCCTGGGGGAATTCCACGCGCACGCACAGGCCGCCCAGGCGCTCGGATTTATCCAGCACCAGACGCGCGCCATGGCGTTCGGCGATGGCCTTGATGATGGCCAGCCCCAGGCCGCTGCCGTTGGCGTCCGTGCCGGGCACGCGGTAAAAGCGGCTGAAGACGCGCTCGCGTTCCTCGGGCGCGATGCCTGGGCCGCTATCTTCCACGGACAAGGTCACGCCGACGGGGCTGGCGCGCAGGTCGATATCGACCGTGCCACCCTGCGGCGTGTACTTGATGGCGTTGTCGACCAGGTTGCGCAGCATGATGTTGAGCGCATCGGCCTGCCCCGCCACCTTGGCCGGGTCCATGTGGTGCAGGCCCAGGTCGATCTTGCGCGCCTGCGCGATACCGGCCATGTCGCCCAGCGCACGCTTGACGACATCGTTCAAGTCCACCGCCTGCAACTGGTCGCCGCTGGCGGCGCTCGCTTCCTGGCGCGCCAGCACCAGCAGTTGCTCGACCAGGCGCGTGGCCCGCTCGATGCCGGCGCTCACGCGCGAAATCGCCAGGCTGCGCTTTTCTTGCGATTCGGCCCGTTCCAGGCTGAGTACCTGCAACTTCAATGCCGCCAGCGGCGTGCGCAATTCATGCGCGGCGTCGGCGACGAAATGCTGCTGCGCGTCGAACGCCGTTTTCACTCGCCCGAACAGCAAATTCAGTTCATGCACCAGGGGGCGCACTTCGTCGGGCAAGCCCGCTTCCGAGACGGGCGACAGATCGTCCGCCTGGCGCGCCGCCACCTGCTTGCGCACGCGCGAAACGGGCGCCAGTGAACCGCTGACCACCCACCACACGACCAGCATCAATATCGGCGCCATCAGCGCAATGGGGCCCACCGTGCGCAGCGCCAGACTGCCGGCCATGCGCTTGCGCACGGCCATGTCCTGGGCGATCTGCACGGTCTGGGAACTGGTTTGCACGGAAAAGATGCGATAGGTGGTGCCGTTGGCTTTCACATTCGAAAAACCCAGCACGGCGCGCTGTGGCAGTTCCGCGCGCGTGATCGAGCGGAACACCTGCACGCCGTCCGGCGTCCACACCTGCACCACCATGTCGTTGTTGACGGGGTCGGCCGGCAACGCCTGCGCATGGTTGGCCAGCGGCGCGCCGGAGCGCAGCGACAGGGCCATCTGCTGCATGTGGTAATCGAAGATCTGGTCGGCGTCGTACAGGGCGCTGCGGTAGGCGATCGACGCCTGCGCCAGAGCCGCCATGATGATGGCTGCCAGCAAAAACCACAGCAGGCGGCCGCGCAGCGAGTGCGTCACCGTGACCTTCATCCTCATGCCTTGGGCACCATGTAGCCGAGGCCGCGCACGTTCTGGATCAAATCGCTGCCCAGCTTCTTGCGCAAGCCATGGATATACACTTCCACGGCATTGCTGTTGACTTCATCCTTCCAGCTGTACAGTTTTTCTTCCAGCTGCGCGCGCGACAGCACGATGCCGGGGCGCGCGATCAAGGCTTCCAGCACGGCCCATTCACGCGCCGACAGGTTGACGGGATGCCCCTCGGTGATCACTTCGCGCGTCAGCGGATTGATGGAGACGCCCTGGTGTTCGAAGATCGGTTCCGGCCGCCCCGAGGCGCGCCGCAGCAGGGCACGGATGCGCGCCAGCAGTTCGTCGAGATCATACGGCTTCAAGACGTAATCGTCGGCGCCCGCGTCGAGGCCCGCGATGCGCTGCTCGACGGCGTCACGCGCCGTGGCCACCAGCACCGGGGTATCGAGTTTGCGCAAACGCATCGAGCGCAGCACGTCGAGGCCATCCTTGCGCGGCAAGCCCAGGTCCAGCAGCACCAGGTCATAGGTCTGCGTCTGCAGGGCCGTGTCGGCCATGTCGCCATCCTTGACCCAGTCCACCGCGTAATGCTCGGCGCGCAGCAAGTCGAGCACCACCTCGCCGATCATCGTGTCGTCTTCTACCAGCAATAAGCGCATGGCTTGCCTCTCTATCTCGTTATTCTCGTTTTCAACCCAAACGCACGGGGATGAAGATCTTATCGGGGCCGCGCTGTATCAGCAAGGCCACCGACTTGGCGGATTTTTCCACCACATCGCGCACCTGCTCGACCGTGTTGACGGGACGGCCATTCACCGACAATAGCACGTCGCCCGGCTGCACTCCGGCATTCGCCGCCGCGCCGCCCGCGTCTTCCACCAGCAGGCCGGCACTGATGCCCGCCTCGCGTTTTTCATCCGATTGTAACGGACGCAATGCCAGGCCCAGCTTTACCTTGCCGGCCGCGCTGTCGCTCTTCGCCACCTCGGCCACCTTGTCGGCCGCATTGCCCAGCATCGCCGTCAGACTGACGATCTTGCCGTCACGCCAGACATCCATGCTGATCTTGTCGCCTGGCAAGGACGTGCCCACCAGCGCGGGCAAGTCGGCCGAGGCGATGATGCGCTGGCCATTCACCTTGCGCACCACGTCGCCCGACTTCAGGCCCGCCTTGTCGGCCGGACTGCCCCGCTCGACGTTGGCCACCAGCGCGCCTTCCGGCGTGGCCAGCTTGAACGAGTCGGCAAAGCCCTGGTTGACTTCCTGCACCGTCACGCCCAGCTTGGCATGGCTGGCCTTGCCCGTGGCGACGATCTGGTCCTTGATGCGGCCGGCCAGGTCGATCGGGATGGCGAACGACAAGCCCTGGAAGCCGCCCGTCTGGCTGTAGATCTGCGAATTGATGCCGACCACTTCGCCGCGCGTATTGAACAGGGGACCGCCCGAATTGCCGGGGTTCACCGCCACGTCGGTCTGGATGAACGGCACGTTGCTGTCGTCGGGCAGGGAACGGCCCTTGGCGCTGACCACGCCGGCCGTCACCGTGCTGTCGAAACCGTACGGCGAACCGATGGCCAGCACCCACTCACCCACTTTCAGGTCGCTCGAATGGCCGAGCGGCACGATGGGCAGGTTGTTGGCGTCGATTTTCAGCACGGCGATATCCGTCTTCGGATCGGTGCCCAGCACCTTGGCGCGAAATTCGCGGCGGTCGTTGAGCTTGACGGTCACTTCGCGCGCATCGCGCACCACGTGGGCATTCGTCATGATGACGCCGTCCGGGCTGACGATGAAGCCAGAACCGAGGCCATGCGTGGGCACGTCGCGGCCACCGCGCTGTCCGCCTTGCGGCCCCTGGAAGCGGCGGAAGAATTCGAAGAACGGGTCGTTGCCGAAGTCGTCGTTGCCGGCCTGGGCCGATGGGTCGTACGCCACCTTGGTGCTGCCCGTCACGCTGATATTGACGACGGCCGGGCTGTTGCGCGCGGCGATCTGGCTAAAGTCGGGCAAGGCCACCAGCGGCGCGGCAGCGGCAGGCGCCACGGCGGCAGCCACGGGGGCGGCGGGCATGCCGGCGGCGGCATTCGCGCCGGCATTGTTCTGATGCATCACCATGGCGCCACCGGCACCCAGCACACCGATCGCGGCCAGCGCGGCTACGGTGCGTTTGATTTTCAGCGATGCGGTATTGGTTTGCTGTTCCATGAATTGCTCCTCATTCAATGAGATTTTGATGTATGCAATAGTGGGCCACGAGTCTTAGGCGGTGCTTAACATTTTTCCATTTGGAAACAGGCATTGGCGCCTTTAAGCAGGGTTTAATCTTGCGTGCCGCGCGCATCTCGCATGGCGGGCGATGAAGGGCCCGAACGGGCTCTGGACGTGACACTGGCCGGATCAACCGGCCAGTATTTTACTGCATGGGGAGGGGCTACCCCCTCCCGCCTATGCCAGCGCTTGGCGCCGACATCCATTCAACTCAGATCAGGCTGCCTGGCGCTGTTCCAGCGCATTCACGTTGGTGGCGGAAGCGATGGTGTCGCTGCCGGTGCCGATCTCGACCTTGCGCGGTTTCAGCGCTTCCGGTACTTCACGCACCAGGTCGATGGTCAGCATGCCGTTTTCAAACGTGGCGCCCGTAACCTTCACGTGGTTGGCCAGCTGGAAACGCTGTTCGAAATCGCGGGCAGCGATGCCGCGATGCAAGAACGTGCGCTCGACGCCATCTTTCTGCTTGCGGCCCGTGATATGCAGCGAGTCGCGTTCGGTGATGATGTCGATCTCTTCGCGCGAGAAGCCGGCCAATGCCATCACGATCCGGTATTTATCTTCCGACACCAGTTCGATGTTGTAGGGCGGATAGCTGGGCTGTGCATCGGCGCGCTGTTCGTTGAGCAACTGTGCCAGGCGGTCAAAGCCAATGGCGGAACGGTACAGGGGAGCAAGGTCAAAAGTACGCATGATAAATATCCTTTTCAAATGAAGCGATAAGAGGGGCGGACCTCACCGTGAGCATCCGCTTGCTACCAATCTAAGGACGATCAAGCGGCCTTCAAGGCCTTGAAAAAGACGATTTTTGCCCCAGTGCCGACAATATTTTTGAGGCTTGCCGCGCAGCGGGCTAGTTGCCGGTGTGCAAGGCGCAAGCCAGCGCCGTCCGGTTACTCACGCCAAGCTTGCGATAAATCATATGCAACTGGTTGCGCACGGTGGCTGGCGACTTGTCGAGCGCTCGGGCGATGGATTTGTAGGGCGTGCCGCGCATGGCCATGGCCGCCACCAGCTGCTCGGCCGGCGTCAGGCGCTGCATGACAACGTTAGCGGATAACATATTTTCATGCATGGGCTGGCTCCCCGACCCTGCTGGCATCGCGCAAGGTCTTGCCGCGTTTTCTCATGATCGAACTGTCCTTTTCGGCTAGGCGGACCAGCTGCAATGCGGCCCTTCATGCTCTTGTTCGCAGCGCACCGCCATCCGGTTCAATCTTTTTGCAATGAAATTGCGCCAGCCCCTGCGCCCACGCCTTTGCAAGCCTCGAACTTACCAATACTGCACTATTTCCCCGATGCTATAATCGCCACGACGCCATTGCCTGCCCCCCCATTCAACCTGCCCCTGCCCCCTCGACCATGAGCGCATTGCCTGTCAATCCCGCCGAACTGCTCGCTGCTATGGCATCAGGCGACCAGCGCGCGCTGGACGCCCTGTACCGCGCCTGGTCGCCGCGCGTGCGCGTGTTTGCGCGCCTGCAGCTATCGGGCTCGGGGCTCGATGTGCACGCGGTCGCCGACGAAGTCACGGTGGACGTGTTCCACGATATCTGGCGCGCGCCCATGCGCTACGACGGCCGGGTGGCATTCGCCACCTGGCTGCTGACCCTGGCCCGCAACAAGGCCATCGACCAGCTCCGCCGCCACGGCAAGCGCGTGGCACGCGAAGTGCCGCTCGACAGCGATAGCGAGGAGCAGCAAGAGCAGGCGGAATACGATCCGGGACCACAGGTGGCGAGGGAAAGTCTGCAACGGCGCCATGCCGTGCTGAAATGCCTGCTGCGTCTGCGCAACCCGATGCAGCGCGAAAGCCTGACCCTGTGGGCCCTCGACGACCTGTCGGTGGCCGATATTGCCCATATTCAACAAGCACCGGAAGGCACCGTCAAGACGCGCTTGTTTCATGGCCGCATCAACTTACGCCAGTGCATACAGCGCTGGTTTGCCCAGGAAGGCGGCCGCCATGGCTAAGTCCATCGATCCTCAGGAACAGGCGCTGCGTGAGATGCTGCCAGACTACCTGAATGGCCATGCCCCCGCAGACGTGGCCAGCCGCATCGCCGCCAGGCTGGAAGGCGATCCGAACTGGGCCGCCGATGCCGACTGGCTGGACGATATCCGCACTGCCATCGAGGCCGAAGCGGCCAGCATGGATCCCGCCGCAGGGCTGGCGGAACTGCATCGCCGCCTCGAACGCCCCGCCTTCTGGCGCCGCTGGTACCAGCGCCTGGCGCTACCTGCACTGGCACCAATGGCCATGACGGCACTGGCCAGCCTGTGCATAGGCCAGGCATGGCTGCTGTGGCAGCAAGCAGCCCCGGCGGATCAACTGCGCTGGCGCAGCGTGCCGGGTGCAGTAGCGCCGCAGGCCAGCCTGCGTGTGCAATTCCTGCCAACTGCCAGCATGGCCCAGGTCGCTGCAGCGCTGGAGCAGGCACAGGCAGGCATCGTCGCCGGCCCCCTGCCTGACCACAGCTATCTGCTCGATGCGGCCGACCCGCAGGCGGCCCTGCGCAGCCTGCAAGCGAGCGGCGTCGCGAACGAAGCATCGCGCGTCGACGCGCACACCGCGCCATGAGGCAGATGCGGCGCCGGCAAGCATGGCTGCTGCTGTCCTGCCTGCTGAGCGGCGCGGTGCTGGCGGGCGAACGCCACGCGCTGCTGATCGGCGTGGGCGCCTTGCCCGCCATGCCGCGCAGCAGCTGGCTGGGCGGTCCTACGGCCGACGTGAACGCCATGCGCGCCGCGTTGCGGCAACAGGGTTTCGCCGATGAACATATCTACCGTCTGGCCGATGATGCGGGCGCCAGCCAGGCGCCCACGCGCGCGGCCATCCTGGCGCGCCTGACGCAGCTGGAAAAGACGCTGGGCAAGGACGATGTCCTGCTGCTGTACTGGTCGGGCCACAGCGTGCTGCTGCCCGCCTATCCGGGCCAGGCAGCCGCGCCGCAAGGACGGCGCACGCGCTTGCTGACGCGCGACAGCCAGGTCAGCCACCAGGGGCGGCAGCTCGATGGCGGCGTCGGCAGCAGCGAACTGGGGCGCGCCATCGATGCGTTTGCCGCGCGGCAGACACAGGTCGTGGCCATATTCGATACCTGCCATGCGGCAGCGGGCACGCGCAGCGGTGACGGCCTGGCGTGGCGTGGGCTGGCGGCGAGCGACATCGGCTGGCGCCCGGCCCCTGGCAAGGACACGCCACCAGACGAAGCGCAGGCGCGGCCCCGTTATGTCGCCTTTTTCGCCGCCGAAGCCCAGCAGCGCACGCCGGAGGCCGCCACGGCCGCCACGCCGGGTCTGGCAGCGGGCTTGTTTACCCGGGCCGTCATCGCCGCCTTGCAACGCCAGCCACAAACCTATGCCATGTGGGCCGGCGGCACCACGCAGCAATACAGGAGCGCATTGCAGGCTTACCTGCTGCCCCGCTCCGCCTGGCCTTCGCCCGTGTATGCGGGGGCGCTCGACGCACCGCTGTGGCAGGGCGGCGGTACCGGCCCTGCGCCACTGTGGCCCGTGCAGCGCGATGCGCAGGGCTGGCAAGTGCCGTATGGCCTGCTCGACGGCATACGCGAGGGCGACCTGTTCCGGCAGGCCGGCGCGCGCTGGCGCGCCGCCACGGTCGGCTGGGGAGAAACGCGGCTGACGCTGCTACCGGACAGTGCAGGCGCCGCAGCGGGCTGGGCCAGCCGCACGCCCGCGCCGCTGCCTGCGGGATCGATACGCCCGGGCAAACAGGGGCAGCGTCTCGCCGCCCTGCTGGCGCTGCCTGCCACGCCAGGCCCGCCCCTGCTCGACGCGCGCATCGAACTGACCCTGCCAGGCAAGGCGCCGCGCCAGCTGACATTCGCCGATGGCGACCTTGGCGTGCTGCCGGCCGGTACGCGCATCCGCCTCAGCGTGGAAAACCGCAGCGCCGCCTCCGTCGACCTGGGGCTGGCGCACCTGCCGCTGGACGGCCCCGCCGCGCGCATCTATCCGGCCCTCGACGGCGACAGCAACCGCATGCCGCCCGCCATCGGCGCCGGCATCAGCCGCATCGAGCGCAGCTTCGTCGTCAGCGGCCCCCACTTTGGCGTGGAATGGCTGGCGCTGGTGGCTGCACCGGCGGCAAATGGTTCCCTGCCGCGCCGCTTCGCCATCACCGAAGCGTTGCCGGCCCTGCTACCCACGCGCGGTGCGGCCAACGTTGCAGTGCCCGTGGCGGAAGCGGGCAACCCCGACCAGGCACAGGTGGCACGGCTGTCCTGGCGCTCCATCCAATGAGACGCCTCGCCCTGGGCCTGCTGCTGGCCGTATCGGCCTTGCCGCAAATGGCATCGGCAGGCACCTGCCAGGCCGTGATCGCGCCATGGCTGGCGCAGGCGAACGACGCCAACGGCAAGGAGCAGCCGGCCGTCTCGCTGCCCCTGTTCCAGCGCAGCGTGGCCGCCTGCCGCGCGGCGGACGACCGGGCCGGCATCGCCACCGGCCTGCTGGGCGTGGGCCAGAGCCTGCACATGCTCAACCGCTACGCCGAGAGCGAACAGGCCTTGCTGGAAGGCTGGGCCATCCGCCAGGCACTGGACGACGGCGATCCAGGACGCGAAAGCATGTACTACCCGAGCGAACTGATGTACCTGTACCGCCAGTGGAGCCGCTTCGAGCTGGCCTGGCAATGGGGCGACATCGCGCTGGCGGCGAAAGCGCGCCTGATCGGCAAGGACACGGTATCGTATGGCACCAGCCTGTCCAACCTGTCCGGCGTGGCGCTGCAGACCAAGGAGTATGCGCGCGGCCTGGCGTATGCGCGGCAAGCCATGCAGACGTGGGCCCGCACCTCGGGCGAGGACAGCACCGACCATGCGTGGGGCATGCGCGACGTGGGCGTGCTGCTGCTGCGCATGGGCCGCATGGAAGAAGCCTATGGCTACCTGGAGCGCGCCTACCGGATACGCCTGGCGGCCTTCGGCGAAAACCGCACCGAGACGCAAACGAGCGTGACCGACATGGCCAACTGGTACACCCTGAGCGGCAACGACCGCCAGGCGCTGGCGTTCGCCCAGCGCGCGCTGGCCATGGCGGTGCAGCGCTCGGGGGCCGATTCGATGCAGGCCAGCGTGGCCCTGAACCGCCTGAGCGGCATCCACCTGCGCCTGGGCGAAAGCGGCAAGGCATGGCAAGAGGCGGAGGACGGCCTGCGCATCCGCCGCGCCCTGTTCGGCGACCGCCATGCCAACACCGTCAGCGCCTGGCAGGACGTGGCGCTGACGGCGCTGGCAGACAATCAGCTGGGCCGCGCGGAAGTGGCCGCCGCCGCAGCGCTCGAGCATTGCCGCGCCGTATATGGCAAGGCCGCCGCCACCTGCGCCGCGCACCAGCTCGCGCATGGCAGCGCGCGCATGGCATTGGGGCAGTACCAGCAGGCGCTGGAAGCGGCGCAGGCGGCGGCGCGGCTGGCCATGTCCGGCGGCCAGGCGCTGCCGGCCGACGAAGCCGATGCGCTGCTGCTGGCGGCGCAGGCACAGGCCGCGCTGGGACGCCAGGACGAGGCGGAAACGGCACTGGCCGGCCTGGAGGCGCGGCTGCTGCAAACGCCTCCCGCCACGGCCGGCATGCTCGACACGGTGCGCCAGGCACGCCTGCAGTCGCGCGCGGAGCATGCCGGCATCGGTGCGGCCGAACTGCAGGCGCTGGCGCGCGAGGCGGGCGCCATGGCGCAGCAGCTGGCCGCCACGCGCGGCGCGGCCCATCCCGCCCATGCACAGGCCTTGCTGGACGCGGCCGGACTGAATGCGCGCGCGGGCGATGCCGCCACGGCGCGCTCCCAGTCGGCACGCGCTCTGGCCATCGGCATGGCGAATGAACAGAGCATGCTCGAAGCGCGGGCGGCGGCGCAGCTGGGCGCGCTGGAACCGGACGCGGCCGGCATTTTCCTCGGCAAGCAGGCGGTCAATGCGCTGCAAGCCACGCGCGCCGGCACGGCCAGCCTGCCCGTGCCGCTGCGGCAGGGCTTTGTGCGGCAAAAACGCGCCGCCTATGGCCAGCTGGCGGACCGCCTGCTCGACCAGCATCGCATCCACGAAGCGGAAACCGTGCTGGCCATGGTACGCGAGGACGAATTCCACAGCCTGGTGCGCAGCGCCCCTGATCCGCGCGCCACACGCCTCGGCTACACGGGAGCGGAAGGCGAATGGCAGCGCCAGTTCGATGCGCGCGCCGCCGCCCTGCGCGCAGGCGCTCAGGCGCTGGCTGCGGCGCGCGAACGCCAGGCGCAGGGCGTGGCGCAAGCCGACGACGCATGGCAGCGGGCAAACGACGCCATGGCACTGCTGCTCGATGGCGCCACCGAGGCGCTGGCCACGCTGCCAGCGGCCAGCATGGCCACGCCCACGCCAGCAGGCAAGGCTGGCATGGCGCGGCGCGAACCGCTCAAGCGGGGCGTGCTGCACCTGACTTACCTGGTTACCGAGACGCGCTTGCGCATCGTCGCGCAGCGCGGCGGACGCACCGGCAGCACCATCCACGACGTGGCCATCGACGAGCGCGCGCTGGCGCAGCGCATCGCCCGCCTGCGCCGCAGCGCGCAAGACCCGGGACAGGACGCGCGCGCCGATGCGCAGGCACTGTATGCGCTGCTGCTGGCGCCGGCCAGCCGGGAACTGGACGGCGCCACCTCGCTGTCGCTGTCGCTAGGTGGCGTCTTGCGCTACCTGCCGTTCGCCATGCTGCATGACGGGCGCCGCTGGCTGATCGAACGGCTGCCCGTCTCGCTGCATGCCAGCGGCGGCGAACAGGCCGGCGCACAAGAAGCGCCGCGCCGCGCGCCATCGCTTGCCCTGTTCGGCCAGACGCGCGCCAGCGGCGAACTGCCGGCCCTGCCCTTCGTACAGCGCGAACTGCGCGCCGTGCAGGCGATCGGACACGCGGCGCGCATCCCCAGCCAGGTCTACCTCGATGGCGACTTCACCGGCGCGGCGCTGCAGCGCGCGCTGCCCGCCAACAGCAGCGTGCATATCGCCAGCCATTTCGTGCTGCGCTCGGGCGTGGGCGCGGACTCCTACCTGCTGCTGGGCGATGGCGGCAAACTCAGCCTGGCGGAACTGGCGCAGGACGGCTACCGCTTCGCCGGGCTGGACCTGCTCACTCTGTCGGCCTGCGAAACGGCCGTGCCGGCCGGCACCGATGCCACGGGACGCGAACTGGAAGGCCTGGCCTGGCTGGCCCGCCAGCGCGGCGCGCGCAATGTGCTGGCCAGTTTGTGGCGCGTGTCGGACCAGTCGACGGCCACCCTGATGGGCGATTTTTATGCGGCGCTGGCGCAAGGCAAGGGCAAGCCGCAAGCCTTGCGCCAGGCGCAGTTGCGGCAGATACGTGCCGCCCGGCATGGCGTCACGGCGACGCGGGGCCTGACGCCGCTCGACGCCGCCGGCGGCAGTGGCGACGCACGCGGCCATCCCTTCTACTGGGCCGGTTTCATCCTGCTCGGCTCCTGAGCGCCACACGACGGAAGGCTGTTTTTGGTGTATGCTGGCGGCATGAATAATGACACCGACATCCAGCTCAGCGGCCCCTTCAAGGCCACCGACGGCTCCGGCCGTGCCCACGACATCAAGGCCATCCGCATCTTCGACGAAGGCTACGGCATCATCGACGTCTATGTCGATTTCGCCGCCCCGCTCGAAGCGGGTGCCTACAAGGACAAGACCCTGGTCGGCCACATCCTGGCCCGCTTGCGCAGCCTCGGCTACGTCGGCCCCGACTTCGGCCATGGCGACCTGGGCTTGCAAGACAAGAAACTGATCGTCCTGGAAGCGCCCGAGGAATTTTCCGCCTTTGCCATCAGTAAAGGCTGGAAGGATCTATCAGCCGAGTTTGACGAAGACTGATCTTTCAAGCTATCAACACCATCTGCGCCGCGCCAGCTTCTGCTGCCGCGGCGTTTTTCATGGGCGACCGCTTAGTTCAGCTTAGTTGATATAGCGCGCGCTCCAGGCGGCGATCACATTGGCGACATAAGCCGCATCATCGCGCGCCGTCAATAAATGGTCGGCATCGTCGAGCGAAACGAAACTTTTCGGGTGCTTGGCTGCCGTAAAAATCTCCATCGCGTTCGACAGACTCACGGTCGTATCGTTCGGCGCATGCATCACCAGCAGAGCGCGGCGCAGGCCGGCGATATGGGCCTTCAGGCTGTGGCTACCCGCGTCGTCGACGAATTGCTGGCGGATGCGAAATGGCCGCCCTTCCAGTTGCACCAGCGCCTCGCCGTCCGCGGCGATTTGCTCCAGATGATCGCTGAACAGGCGCGTCACGTAGGCGGGCGTGCTGGGGGCGGCCAGGGTCACCACGGCCGTCGCTTCCGGCACTTGCGCGGCAGCGGCCAGCACGGCGGCGCCACCCAGGCTATGGCCGATCAGCAATTGCGGCGCAGCATGTTTTGCCCGCAGAAAATCGGCAGCGGCCAGCAGGTCGTCCACGTTCGACGAGAAATTCGTGGCGGCAAACTCGCCCTCGCTGGCGCCCAGCCCCGTAAAGTCGAAGCGCAGCACGGCGATGCCGTGTTCCGTCAAGCCTTGCGCGATGCGCCGCGCGGCCAGCACATCCTTGCCGCAGGTAAAGCAATGGGCGAACAGCGCATAGGCGCGGATGGCGCCGTCGGGCGCGTCGAGGCGCGCCGCCAGCACATGGCCGTGCGCGCCGGGAAAATCTTGCCGGGTGGATTTCATTGTCTCAGATCAAAGCTGCCGCGCAGCGCGGCCGATGGCGCATTGTAGCGCTGCGGGGCAGTCGCCGCAGTTAGCCAAGCTTAATCGCGCTTGGGTATGTCCAGTCCCTTGATGACGGCAGGCCGGGCCAGGAACGCTTGCAGCGCGCGCTGCACATTCGGGAAGTTGTCGAAGCCGACGAGGTCGCCAGCGCCATAAAACTCCACCAGGCAGCGCACCCACGGGAAAATGGCGATGTCGGCAATCGTGTATTGCCCGCCCATGATCCAGTCGCGGCCCTGCAGGCGCTGCTCCAGTACGCCCAGCAAGCGCCTGGCTTCGCCGAGATAGCGCTCCAGCGGACGTTTGTCTTCGTAGTCCTTGCCGGCGAATTTGTGGAAGAAGCCCACCTGGCCAAACATGGGGCCGATGCCGCCCATCTGTAACATCAGCCACTGGATGGTTTCGTAGCGCAAGCCCGCGTCCTGCGGCAGGAACTTGCCCGTTTTCTCGGCCAGGTACAGCAGGATGGCGCCCGATTCGAACAGCGCCAGCGGCTTGCCGTCGGGACCGTTCGGGTCGAGGATGGCGGGAATCTTGTTGTTCGGATTGAGCGACAGGAATGCGGGCGACAACTGGTCGTTGTGTTCGAAGCTGACCAGGTGTGGCTCGTACGCCAGACCCAGTTCTTCCAGCAAAATGGAAACCTTGATGCCGTTCGGCGTGGGCAGCGAATACAGCTGCAAGCGCTCGGGATGCAGTGCAGGCCATTTCTCGGTGATGGGAAAGTCGGAGAGTTGGGACATGGAAATCCTTATTGAAGTGTGCGACACGGCGCAAGAAGGCAAGTATAGCCAAGCATGGCAATGTGCGTTGCGTGGCCAGCACGTTCTTGCCACAAGCAAGACCATGGGCTAACTGCGTGTAAGCGTGGATAGCGCCACTGGGCGGCCCGGACATCGCCACGGTTGGCATCACTGCTTGCGCTGGTTCAGCAGGCTCACCGCCTTGTTCAGCACGACATCCTCGCCTGCGGCCAGACTTTCTCTGGTGGCACGCACCTCGACATCGGGAAAAATGCCGATACCCACGAATTCCCGCCCATCGGGATAGGTATCGCGCTTGGCGCAAATCCGCCCATAGCCGCCGCCCGGCAAATACACCAAGATGGGCTGGCCCGTACTGCCTCCGGTCGCCTCGCCTATCTTCAATCCCCTCTGCAATGTATCGAAGGAAACAAGAAAATCTTCTGCCGCTGAAAACGTCGCTGCACCTGTCAGCACAGCCACCGGACCGTCAAAAACACGCTTCCGTGAATAATGCGCTTCACTGCCCTTTCCGCCCATGACTTTCCATACGATATGTTCACCGTCACTCCGGGAATAACCATTGTCGCTCCGAACGTAACTCTTCGAAAACGGGATCGGCTGCCGGGTCAGGTAACTGAGAATATCTGCACCAAACTGTGTGGAACCTCCGCCATTTTTCCGGATATCGAGGACGAGCGCCTTGGCCTGCAGGATGTCAGGGAAAACCTTTTCCAATTTTCTGACGCCTTCATCACTCTCGAAATGGTCGAGGGAGAGATAGGCTATTCGCCCAGGCAACATCTTGAATATAAATGCTTCTTTCTTTTCAATATCGGCATGCCCCGACCTGGCGATGACTTCAATACGCTCAAGACCGGCCATATTGCGCAAGCCAAGCGTGATCGGCCTGTCCGCATCGCCCGACAGGAGCTGATAACCATACGTGCGCAATTGACGGTCCTGCTCCGTTGAACTGCTCACCAAGGGCAAAATGTATTGTTTCGCATAGTCCTGAACCGGCATGCCATCGATGCTGAGCACTTCATCGCCAACTGCAAGCCTGGCCTTCAGCGCAGGACTATAAATTGCCTCTATGACTACTTTGTTGTCCAGCATGGCCGTGCGCAACGGTGGCCGGGCATACAATTTCTTGCTGAGTTCTGGCGGCGCATAAATATTCGTGTGGCCATCCCTGAGCAAGGGCGCCAGTTGCGACAGCACGCGGTAATATTCTTCCGTCGTTCCGGCTGCGATCACCTTGCCCAGGTATTCCAGGTAGACCTTATTCCAGTCGAGCTCCGGCACGTTGTCGAAATGGACGAAACTTTCCCTGACCTGGTGCCAAAATTGCGAAAGCCCCGCCACCCGCTCCTCGACGCTCAAGGTGGCGGCGTAGGGATACGCGGCCTCGGATGGCCATAGCTGACTGGGGATAGCGGCAACGGACAGTATCTTTTGCACGCGTGGGTCATTTGCCATCTTTGCCAGGCCGGGCCTGTCTTTCATTACTTTCAGCAGTATCGGCGTCCAGCCTATGTCGTTGATTTCCTGCAAGGTCTTGACCACCTTGTCTTGCTGCTTCAGTTTGCCATACGTTTCGGCCAGGTCCAGCCTCAGATTAAATCCGCAAAATTTCACATAAATATTACCCGCCGCCAGATCACGGACCTCCGGCCTGTCCAGATAGATAAGGATGGCTTCCAGCGCCTGCGCATATTTTTTCAGCGCTGCCTGGTCATCCCTGGCATTGACAATGATGTTGAAAGCGGCTTTCCGCAGAAACTGCACCTGCTCGTAGCTTGCCATCGCAGTATGCGGAGGCGGCTGTTGAGCGGCATGCGTCGGATTCCAACACGACATGAGTCCCAATACCAGCAGCAACAACAGTTTCATATTTTCCCAAAGATATCGTAACGTTCGCTGGCCTGGCATCTTGCATCCATCACACAAGATGCAGGCAGGCGCTCTGTCCATAAACAGGATGTGCATCTTACAGGAGCAAACAGTGTCAATTATCTCCGTTTGTCACGGGAAGCCGAGCGCAAAACAGGCAGGCAAGGCGCGCAGGAACGGTTCCCCCGCTCAGCCAAACAAGCCATGCAAAAACCAGCGCGGCGCGGCGCCTTCGCCGCTGCCGGCGATGCGTTCGCGGTAGACCCAGTAATGGGCGTGGTCGAGGCCTTCGGCGATGAAATAATCGCGCGCCTGCGACTGGCCCCACCAGCCTGCCTCGATGCGCTCGGCCACGGACACCATTTTCAGGGGCGAGCCATAGAAGGGCCGGTGTTCGCGCATCAAGAGCGCAATGGGCTGGGCCAGCAGCCAGCCGGGACGGGGCATGCCGGGCAAGCCGGGCGGCAAGTCGGGTAGCGCGCTTCTTGAAACGGGCTTGGCCGGCAACGGCAGCCACTGGTTGGCCGCTTCGGGGCGGTAATCGGCGCGTGGCACTGCCTGCAAGACATTCTCGGCACCCAGGCGCGCCACCAGCAATTCCATCAGGCGCTGGCGCTCCTGCGGCGTGCCGCCCGGCTCGGGAAACAGGCTCTCGCTGGGCGGCGCCATGGGCTGCACCTGCAGCGCTTCCAGGGTGAGACCGATCACGGGCGCCTCCAGCACCAGCTGCGCCAGGCGCTCCTTGAGCAAACGCAACAAGTGTTCATCGCGCCAGACGGCCTCGCCCAGGGCCAGCTCGATGACGGTGGGCGGGCGCGCCACCCTGCCCCGCTCGTGGGCCAGCAGCAGTTGTATGCGCTCGACAGCAAATTGCCGCGCACACAGCCAGCCCGTCATTTGCTGCAGCAGGCGGCGCGCGCCGAACAGCAGCGCGTCCGCGTGCTCCACGCGGTCGAACAACTCCAGGCTGGCGCGGAACGTGGGCGGCGCTTCGAGCCACAGATACAGTTCCGTGCTGTGGCCATGTGCGTCGTCAAGCATGTCCAGCAAGGCCCCGCCGCAGCGGCGCTGCAAGCCAGGCCGCGGCAGGTGGCGCAGCTGCCCCAGGGTGCGGCAGCCGATGCCCTCCAGCCAGTCCAGGTAGGGGCGCGCGGGTGGCAGCAAGGCGCACGGCAGGCGGTCGAGGCGGCGCACGAGACTGGCCATGCTTAATGTCCGGCCCCGGCGCGTACCGGCGCGCGCCAGCAGCCAGGCGCCCCGCGCCGTGGGGGCGCACGACAGCTGGGCCGTGTAGCCGAGTGTGCGCAAGCTGGCCGCGATTTGCCGGCACAGGGCGCGCACACCGCCAAACAGGCGCAGGCTGGCGCCCGCGTCGACCAGCAGGGTGGCTTCTTCGCCCTGCGCCACCAGCGGCGAGTATTGCAGCAGCGCCAGCGCCACCGCTTGCAGGGCTTGCGCTTCCAGCTCGTGCGAGCGTTCATGCAGGCGTGCCTGCGGCGCCAGCATCAGCGCGCCCGCGCGGCGCATGCCCGGCCGGATGCCAGCCGCCTGCGCCAGCGGCGACAGGAGCATCACTTGCTCCTGCTCCAGCACCACGCTCAGGCGGTCAGCCGACCAGCGCGGGCAAAACACTTCGAGCGGAAGCCGGGGCAGGCACAGGCCGATCCAGAGTCGCATGGCGTAGCAATAATGAAGGAGGTTGCAGGGGCAGGAACAGGGGCGCGTCGCGCTGCGGTCCCCGGCGCTTGATGAAGCCGATCTCGATGCCGCCTGCGGCCGGGCGCACGGACAGGCGCAGCGGCGCTGGCGACGCATCCTGCGCGCCGTGCAAGGGGCGCAGCATGCAAAACAGGGTGTTACCGCCTTGCGCGGCCAGGTGCAAGCGGCGCAGGCTGTCGGCGCGCACGTGCGACTGCCAGAACAGCAAGGCGCCGCAACTGCCGCTGCGCAAGATGTTTTCCGCCGCCCACAAGGCATCCTTGCTGCTGGCGCTCTTTAGCCACAGCAGCTGCGACGACGCCAGTCCCTGCGCGGCCAGGGCCAGCGCCTGCGGCGGATGGGGCGGCTGCAGCAGCACGATGGGCAAACCCGGCAGCTGCGCCAGCGCGGGCGCCAGCAAACGCAATTCGCCGCTGCCCGGCTGCTGCACCAGCAGATCGATGAGGCTGCCACTGGGCCAGCCGCCGCCGGGCAGTTGCGCGGACAGGGCGGCGAAGCCCGTGTCCAGGCAGCGCGTGGCACCCTGGCCCAGCTGCGATGCACGCCATAAAGAAGGGTGCAAGGCTTCCGGCGTGGCCATCAATTCGGAATGTTGCATAATTGAATATGAAGATAAGTACTGTATGCATATACAGTACTATCCAACCCTCCTTTTGGCAAGGCTTATCTGCTTATTCTCTGTGCATCGCCGCTGCCCGGGCCGCTTCGCCATGTCCGAAAAACCCCGTTTCTGGCATCGATTGCTGTACCATAAGCACTCTCCTTACCGCCTGGCAAAGTACCAGGCGGCTCCCTCCGTCCATAAGGAAACGCATTTGACCACCATCCAAATCATCAGCGCCATCGTCTTCGGCCTTGCGCTCATCCACACCTTCGCCGCCAAGTCGTTTGAAACCCTGGCGCAGCGCCACCCCCGTCATGCAGGCATGCTGCACTTGCTGGGCGAAGTGGAAGTCGTATTCGGCTTCTGGGCCTTCATTTTGATCATCATCATGGCCTTTGTCTCGGGCGGCGAGGCGGCCATCGAGTATGCCGAATCGCGCCAGTACACAGAACCGCTGTTCGTCTTTGTCGTCATGGTGGTAGCCGCCTCGCGCCCCGTGCTCGACGCCGTGCAGCGCCTGTTGAAAAGCGTGGCGCGCCTCATGCCGCTGCGCACGGAACTGGCCCTCGTCTGGCTGGGACTGGCGCTCGTGCCCCTGACGGGCTCGATGATCACGGAACCGGCCGCCATGACCCTGGCCGCGCTGATGCTGGCACCACAAATCTTCCGTCCGGGCATACCCGAATGGCTGAAATATGGCGCGCTGGGCGTGCTGTTCGTCAACGTGTCCATCGGCGGCACCCTGACCTCATACGCGGCGCCGCCCGTGCTGATGGTGGCCACCACGTGGAACTGGGACAGCGCCTTCATGGCCAGCCATTTCGGCTGGAAAGCGGCCATCGCCGTGCTGGTCAATGCCACGGGCGTGAGCATCCTGCTGCGCAAATACCTGCACAGCAACACGTCCGATATCAAGCCGAAAGCGGGTGACGTGGAAGCGCCGAAAGTGCCGCTGGCCGTCAGCGTCGTGCACATGATCGTGCTGGGCGGCGTGGTCGCCCTGGCGCACCATCCCGTGCTGTTCTTCGGCCTGTTCCTGTTCTTCCTCGGCTTCGTGCAGGCGTATGAGCGCTATCAAAGCCCGCTGATCCTGAAAGAGGGTTTATTGGTCGGCTTCTTCCTGGGCGGCCTGGTAGTACTGGGCGGCATGCAGCAATGGTGGCTGCAGCCCATCGTCTCGAGCCTGAAGCCGCTGGCCCTGTTCTTCGGCGCCCTGGGCTTGACGGCCATTACCGACAATGCGGCCCTCACTTACCTCGGTTCGCTGATCGTCGGCATGACGGACGAAGCGAAATACATGCTGGTGGCCGGCGCCGTGGCCGGTGGCGGCCTGACCGTCATCGCCAACGCGCCGAACCCGGCCGGCGTGGCACTGCTGCGCCGCGGCTTCCAGGATGAATCGATCGGCGCCGTCGGCCTGCTGGCCGGCGCCCTGCTGCCGACGGCCGTGGCGGCCCTGGCTTTCCTGGCTTTGTAGTCAGCGCAGTGCGGCGGCCAACCTGGCCGCCGCTTTAATCCCCTTCATACACGAGGAAGTGCAGCCGGTCATAAAACAGGCTGTAGGCATAGTCGAACGTGCCCACGCTGCGAAAACCCTTGTGCAGATACACTTGCAGCGCTTCGCTCTTTTCCCATACCGTCAGGGTGATGCGCGCACAGCCCTTGCGGCTGGCCAGGTCGCGGATTTCATGGAACATTTGCCGGAACAGGCCCTGCCCCCGGTATTTCTCGTCGATGGCCAGGCTGCTGACGAAACAGTCGTCGGCGCGCGCATGCGCTAGCACGAATGCGTCATACGCATCGTCGAGCGCCTTCATGTCATCGCGGTAATACGAGACGGCGCCGCAGGCATGGAACTCGGCCATCGTCGCAGCCGTGAAGAAGCCGATGAAACGCTCATCCTCGTCATGCAAGCCATGGATATGCGCCAGGTAGGGATCGATATTCTGCCGCCGCTGCAATTCGACAAATTGCAGATTGAGTTTATTGCCGAACGAGCAGTATTCGAGGTAGCTGGTGGCAAACAGCAGTTTCGCCATGCGGTTCTTCGCCTCGTCGTCCAGCAGTTCGCCCGCCACCAGCTTGAGCGGCGCATGCGACAGCAAGCCCGCCTGCACCTCATCGCCGGACGGAGCGGCATCGCCGACGGCCGGCATGCGGCTGCCGTGGCGGCCCACGGTGGGACGCCAGAAATTGCCGGCGGCAATATGCTGCGAACGGTGGGCCAGCAGGTAGCGGCAAAAGACGGCATTCACGCGGTCCAGCTGCGGGTCGTCCGACAGCACCGAGTAATAGTGAAAATGATCGATGTCCGCCCGCAGCTGGGCCGCATACGCCATGCGCGGCACTTCTTCGATGTCGAACACGTCGACGATGTCGGGCAGGCGCAATGGATCGTCGAGTTGCCAGTCGATTTCATCGAGCCTGGCGACGCAGCGCGCATACGCACGCCGCTCCTCGTCGCTCAAGGGGATGTGCATGCCGGTAATGATATCGTCCAGCAGCCGCATGCCGCGGATGCCGCCCGTCACCGCTTCCCGCGCGCCGTCATACAGCACGCAATAGCGCTGGTAGAACTCGGCATGGCTGAGCAGGGTCACGCCCAGGTTCTTCTTCCATTCGGCATAGAACTGGCCAAACAGCTGCGCCTCGAATTGCGGGCAAGAACGGGGAATCTCCCCATCGATGCGCGCATAGGCGAGATTCACATTGCGCTGGATCACACGCAGCGCAGCATCGTTCTTCTTGGCGATCAGCATGCCCGTTTCATCGAGGAACAGATTCATCCAGCTGACATGCTGGCGCTCTTCGCTGTCACCGTCCTTGCGCTGGAAATAATCGGGCACTTCCGGCTTTATCAGGAAAATCGTCGCCGGATTATGCGGGATCGTATCGACATCCATATACATGCCGCCGTATTCGCACAGGATGAGGATGCGGAAATAATCGGACAAGGTGGCGAAGTAGCGCTGCGTATGCAGGGTATCGAGGATATCGAAGCGGGCCGGCGCAAAGTCCAGCGCCAGCGCGCGCAACGAGTTGATATGCAGGGTCGTGCCACCGATGGCGTAGCGCCCTATCGTGTAGCGCCCGGCGCCGCCCGTGGGGCTGAAGCGCGCGTCATCGCGCAATTGCTCCCCATCCCACACCCACAGGATCGAGACATACGGCGCGCCGCCGTTGTGCCGCACGTCGTCGAGCGCCGCGCCCCACTGCCCGATCGCCTCACAGGCGATGGCCGGCAACGGCCCGCCCATCCAGATGCGGTGCAGGTAGCGCTCGTCGTCGCCCAGTGCGCGCGTGGGGATGCAGCTCAGCGAGGAACAGCTTGCGGCATTGAAATGCGTAAAATTGACGGCGACGAAGCTGCGCAGGGCGGCGATGCCCGCCTGGTGCTCCACGGCCATTTGTTCCAGGTCGCTGCTGGCGGGCCGGACATCGGCCACGGTGATGTAATCGAGTTTCAGCCGGTGGATGCGAAACTCGTACTCCAGGTTGAAAATCTTTGCTTGATCGTGTTTCGATGCCAGGTCATCTATTTTCATGGGCGCACCATTTTCCGCAGGAGAGTGTCAATAATCGTCACAGGAGATAAAACAAGGTCGGGAACATGCGCATCGCTGCGCCATCAATGCCGGGCCAGCCGCACCTCGCCTTCCCGGCGCCCCGCCATGCCGCGCGTAAACACCAGCAGGCAGGCGGCGATGACCACGATGACGGGGATATTGAGCAGCGCATACGTTTCCAGCGCATAGCCGAAGCGCTGGCACAGCACGTTGTACAGCTGTAGCCAGGCGGACAAATAAATGCAGTACAGCAAGCTCATGGCAGCCGTCGTCAAGGTCATCGATTCCTTGCTGGCCGTAATCGCGCTGCGGATCAGGGCGCCATTGAACAGGCCGAAGCCGATGGAATAGACAAACATGCAGGCCGCAAACACATCGACGTGATGGCGGCCCGCGCCGGCGCCCAGCATGCCGGCGGCCGCGATCAGCCCGCCCAGGCGCAGCAGCTGCACGAGCGGGAAATCCTGCCGCAGGCGCTGGATGGCGATGCTGCTGAGCACAAAGCCGGACAAAATCACGCATTGCAGGGCGATATAGGTGGCATAGGAGGCGCCCATTTCCTGCAGCACGAAGATGGGCGAAAAGCCGATCCAGGCCGTCAGGGGCACGGTGGCCAGCCCGGCCGTGAACATGCCGAACATGAAACGCCCGTTGCTGAAAATGGCGACATAGCTGCGCACGATGGCGGCAAGGTTCAGGCGCGTGACCGCCGCCGCCGCGCGCGGCATGCTCTTGAACAGGCCCAGCAAGGACAGCAGCGCCAGCAGGCCAGAAAGGAAAAAGACGTAGCGCCAGTCCAGCCGGCTGATAATGGCGCTGCCGAGGATGGGGCCGGCCAGGGGCGCAAGGATGGTGGTGCTCGATAAAATGCTGCTGAGCTTGACGGCCGCCATGTCATCGAACAGTTCATGGATCATGGCATAGCCGACAAAGATGAAGCAGCAGCCCATGCCCTGGATGAAGCGCGCGGCGAGAAATTGCTCGATCGAGGCGGCAAACGGCACCGCCAGCGTGGCCAGCAAGAACAAGGTATTGCCAGTCAGCACCAGCTTGCGCTTGCCGATGGTGTCGGCCAGCGGGCCCAGGAAAATCTGCAGCGAGCTACCGCCCAGCAGATACAGGCTCAGGGACAGCGGGACGAACTTCTTCTCCGCCTGGAACTCGTCGACGATGCCCAGCATCGCCGGCATGATCATGTCGTTCGACAGATAAATATTCAGTTCAAAGACGAGGAAAAATGCAAAAAAACACAACAACTGCCTGGACTTGATGGACATGGCGCGTTCCGTAACGTGGGTGGCTGCCGTCAGTGCGTATCGGCCGTCGGGGCATGGGACGGCGGACACATTTCACACTGAAAACGTGTACCAATTGTATACCAGTTAGTATTTTTAGCGCCTTTTTTTGTGACTTTTAAATACCGCAACAATACCACTTACCAAAAATCGATGGCAGGACGGCATTCGCTGGGGAGCTGAAAAAGGGCGCGACAGGCGCGCTGGCGCAGCCGTGCGGCGGCACGGCCAGCGCTGCGGGGAACAGAGGAACGGTGCGTACCAGTGACTGCCGCGCCGCAGCGCGACACCGCACTTTCAGGTGCGGCGGTGGCTGGCGAAGAAATCGAGCAGCATCTTGCTGGCGTCGGGTTTGGCCTTGTCGTTGAACGGCAGGCTGGCGTCGCCGCCGCTCCACGCGTGCTCGAGGTGCTCGACCTGCGCCACGCGCAGCAGCACATCCTTGCCCACCTGATAATCGTGCAAGGCATACGCATGGGCCGGATTGCGTCCGCCCGCCGCGCCGCCCGGCAGGCGCTGCGCCGTCACCAGCGTATCGGCAGGCAGGCGGTTGACGCGCACGCTCTGGCGTACCAGTTGCGTCTGATTGATGGGCCGCACCACCTTGTCGGCCTGCCCTTGCAGCAGGATGGTGGGCAGGCGGGGAAATTCGGGCTGGCGTGCCAGCACTTCATCGATGGCCGCATCGGCACGGGCGGCAGCGCCATGCTGCATCACCTGCAACGCGCCGATCAGATTATGGCCGGCGCCAAACACAGGCCCCGAATGCAGGCCCAGCGCGGCAAACAGATGGGGATGGTTCAGGGCCACGATATGCGCCATGCCGGCACCGGCAGAAATGCCGCAAATATAGATACGCGCGCGGTCGATCGCATACCGGGCCGCCACCTGCTCGATGGCGCCGACGATCAGGCGCACGTCGCCGCCACCCTCCTGCGTCAGCTTGTCGTACCACTTCCAGCAACGGCGCGCATGCGAACGCAACGATTGCTGCGGATACAGCACGGCATAGCCCTTGCGTTCAGCCAGGCGGTTCATGCGCGTGCCTTCGGCAAACTGCGTTGCGCTCTGTTCGCAACCGTGCAGCATCACCAGCAGCGGCCGGCCACGGCTGCGCATGGCGGCGCTCGGCGCCTTCTCGGGCAGGTACAGGAAATACGGCAGGCGCCGGCCCGGCAACTGTCCCAGTTCCGGCAACGGCGCATAGTGGGAGGCCAGCCACTTGCCCGGCGGGGGCGCCGTTCGCTTGCGCACGCGCGGGGGCGACAGGGGTGTGGCAAACGGCGCCAGTGCGGGCACGGCGTCGCTGACGGGCCTGGCGCGCGGCTTGGGACTCGCCTGCGTGGCCTTGGCCACCGCCTTGCGGCCCCTGGGCTTGGCTGGCACGGGCCCGAACAGCACCTTGGCCAGTTTGGTCGCCGTGCGCTGCTGCGCCTTACCGGCGCGCAATAGCCCGCGCAGCCATTTGGTGGCGGGCTTCACCATGGCAAGCGCCGCGCGTGTCGTTGTGGAGCGTACCGCAAGTTCATTCCTCTGCATCGTTGCATCGTCAGCATGTGCGGCCTCCTCCGTAGAACGCATAGAGTACCGCAATTGGCTGACAACACCGTACGTTTGCACACCGATAAAAGTGCCGCAGGCACCATTGAGGCAGATCAAACGCGACCTTGTGCGCATGCGTAATCTGAGTATTCGATCAGCATCTTACGAGGAGAGAACACCATGAGCTATCTGGACCGCGACATCCTGGGCATGTATCGCAACCACGACGGCCCGGGGCCGGCCCTGATGGGAGCCGACACCCTGCTCGGCGACGATGTCTACAATCACAGCGACGAGGAACTGGGCGACATCAAGGAAATCATGCTCGACATGCGCACCGGCCAGATCGCCTATGCCGTACTGTCCTTCGGCGGCATCCTGGGCACGGGCGACAAGCTGTTTGCCGTCCCGTGGGAACGCCTGACCCTGGACCCCGTCAACAAGCGCTTCCTGCTCAACGTGGAAAAAAATCAGCTGAAAGACGCACCCGGCTTCGACAAGAACAACTGGCCCGACATGGGCAGCGATGCGTGGGACCAGCAGATGGAAGCGTTCTATGGCAGCGGCACGCGCTACGGCAGAGGTGCCATGGCGGCAAGCCGAATGCAGTCCGGCAGCGATCTGCGCAGCGGCACCAGCGTGCAATCGGGCAACGAAGCCAGCATGTCGGGCTCTTCCATGAGCGACAGCCGCGCCGGCACGGGCAGCAGCCAGGGCGGCTCGCGCTCATCGCTCAGCGATGATGGGCGCGACGAGCGCAGTTGAGCGAGCCGCCAGGCAAACCCGACAGGCAAGGGCCGGGGTCGTACCCTGAGGGTACGACCCCGGTATTTGCTTGGGGGTTAGCAACCTACCGCTGCATCGATTCCCACACTTTTTGTAAACGCTTGGCAGAAACAGGCATCGGCGTACGCAATTCCTGCGCAAACAGGGATACGCGCAGCTCTTCCAGCATCCAGCGGAACTCGACCAGTTTCGGGTCCGTGTTCTTGCCCGCCTGGCGGTCCTTGGCCTGGCGCAAGTACGGCGCGGCCGCCGATTGCCATTCAGCCATGAGCTTGGTGTCGCGCGCGGGGTCGGCGCGCAGCTTTTCCAGGCGCACGTTGATCGCCTTCAGATAGCGGGGGAAATGCGCCAGCTGCGTGTACTCGTTTTCCGTCAGGAAGCGTTTGTGCACGAGTCCCTGCAGCTGCGACTGGATATCGGCCGCCGCCGCTGCCGGAATATTCTGCAGGCGCTTGGGCAAGCCGTGGAATTCCGTCAGCACTTGCGACAGCAAACGGGCGATTTCATTCACCAGCAACACCAGGCGCGACTTGCCCTCCGCCTGGCGCTTGGCAAACGAAGCGGCGTCCAGCGGCAGCGGATCTTGCAGGCAAGCGATGTTGAGCGCCTTGTTGATGATTTGCTCGCGCAGTTCTTCCTGCGAACCCAGGGCCATGAACTGCATGCCCATCTGTTGCAGGCCAGGGATGCTTTTCTCGACGTACTTGATCTGCTCCTTCATTTGCAGCGCAAACAATCGGCGCAAACCGATCTTGTGCGTACGCGCAGCCACGGTCGGGTCGTCAAACACTTCCAGGTCGCAATGCGTGCCCTTGTCAACTAGCGCAGGGAAGCCGATCAAGGTCAGCTTGCCCTGCACGATTTCGAGCAATTCCGGCAATTCGCCGAAGGTCCAGCCCGTCAAGCCCATGTGCTGCGAGACGGTGGCATTCGCCGATGTCGGTGCGGCAGGGGCGGAAGCACCCTTGCCTGCTGCAACGGTAGCGCTCTGCGCCTGCAGCCGCGACGCCACTTGCGCGCCCGCCACCTTGGCACCGGGTGTGCCCGTGCCGGACACGCCCGACACTTCGGCCAGTTTCTGGAAACTCTGGCGCGCCTGGCCGCCGAATTCCGCCTGCAGGGTGGCCAGGTTGCGGCCCATGTCCAGCTGGCGGCCATGCTCGTCGATCACCTTGAAATTCATGAAGTGATGGGCAGGCAGGGTTTCCGGCTTGAAGTCCGTCGTCAGCACATTGATCGTGATTTGCGTGCGGATGTCGGCGATGATGGCGTCGATCAGGTCACCCCGGCCAAACACGCCCGCCTCGTGCACGCGCTCGCAAAATTTCGCCGCATAGTCAGGCAACGGCACGCAATGGCGGCGCAACTTTTGCGGCAAGGATTTGAGCAGCAAATGCACTTTTTCCTTCAACATGCCCGGCACCAGCCATTCGCAGCGCTCGCGCGGCAACTGGTTCAGCGCATACAGGGGCACGCTCAAGGTCACGCCATCGCGCACGCTGCCCGGCTCGAAGTGGTACGTGAGGCCCATTTCCAGGCCCGTCACGGACATGGTTTTAGGGAACAGATCCGTCGTCACGCCGGCCGCCTCGTGGCGCATCAGCTCTTCGCGGTTCAAATACAGCAGCTTCGGATTTTCGCGCGCGGCGTCCTTGTGCCACTTCTCGAAACCGGCGCCATTGCACACGTCCGCCGGCAGCAGCTTGTCGTAGAAGGCGGCGATCAATTCATCGTCGACCAGCACGTCCAGGCGGCGCGATTTGTGTTCAAGGTTTTCGATGTCCTTGATCAGCTTGTGGTTGTGCGCAAAGAATGGCGCGCGCGTGTCGAAGTCGCCGCCCACGAGCGCATCGCGGATGAAGATTTCGCGCGCTTCCGGCAAGTTGAAATTGCCGTAATTGATGCGGCGCTGGCTGTACACCACCAGCCCATACAACGTCGCCCGTTCCGACGCCGTTACCTGTGCCGAACGTTTTTCCCATCGCGGCTCGCCCCACGATTTCTTCAGCAGGTGTACGCCCACCTTTTCCAGCCATTCGGGCTGGATTTGCGCCACGCAGCGTGCATACAATCGCGTGGTGTCGACCAGTTCGGCCGCCATGATCCACTTGCCCGGCTTTTTCAGCAGCGAGGAGCCGGGCCAGATATGGAACTTGATGCCGCGCGCGCCCAGATACCCGGCGCCCGGCTCGTCCTCGCCCTTGAAACCGATATTGCCCAGCAAGCCAGTCAGCAAGGCCATGTGCAGGTTGTCATAGGTGGCCGGTGCGTCGTTCAGGCGCCAGCCCTGTTCCTTGACGATGGTTAACAACTGCGAGTGCACGTCGCGCCATTCGCGCAAGCGCATCTGCGACAGGAAATTCGTGCGGCAATTGTCCTGCAGCTGGCGGTTGGTTTTCTTGTGCTCGATGGCGGACTCGAACCAGCGCCAGATTTTCAGGTAGCTCAAGAATTCCGACTTTTCATCGGCAAACTTCTTGTGCGCCTCGTCGGCCGCCTGCTGATGCTCCATCGGGCGGTCGCGCGGATCTTGCACGGACAACGCGGAGGCGACGATCAGCACTTCCGTCAAACACGCGTTATCGAGCGCGGCCAGGATCATGCGGCCCACGCGCGGGTCGAGCGGCAGCTTGGCCAGCTTGTTGCCCAGCGGCGTCAGTTTATTGACTTCATCGACGGCGCCCAGTTCCTGCAGCAACTGGTATCCATCGGCCACCGCGCGCGCCAGCGGCGGCTCGATGAAGGGGAAGGTTTCCACGTCCGTCAGGTGCAAGGATTTCATGCGCAGGATGACGGCCGCCAGCGAAGAGCGCAGGATTTCCGGCTCCGTGAATTTGGGCCGCAGCAGATAATCCTGCTCTTCGTACAGGCGGATGCAGACGCCATCGGCCACGCGGCCGCAACGGCCGGCGCGCTGGTTGGCGGCCGACTGGGCGATCGGCTCGACCTGCAGTTGCTCCACCTTGTTGCGATAACTGTAGCGCTTGACCCTCGCCAGGCCCGCGTCGACCACGTAGCGGATACCGGGCACCGTCAGCGAGGTTTCCGCCACATTGGTGGCCAGCACGATGCGGCGCGCATTGCTGGTCTTGAACACGCGTTCCTGCTCCTCGGCGGACAAACGGGCGAACAGGGGCAAAATCTCCACATGCGGCGGATGGTGCTTGCGCAGCGCTTCGGCGCAGTCGCGGATTTCGCGCTCGCCGGGCAAGAACACCAGCACGTCACCCGAGCCGATGCGGCACAGTTCTTCCACGCCATCGACGACGGCATCCATCAGGTCGCGCTTTTCGCGCGCAGCGGCGGTGCGCTGGCCCGGTTTGTCGGCGCTGTTGCTACCCGCACCGGGCATGGCCACCTGCTCGCGTTCCACGGGACGATAGCGCACTTCCACCTGGTACAAACGGCCCGACACTTCGATCACAGGCGCGGGCTTTTCCGGCGTGCCGAAATGGCGCGAGAAGCGTTCCGCATCGATGGTCGCCGAGGTGATGATGATTTTCAAATCAGGCCGGCGCGGCAGCAGCTGTTTCAGATAGCCGAGCAGGAAATCGATGTTCAGGCTGCGTTCGTGCGCTTCATCGATGATGATGGTGTCGTAATTTTTCAACAACGGATCGGTCTGCGTCTCGGCCAACAAGATACCGTCCGTCATCAGCTTGACGGAGGCGCCACGGCTCAAGGTGTCGGTAAAGCGCACCTTGAAACCCACCGTTTCGCCCAGCGGCGTTCCCAGCTCCTGTGCGATGCGCTTGGCCGTCGAGGACGCGGCGATACGGCGCGGCTGCGTGTGGCCGATCATGCCCTTCTGGCCACGTCCCAGTTCCAGGCAAATCTTCGGCAACTGCGTCGTCTTGCCGGAACCCGTCTCACCCGAGACGATGATGACCTGGTTTTCCATCAGGGCCTTGGCGATTTCGGCGCGCCGCCCCGAAACGGGCAAGTCTTCCGGATAGGTAATCGGTGGCAGCGGATTGCGGAAGGCCTTTTCCGCCTCGCGCGCGGCGCGGGCTGCATCACGGCTTTCCTGCCCCTCGCGCGGCGGGCGCGGCGCGCGCTGCTGCTGCTGCTGCTGCTGCTGTTGTACTTTCGGCTGCTCCGTGCGCGGCGGCTGCTTCCTTTGCTGGCTCACAGGCGGGCGCTGGCGGCCCTGCGCAGGCGTGGCGACAGGCGCGGAAACATCCCCGTTGACGGGCACATTTGCAACGTTGGAAAGAGGGGAAGACTTATTGCTGGCTGAAGACATTGTTTTTTTACAGGTATTTTAAGCGCGCACATCGCGCAGCGAATTATAATGCGCTTAATGGAAAACCCTACCCAATTCGTCCAATGGCTGCGCTCCGTCGCGCCCTACATCCACGCCTTTCGCGGCAAGACCTTCGTGGTCGCCTTCCCCGGTGAACTCGTCAGCGCCGGGGCGCTGCAGGTGCTGGCCCATGATTTGTCCCTGCTGCATGCGCTGGACATCAATGTCACCGTCGTCTACGGCTCGCGGCCGCAAGTGGCGGAACAACTGGCCTTGCGTAACGTCGAAGGGCGCTTCCACAATGGCGTGCGCATCACGGACATCGCTGCGCTGGAATGCGCGAAAGAAGCGGCAGGCGAGCTGCGTCTCGATATCGAGGCCGCCTTCAGTCAGGGCTTGCCGAACACGCCGATGTCGCATGCGGCCATCCGTATCATTTCCGGCAACTTCATCACGGCGCGCCCGCTGGGCGTGATCGATGGCGTGGATCTGGAACTGACGGGCATCACGCGCAAGGTCGACGCCGAAACCATCCATTCCATCCTCGGTTCGGACGGCCTGGTGCTGCTGTCGCCGCTGGGCTTCTCGCCGACCGGCGAAGCGTTCAACCTGACCATGGAAGACGTGGCCTGCAGCGCTGCCATCGCCCTGCACGCGGACAAGCTGATTTTCATCACGGAAACGCCGATGATGGAAGACGCCACGGGCGTGGAAATCCGCGAACTGTCGTCGCACCAGGCCGAAGCCGTGCTGATGGCCGGCTTCTTGCCGGACGCCACGGCGTTCTACCTGAAACATTGCGTCAAGGCATGCCACAACGGCGTCGAGCGCTCGCACATCGTGCCGTTCTCGATGGATGGTTCGGCCCTGCTGGAATTGTTTACCCATGATGGCGTGGGTACCATGATCAGCCATGAAAACCTGGAAAGCCTGCGCCAGGCCACCATCGAAGACGTGGGCGGCATCATCAAGCTGATCGAGCCGCTGGAAGCGGACGGTACCCTCGTCAAGCGAGGCCGCGAGCTGATCGAGCGCGAAATCGATTATTTCTCCGTCATCGAGCATGATGGCGTGATCTTCGGCTGTGCCGCCCTGTACCCGTTCCCCGCGCAAAAGATGGCGGAAATGGCATGTTTGACGGTCAACCCGGAAGTGCAAGCCCAAGGCGACGGCGAGCGCATCCTGAAACACATGGAAAACCGCGCGCGTGCCGCCGGCCTGAACAAACTGTTCGTGCTGACCACGCGCACCTCGCACTGGTTCAAGAAGCGGGGCTTCGTCACGGCTACCGTCGACGATTTGCCGAAGGACCGCCAGCATATGTATAACTGGCAACGCAAGTCGCAGGTGTTAATGAAAACCTTGTAAAAAAAGCCCGGCATGCCGGGCTTTTTCTTTACTTAAACATCATTACTTGATGTTCAGCGGGGCGAACGATTTCACCAGATCGTCGAGCGCCTTCAATTGCGCCAGGAACGGTTCCAGCTGGTCCAGTGGCAAGGCGCTGGGGCCGTCGCAGCGGGCGTTGTCGGGGTCCGGATGGGCTTCCAGGAACAGGCCGGCGATGCCGACGGCCAGGCCGGCGCGGGCCAGGTCCGCCACTTGCTGGCGGCGGCCACCCGAGGCGGCGCCGCCGGGGTCGCGCTGCTGCAGCGCGTGCGTGACATCGAAGATAATGGGCAAGTCGTCACAGGTTTTCTTCATGACGCCAAAACCCAGCATGTCGACCACCAGGTTATCGTAACCCAGGCAAGTGCCGCGGTCGCACAGGATCAATTGCTCGTTGCCCGCTTCCTTGAATTTTTCGACGATATTGGCCATCTGGCCAGGGCTCAAAAACTGCGGCTTCTTGATGTTGATGACTTTACCCGTTTTCGCCAGGGCCACGACCAGATCCGTCTGGCGCGCCAGGAAGGCGGGCAGTTGCAGCACGTCGACCACTTCGGCCACCTGCTGCGCCTGCCATGGCTCATGCACGTCGGTAATCACGGGCACGCCGAACGCCGCCTTCACGTCCTGGAAAATGCGCATGCCTTCTTCCAGGCCGGGACCGCGGTAAGAATGGATCGATGAACGGTTGGCCTTGTCGAAACTGGCCTTGAACACATAGGGAATGCCCAGTTTTTGCGTCACGCGCACATATTCTTCGCAGGCGCGCATGGCAAGATCGCGCGATTCGAGCACGTTGATGCCGCCAAACAGCACGAAGCTGCCTGCATTGCTGACGTCGATGCCATGGACTTTCACTGAGGTCATACGGATTCCATATTGGTTAATTGCTACTACTTGCTTGGACGAGGCGCAGCCAGCGGCTGGCGCGATAAGGCATCTTACTAGCTAGGGCGGCGCAGATCAAATTTGATCCAGCGCAAGGGCTCGATAAACGCCATGCAAGCTGGCCGTGACGGCCCCGCGAGGGCAGGCGCAAAGTGCCTTATAATCACGCTTTATCTCTACACTGATTCAGGAGCACAGATGGCCCGCACGATCCACTGCATCAAACTCAACAAGGAAGCCGAAGGACTGGATTTCCCACCGTACCCGGGCGAACTGGGCAAGAAGATTTACGAATCGGTGTCGAAAGAAGCGTGGGCCGCCTGGCTCAAGCACCAGACCATGCTGGTCAATGAAAACCGCCTGAACCTGGCCGACGCGCGCGCCCGCAAATACCTGGCCACGCAGATGGAAAAGCATTTCTTCGGCGATGGCGCCGATGCGGCCATGGGCTACGTTCCGCCAACGGAATAGTTTTATCGCTTGCCCGTGACCACGTCACGGGCAGTTTCACCTGCGTTTCACGCCCTGCCCCGCCGATTCACGGCACCTCCTCCCCGTTTCGTCGCAAGCGCCTCGCCGTCCCTGCCGCCGTCTGGCACATTACGTCCATCGACAACTTTATTTCAGGGCGGACACCATGTTGCAGCAAATCTTCAGCCACACTCCCCTCTACGTCTGGGCCATCCTGGGCTTTCTCGTGTACCGCGGCGTGCTGGCCAGCCGCGCACGCGAAGTGGCCTTGCGCAAGCTGTGCATCATTCCCCTGGTCATGCTGGTCCTGTCCCTGAGCGGCGTATACGGCAGCTTCGGCCTGGCCGGCATCGCGCCATTCGTCTGGGGCGCCGGCGCCCTGGCCGGTGCGGCGCTGGCCTGGACGCTGGTCGATCCGCGCAAGATGACGGCCATTCCCGAGCGGGGCAGCGTGCAGCGCCCTGGCAGCTGGGTGCCATTGATCTTGATGATGAGCATCTTCTGCATGAAATATGCGGTCGGCGTGACCCTGGCCATCACCCCGGCGACTGCCCATGCAACCGGCTTCATCGTGCCAGTCTGCCTCGCCTATGGCAGCTTCAGCGGCCTCTTTCTCGGTGGTTTGCTGCGCACCGTGGCCGTGTACCGCCAGGCGCAAATGACAAGCGGCCCACAGGGGGCCGCCGTCTAAGAAAGGTGCAAACGCCGGCGAACGCCGGCGATCACCTTAGTACGCCAGGGTACGCACGCCTTCCGGCGTGCCCAGCAGGCAAACATTGGCGCCGCGCACGGCGAACAGGCCGACGGCGATGACGCCGACGATCTGGTTGATCTGCTGTTCCAGCGCCACCGGATCGGCGATCTGCAAGCCCAGCACGTCGATGATTTCGCCACCGTTGTCGGTAATGAACGCTTCGGTGCTGCCAGCCTTCAGGCGCAAGCGGGGCGTGCCGCCCAGCGCGGCCAGCTGGCGCGATACGGCGGCGCGCGCCATCGGCACCACTTCCACCGGAAGCGGGAAGGCGCCCAGAGTGCCCACCAGCTTGGAACCGTCGGCGATGCAGACGAACTGTTTCGCTACAGAAGCCACAATCTTTTCACGCGTCAATGCCGCGCCGCCGCCCTTGATCATGGCACCGCTGGCCGTGATTTCATCGGCGCCGTCGATGTAGACGGCGATCGACTCGACGTCGTTCAAGTCGAAAACTGCAATGCCATGGCCTGCCAGGCGGGCGGCCGTCGCTTCGGACGAGGCGACCGTGCCTTTGATGCGATCCTTGATCTTGGCCAGTTCGTCGATGAAAAAATTGGCGGTGGAACCGGTGCCGACACCGATGATTTCACCATCGACTACGTAATCAATGGCGGCACGGGCTACGGCTTGCTTCAATTCGTCTTGGGTCATGACATTCAGGCTAAAGTGGGAAATGACGCTATTTTAACGGATTGCCAGCCCGGCCAGCCGGCCATGATGACCGCCCATTCGATTTGATACAACAGGCAAGTGGGAAAACCTTGCCATAGGGCAATTCCCCATTCAAATACTCTCTATGCCCAGAAAAATATATGCGAAAATGAAACGATAGCTCAATATGACGTTTCAGGAATAGCAAATGAATCACAGTAAACAGGTACTTGTTGTCGATGACAGCCGGGTTTCACGTTTGATGTCGCATCAGTTCATCCTCAGCAAACATGCCGACTGGCAAGTGATTGAGGCGGCGACAGGTGAAGAAGCCCTGGAAAAAGTCAAGACAGTCAGCCCTGTCCTGATATTACTGGATGTCAACATGCCCGGCATGGGCGGCGTGGCAGCAGCGGAACAATTGCGCGTGCTGTGCCCGCAAACGCACATCATTCTCGTTACGGCGAATGTGCAAAACGCCATCCGCAACCGTGCCAGCGAACTAGGCGTGGGCTTCATGGAAAAACCCATTACGGAAACCCGCATCCATCAGCTGATCGAATCACTGGGACTGTGAGCATGATCAATCTCTCCGAACTCGAAAACGATGCCCTGGTAGAGATATTCAACATCGGGGTGGGCCACGCTGCTGCCGCGATGAGCGAGATCGTCAATGAAGAAGTGACCATGTCGGTGCCGTCGATCACCTTCCTGAACCGTGCCGACGCGGGCGCCCTGCTGGACAGCAAGAAGGATGGCGAACGCATCTGCGGCGTCAGCCAGCATTACGATGGCGCCTTCGCCACCGAAGCCATCCTGATGTTCCCGGAAGACAAGAGCCTGGAAATCGTGCGCCTGATGGTGGGCGATGCCATGCCGCTGCAGGAGCTGACGGAGATGGAACAGGAGGCGATGAGCGAAATCGGCAACATCATCCTCAACTCCTGCGTGGGCACGCTGGCCAACCTGTTCGACAGCGAACTGCATGGCTCGCTGCCCCTGTACCACTTGGGCACCAGCGCGGAAATCCTGTCCTCGTTCGGTGGCCACGATGACGAAGCCGTCGTGCTGATGCTGCATATCGACTTCGTGCTGTCCAAGCACCAGATCCACGGCTATGTCGCCTTCGTGCTCGACCTGTCCGCCTTGCATGACCTGAAACAGCAGGTCAGCCACTATCTGGCCAAGGTCCTGGGACAGGCGTGACAATCATGCCGGATGCCTTACACCGACTCGCCCTGCTCGAAAGCATACTCGGTGCCGTCAACCTGGGTGCCATCGTGCTCGACGAGCAGCACCGCATCGTGCTGTGGAACCACTGGATGGCACGCCACTCGGCGTGCCAGGCCGACGCCGTGCTGGGCCAGGACTTCTTCGCCGTCTATCCGGAACTGCGGCACAAGCGCATCGATTCGGCCATCCGCCAGGCCCTGCGCGACAATTTCCAGTCGCTGCTGTCGCAAACCCTGCACAAGGCGCCGTTTGCCCTGTACACGCATGGTGCGGCGGAAGGCCAGGAACGCATGCAGCAGGCTATCGCCGTCACGCCGATCAATCTACCCGGTTCGCCACGCCACTGCCTGATCCAGATCAATGATGTCACCATCGCCGTGGGCCGCGAAAAGCTGCTGCGCGAACAGACCATGGTCTTGCGCTCGCAAACCTTTTCCGACGGCTTGACGGGCATCGCCAACCGCCGCCACTTCGACGTGGCGATCGAAAAGGAAATGCGGCGCGCCATGCGCACCAGCAGCCCGCTGTCGCTGCTGATGATCGACATCGACCATTTCAAGGATTACAACGACCATTACGGCCACCAGCAGGGCGACGACTGCCTGATCCGCGTGGCAGCCGAACTGGCCGCCATGCTGCAGCGCCCCACCGACCTGCTGGCGCGCTATGGCGGCGAGGAATTTGCCGCCATCTTGCCCGATACGGACGCGACGCAGGCGCTGCGCATGGCCGAGGCGATCCGCCAGCGGGCGGCCGGACTGCACATTGCGCATGCCAAGACGGGCAATGACGTCAAGCACATCACGGTCAGCATCGGCATCGCCACGCAGCACCCGCAGCAGCCGCTGGCCATCTCCGCCCTGATCGGCGCCGCCGACCGCGCCCTGTACCTGGCCAAGGGCGCCGGGCGCAACCGTGTGATGGTACAGCCGCTGTAGGAAAGCAACGCCGGGCACATAATTCCTGTAGACATCTCTGCGGCGGATGCGTAGACTCGTTCCTTATTGCAGCAAAAACAACAAGGATTTATCAGCGGTATCTTTCATGCACATGCTCCATGCATGCGCGGATACTGCCAGGAGTGCTTGTGAACCTCGACCTGCCCCTCAAATCCCGCCTGCCGGGCACCGGCCTGGATACGACCATGGTCAATGGCATGCGCCTGCTGTTGTCGAGCGCCACCTTGCTGACCCTGTTCATCGATCCCGAAAGCGTCGGCAAACTGAGCAAGATCACCTGGCTGATCTTTTCCGCCTACACCGTGCACAGCCTGCTGCTTTACGTGCTGGCACTGCTGGGCTTCAGCCTGCCCCAGGACATCTTGTTGTACTGGCTGGATGTGGCCTGGTATGCGCTGATCGTCTTCTCCAGCAGCAACCACAGCAACCTGTTTTTCCTGTTTTTCTTCTTTGCCATCCTGACCTCGTCGTTCCAGCGCGGCTTCGAGGAAGGCGCGCGCATTACCCTGGCATCGGCCGGCCTGTTCGCCGCCACCGCGCTGTTCGGCGAAACGGATGCGGAACTGTCGCGCCTGCTACTGCGCACCACCTTCTTGCTGGCACTCGGCTACATGATCGCTTACTGGGGCGGCTCGGCCATCACGCAGCGCAGCCACCTGGCCCTGCTGCGCGATGTCAGCCAGCTGTCTAACCCCCGCTTCGGCGTCGACCAGACCATCACCTCGGTGCTGGAAAAGACCCGCAGCTATTTCCATGCCCGCAGCTGCCTGCTGGCGATGCAGGACAAGGGGGTGCCGCACTGGTCACTGCGCAGTGCCGTGCATACGGACACGGAGTTGGTCACGACCAGCGCCATCCTCAGCGATGAGGCGGCCAGCCCCTTGCTGGCCTTTCCGCCCGAAAAGATCGTGCTCTACAACCGCCCCCTGTCCAGCTGGCTGCCGTGGACAGGCGGCGTACGTACGCTGGACGCGGACAGCGGGCGCTGGCTGCGGCATGACGAGACGGCCGGCGCCAGCCTGGCCGAGCTGCTCGAAGCGCACTCCTTCATCAGCGCGCCCTTGCCTTTGCGCAATGGAACGGGCCGCCTCTACATCGTTTCCACTTCCAGCCTGAGCAAGACCGACGCCCTTTTCCTCAGCCATATCGGCGCACAGGCGTTTCCCGTCATTGAAAACATCGAGCTGCTCGACCGCCTGGCGTCGCAGGCGGCTTCGCGCGAGCGCGAAAAGATCGCGCGCGACCTGCACGACACGGCCATCCAGCCATATATCGGCCTGCGCCACGGTCTGGCCGCCCTGCGCAACGAGGCCCTGCCCGGCAACCCCCTGCTGCCGGAACTGGAAAAACTGATCCTCATATCGGGCCAGGTGATCACGGACCTGCGCAGCTATGCGCGCACGTTCAAGAACGGCCAGGTGCAAAGCGAGCCGGAACTGCTGGTCGCGCTGCGGCGTCAGGCGGCGCAGATTCACGAATTCTATGGCATAGCCATCACCCTGCATATCAAAGGCGACCTGCATATCAACGACCGCCTGGCGGCCGAGGTGTTCCAGATCGTCAACGAGGGCATGAGCAATATCCGCAAGCATACGTCGGCGCGCCACGGCGCCGTCAAGCTGACCTGCGTGCAGGGCGCGCTGCACATCAGCATCGACAATGAATGCGCGGCCGCGCACGTGCCCGATTTCCTGCCCGACTCACTGGCCGAACGCGCCGCCGCGCTGGGTGGCAGCGCCAGGGTCACGCACCACACTTTGGGCAACACCTCCGTCCAGATCGAGATTCCGATATGAATGACCGCCCCCCCCCATCCAACACCGCCATCCGCGTCATGCTGGTAGATGACCACAAGACCATGCTGTGGGGCCTGGAACGGCTGATCGGCGGTGAACATTCCGGCATGCAGGTGGTCGCCACGGCGTGCGACAGCGCCAGCACGCTGGCGCAGGCGGCCTTCACCTGTCCCGACGTGATCGTGCTGGACCTGGACCTGGGTGGCGTCAGCTCGCTGGCCATCATTCCGCAGTTGCTCCAAAACGGCAGTACGCGCATCCTCGTGCTGACAGGCAGCCACGACCAGGCCGTCATGGAGCAAGCCATGCTCCATGGCGCGCGCGGCATCATCAGCAAGGATGCGCCACCGGAACTGGTGCTCAAAGCCATCGAAAAGGTCAGCCATGGCGAGCTATGGCTGGAGCAAGCCATGCTAGGGCGCATGATGACGCAGCTGACCCAGCCCGGTGGCGGCTCGGCGCAGGCCATCGCCGTCGCCAGCCTGACCCTCAAGGAAAGAAAGATCATTGCCGCCCTGGTGCACGGCAGCGGCACGCCGGCCAAGCTGCTGGCAGACCAATTGTTCATCTCCGAACACACTTTGCGCAACCACCTGACCTCGATCTACCGCAAGCTGGGCGTCTACAACCGCCTGGAACTGTACGCCTACGCGACCAAGCACCGCCTGGGCGAACTGCCTCCCGCCGCCTGACCTCTCCCGCCTGAGCGCCGGCCGCTCGCGCAATTTCCTGCCATTCCCGCGTCTCCCGGGCCCTGCCGCCGGCGGCTGGCCATGCCCTGCGCGTGGCGGCCTCGGGCAGGACAATTGTCACGAAAAAATCGAGCAATTCCTCCTGTCATAAACGGGAGATTCTTCTGATGTAGATCAACGCCTCGACTTCTATAGTGACTGTACCAGTGTCCATTCCGCCACCAGTCGCAGTCCACCCAGACGGAGTACAGCATGCGTTTTGACAAGTACCTCCCCTCGCGCCTGGCCACGTATCTGCAAGGCAAGGAAAAAGCGGCGTTTTACCGCTATGCGCTGACGGCAGCGCTGGTGGTGGTGGTCTGCATCATCGGACTGCTGGCATTGGGGCAAAGTCCATGATGCCGCCGTTCACGGCAACCATGTTGTTCAACTTTTGTCGTTCCCTGCAGTTCTCTTTTACTCTAGGAGTCATCATGAATTCCATCAAAAATTTCATCCGCGAAGAAGATGGCGTGACCGCAATTGAATATGGCCTGATCGCCGCCTTGATCGCCGTTGTCATCATCGCCTCGGTCACCATCGTCGGCACGCAACTGCGCACTACGTTCACGAAGATCGGTACGGCCCTGACCACTGCCAATAAGTAAGCGCGGTACTCCGGGCAAGGCAGCAGCCTTGTCCGGAATGCAGCAGCTGGCACGCCGCCTTGACCGCCCATCCGCATTGCCATCCATCGACTGCGAGGCCCATCGTGAATTCTCTGCTGTCCTGCCTGTACGAGGATACTGCCGTCACGGCGCTGGAATACGCGCTGCTGGCAGGACTGCTGGCCGTGGTCATCGTCGCTGCCGTGAGCCTCGCCGGCGACAGCCTGGCCCTGCTGTTTACCACCATCAAGGACCAGGTCATCCTGGCGCTGTCATGACTATCCCAGCGAGCCTGCGCGCATCCCTGCACAGCCACCGTGCGCTGTTGCTGCTGGTGCTGGCCTACACGGCCGTGGTCCTGCTGCTGGCCGGCAGCAAGCCGACACGCCACGAGATCGCCCCCCTGCTGGCCAGCTTTGCCCTGGCCGCGCTGACCGGCCCCGTCTTCCTGCTGTGCGCCTGGACAGGCTACGTGATGTGCATGCTGCGTCCCGCACGACTGTGCCATTTCCTCTACCAGGCACTGCGCCGCCACCTGCACCGCGAGCGCCTGCTGCATGCGCTGCCTGCGCTGCTGCTCGTGCCGCTGTTCGCTCTCAGCTTTACCACGTTCAAGGCCGCCATTCCCCGCCTGCATCCGTTTGACTGGGACGCCCGCCTGTCGGCCATCGACGTCGCCCTGCATGGCGGCACGGCCCCGTGGGCCTGGCTGCAGCCGCTGCTGGGCCATCCTTTGCTGACAGGCCTGCTCAACGTGGCCTACCATTTCTGGTTCCTGCTGTTTTACGCACTGCTGTACTGGCTCATCCTCGATATCCGCCGGCCCCTGCTGCGCATGCAGTTCTTGCTCAGCTTTACCATCGCCTGGATCGTCCTGGGTAGCGTGCTGGCCGTCCTGTTTTCCTCCGCCGGACCCTGCTATTACGGCCACTTCCATGCCAGCGATCCGTATGCGCCGCTGATGGCTTACCTGCAGGAAAGCAACCACCGCATTCCCGTCTGGGCCCTGAAGGTGCAGGACATGCTGTGGCAGGGCTACCAGAGCGGCGGCACCATTGGCGAACTGGGCATTTCTGCCATGCCCAGCATGCACGTGGCCACCTCCGTACTGATGACCCTGGTCGCCTGGCCCATCCGCCGCACCGCCGGCATCGCCCTGGCCGCCTTTAGCGTGCTGATTATGCTCGGATCGGTCCATCTGGGCTGGCATTACGCGCTGGACGGCTATGCGGGGGCCATCGGTGCCGTCGCCATCTGGCAAGCGGTGGGCGTGGCCCTGCGCAGGAGCGCCGTGCCCGCCAGTCGGCAAAAAGACCTGGTTGTTTGCCTCAACAAGGAAAGGCTGACGCCATGAACGCCCATCCTGTCATGCTGCTGTGCCTGGCCATTCTGGCCACCCTGCTCGCCGCCGCGCTATGGCACGACCTGCGCACGCGCCGCATCCCCAACCTGCTGGTGCTGTGGGGCACGCTGGCGGGGCTGATCCTGAACAGCTTCGTGCCGTCCGGCGCCGGCCTGTTCGACACCGCCTTCGGCGGCCTGGGATTGCTGCAAGCGCTGGCCGGCGCCGCTGCCGGACTGGCACTGCTGCTGCCCATGTACCTGCTGCGCGCCCTGGGCGCCGGCGACGTCAAGCTGATGGCCATGTGCGGCGCCTTCCTCGGTCCCGACGCCGTACTGGAAGCGGCCCTGCTGACCTTCCTGTGCGGCGGCGTACTGGCCCTGGCCGCCGCGCTGGCAGGCCGCCGCCTGCGCCTGGTGCTGCGCAACACCTACCACATGATGCTGGGCGCGCTGCTGCACAGCATTGCCGGCGGCGCCGCCACGCTCGCCGAACCGCCGCCCGCCACGGGCAAGCTGGCCTACGCCTTCGCCATTGCCAGCGGCACCGCGCTGCAGATGCTCCTGCAATACAACCATCTGTGGAGCTTGCGCTGAAACGCGCCGCTCCGACGACCAGCCACCACAGGACCCGACCATGGACACCCTCGCCACCCTCTGCCACTCGCGTCGCGCCAGCCTGCTCACCAGCATCGCCATGGCCGGACTGTGGGTATTCTTTGCCAGTGCGCACGTGGTGGGCTATTTACACAGCGACGACTGGAGCTATTTGCTGTTCTGCGCCGCCGAAACCCTCGCCGCCCTGTTCTTCGTCGTGCGCTCAGCCCCCGTCAGCGTTTCCACCGATGCGAGCGACTGGCTGCTGGCCATCGGGGCCACCTTTGCCCCCTTCCTGCTCTCGCCTGCCGACATGGCCATCTGGCCCGGCGCGCGTTACCTGCTGGCCATCGGCAGCCTGCTGCAGATCGCCGGCCTGCTATCACTGAACCGCAGCTTCGGCCTGGTGGCGGCGCAGCGCGAGATCAAGACGGGCGGCGTCTACCGCGTCATCCGCCATCCCCTGTATGCCAGCTACCTGATTTCCCTGAGCGGCTACCTGCTGGCCAACACCTCGCCCGCCAACACCATCATCTATGTTGCGACCATGAGCATGATGGTGCTGCGCCTGCTGCGCGAGGAGCGCTTCCTGTCCACCGACGTGCGCTACCGCGTCTACATGCGGCAAGTGAAGTACCGGCTGCTGCCGTTCATCTTCTGACCTCACCATCCGGCAAAGGAGCGATCATCATGCCCGATACCTACCCAGAAGCGCCTGCCGACGGCAGCATCATGCCGGCCATGCAGCGCGCACCGCGCAACGTGGCCGAAACGGGCCTGCCCTTCCTGTTCCTGGTGGAACTGCTGGTGAAGGTCATGTTCCTGCGTGGCCAGATCGGCTTGCCGGCCCTGTCGTCGCACGTCAAACTGGGCGCCGGCGTACTCGAACCACTGCTGACCTTCATGCGCGCCGAAAAACTGTGCGAAGTGCAGCGCAACGGCTACAGCGGCACGGATGCCGACCAGCACTATCACCTGGTCGACCAGGGCCGCCTGCGCGCCGCCGACTATTTGCGGCGCAATGCCTACAGCGGCCCGGCCCCCGTCACGCTGGCCCACTACAGCGCGCAGGTGCTGGCGCAAAGCGTGGCGCACATGCACGTTACGCGGGAAAGCATGATGCAACAGTTTCACGACGTGGTGGCCTGCACATCGGTGCTCGAGCAGTTGGGTGCGGCCATGAATTCGGGCCGCGCACTGTTCCTGCACGGCCCCGCCGGCAGCGGCAAGACGTATCTGGCCGAGCGCCTGCATGGTTTGCTCAGCGGCACCATCGCCCTGCCGCACGCGGTGATGGTCGATGGCGAGGTGCTGCCCTTCCTCGACCCCATGCTGCACACGCTGGCCACCGACGTGGCGCCGCCGGCCGACCCGCGCTGGGTGCGTGCCTGGCGCCCCACCGTCCTGACGGGCGGCGAACTGACGCTCGACATGCTCGACCTGCAATTCGATCCCGGTGCCCGCCTGTACCAGGCACCGCCACACCTGAAGGCCAACAACGGCATCTTCATCATCGATGACCTGGGCCGCCAGCGCTGCTCGCCCGTGGAGCTGATGAACCGCTGGATCGTGCCAATGGCGCGCCGCGTCGATTATCTGTCGCTGCACACGGGCTACAAATTTCCCGTTCCCTTCGACGTGATCGTCGTATTTTCCTCGAACCTGGCGCCGCAGCAACTGGCCGACGACTCCTTCCTGCGCCGTATCGGCTACAAGATCCATGTCGGGGAATTGAGCGGTTACCACTACGAAGCCGTGTTCCGCCACGTCTGCGAACAATTCGGCATGACCTTCAATCTTGCTGCCTACCACTACCTGCTGCAGCTGCACGGCCAGCACGCGCGGCCCCTGCTGGCCTGCTATCCACGCGACATATTGGCCCAGCTGTGCGACGTGGCCCGCTATGAGGGCCGCCCGCCACGGCTCGAAGCCGACGCGCTGCACTGGGCCTGGAACAATTATTTCGGCGCCGCCGACGGCTCCGCCGGCATACAGAACGGACCGGCTGCGGTCCTGCATAAAGGAGTATCAAAATGAGAAACGCACGCGCTCTGACAATGATGGCCTTCGCGGTCATCCTGGCGTTCGTGGCGGTCATCGTGGCCGCGCGCTGGATCAATGCCCAGGCCTCGGGCAATACCAACAAGGTCGCTGTCGCCATGGTCGACATCAGCCTGGGCGCGCGCATTGCGCCGGAAATGGTGCGCATGGTCGACTGGCCCAGCAGCGCGCTGCCGCCGGGCGCCATCAACGACCCGAAACTGCTCGATGCGCGCGTCACGCGCACCAGCATCCAGCACGGCGAACCGATCATGGAAAGCAAGCTGGCACCGCCCGGCACCCAGGGCGGCCTGTCGGCCGTGGTGGGCGAAGGCAAGCGCGCCATGACGGTGCGCGTCAATGACGTGGTCGGCGTGGCGGGCTTCGCCCTGCCCGGCAATTACGTCGATATCCTCGTCAACACGCAGGACGACGCGGCCAGGACGGGTACCGGGCGCGACCCCAGCATCTCCAAAATCGTGCTCGAACGCATACTCGTGCTGGCCATCGCGCAGGAATCGAACCGCGACGACACCAAGCCCAAAGTGGTCAATGCCGTGACCCTGGAGCTGACACCCGATCAGACGGAAAAACTCGACCTGGCGCGCAGCGTTGGCACCCTGTCGCTGGTGCTGCGCAACCAGATCGAAGACAAGCCCGTCAACACGGATGGCGCCACCAAGACCAGCCTGCTGGATGCCAAGGTCGCCGCCCAAGTTACCCCCCCCGTACCCCGGCCGGTCATACGCCGCCACGTGGTGCAAGGGCCAGCCGGGCCGCAAGTCGATGTCATCAAGGGGCTGGAACGCAGCTCCCAACAATTCTGAACAACGCCACGCCGATCGTCATCCGATCCGCACCACGAGGAGCACGCCATGAGCACCATGAGCAAACTGAGCACAGCAAACGGGAGCCGCATCCTGCGCATGGCCCTCGCCATCGCCGCCATCGGCGTCCTGACCCCGGCCGCCCATGGCGAAGCGGGCGCACCGGCCACGTCGCCCGGCCTGTCGGCCACGCCGCCCGGCGCCACGGCGGCCCCTGCGGCAGCGGCAACGGTCAGCACGCCGCCACCGAAGGTCGTGCGCCGCGCGCCGCGCGTGAAACCGGTGGCGCAGCAAGCCATGCCGGACCAGATGGGCGGACACGCCGAACTGTCGCGCAACATGGCCCTGGCCGAAGGCAAGTCCACCCTGATGCACCTGCCGTTTCCTGTCGCCCGCGTCTCGGTGGGCGACCCGCGCATCGCCGACGTGATCCTGCTCAATACCACCGATGTCTACCTGCTGGGCAAATCCGTGGGCACGACCAACCTGATCGTGTGGAACCGCAACAATGAAGCGAGCATCATCGACCTGTCCGTCAGCATCGACGCCAGCCTGCTGCAGGCGCGCCTGGCCGAACTGCTGCCGAATGAAAAAGAGCTGCGCGTGACGGTGGCCGGCGACACCCTGATACTGTCGGGCGTCGTCAGCGACACCGTCAAGGCCGACCAGGCGATGTCGCTGGCCAACGCGTATGCGCAACGCGGTTCGCGCCCCGCCGCTGGCACCGCAGCTGCCGGTGCGGCGCCTGCCGCCGCCGGCGCCGCACCCGACCCTTCAGGCGGACCGTCAGCCTCGTCACGCGTGATCAACCTGATGGCGATCGCCGCGCCACAGCAGGTGATGCTGGAAGTCAAAGTGGCGGAAGTGTCGAAAACCCTGGTCGACCAACTTGGCGCCAACCTGGGCCTGAGCAAGACTATCGGCGGCTGGACCTATTCGCTGCTGTCGAACTTGCTCAGCAATAATCCCAGCGGTTTCGGCGCCAGCAACAGCCGCAACGGCAACTTCCTCGGTCTCGATGCGCAAAAGCGCGATGGCTTGATCAAGGTGCTGGCTGAACCGAACATCATGGCCATCAGCGGCCAGGAAGCCAGCTTTCTGGCCGGCGGCAAGATCTTCATCCCCGTCAGCCAGACCAATAATGGTGGCACGCCCACCATCACGCTGGAAGAAAAAGAGTTTGGCGTGGCCGTCAAATTCACCCCCACCGTGCTCGAAGGGGGCCGCATCAACCTGAAAGTGTCGCCGGAAGTATCCGACCTGAACAAGGAAGGCATCGGCATCACGGCTACCGGCATTTCCACTACCGCCATCCTGCCCTCGTTTACCACGCGGCGCGCCACCACCACGGTGCAACTGTTCGATGGCCAGAGCTTTGCCATCGGCGGCTTGATCAAGAACAATGTGACCAGCAACATCAAGGCCTTGCCGGGCCTGGGCGAAGTGCCCGTTCTGGGTGCCCTGTTCCGCAGCACGGACTTCCAGACAGACCGCTCGGAACTGGTCTTCATCATCACGCCACACCTGGTCAAGCCGCTACCGCCCGACTACAAGCTGCCCACCGATCCATATGTGCAACCTACGCGCGGCGACATGTTCATGCAAGGCAAGATGGAAGGCACGGCGCCCGCACCAGCACCAGCGCCGATGCCGCTACCCGCTTCCGCCCCGCCGCCTGCCGCCATGGCCGCGCCCGTGCCGCCAGCCATGCCGGTGGCCATGCCCGTCGCCACGCCGACGGTGACCAGCAATGACCTGCCGCAATACCGCGCCATACCGAAAGCCGATGCGGCCACGTCATCGGCCAGCATTATCGATGATCTCAAATAGGAGCATCTTCATGAAAACCTTCGCAACCACCCTGCCCCGCTGCCTGCTGTGCGCTGCGGTGATCGGCGCACTGGCCGGCTGTGCCGCCACCACCACCCCGGTGCTCGACAGCCATTTCGGCGAGTCGGTGACCTTGCTCAAGCAGCAGCAAATCCTGTATCCGGACGCGGCCAACAATCGCAATCCCGTGCTGGGTCTCGATGGCAAGGCCGCCGTCAGCGGCTACAAGCTGTACCAGAAATCCTTCAGCGCGCCCGATCCGATTCCCGACGTGCTGACGATCGGCGTCAGCAAACGCTGAAGCGTGCCCCATCCACCCAGCCACTGCCGGAGCTTGCCGTGAAAATCTTCATTATTTCCAGTAACGAAAAACAACTGGCCGCGATGACGGCGCTGTTGCGCGAGCGCCACGCGGGCGACGATATCGACAGCGCCGTCGGCAGCCTGGAACGGCTGGCCGGCACGGCTGAAATGGCCGCGCCAGACGCACTGCTGCTGGCGCAGCCCGTCATCGACGATGCCGACCTGGTGCGCATCGAACGCCTGGCCAGCCGCCAGCCCGCCATGGCCATCATCCTGCAGTGCCAGCACCAGGGCAGCGACTTCCTGCTGCAAGCCATGCGCGCGGGCGTGCGCGAAGTGCTGCCGCAAGCCGACAACGGCGCCGCCCTGAATGCGGCGCTGCAGCGCATCGAGGACAAAAGCACGCGCCATGTGCGGCGCGATGGCAAGATCATCGCCTTCGTCTCGTGCAAGGGCGGCAGCGGCGCCACCTTCCTCGCCGCCAACCTGGCATATGCGCTGGCACAGGACAAGCAGCGCGTGGCGCTGTTCGACCTGAACCTGCAGTTTGGCGATGCGGCGCTGTTTGTCTCGGACCAGAAACCGGCCGCCACGCTGTCGCACGTGGCGCAGCAGATCCATCGCCTCGACCCATCCTTCCTCGCCGCCAGCATGGTGCAGGTGACGCCAAACTTCAGCATCCTGGCCGCCCCCGAAGATCCGGGACACGCAAGCGACATCATGCCCGAGCATATCGACCAGCTGCTGCACCTGGCGCGCCACGAATATGACTTCATCGTGCTCGACACGGGCCGCGGCCTCGATGCCATCAGCGTGCGTGCGCTGGACAACGCCGACATGATTTGCCCCGTAGTGCAGGCAACGCTGCCCTACATCCGCGATGGCAAGCGGCTGCTGCAGGTGTTCAAGTCGCTGGAATACCCGACCAGCAAGATTCACCTGATCCTGAACCGCCATGCGGGCGCCGATGAAATCCGAGGGCGCGACCTGGAAGCGGCCTATGGCCAGCAGATCTTCCACTCCATGCCGAATCACTATGCGGTGGCGGCGGCATCGGTCAACCAGGGCGTACCCGTGCTGAAGCTGGCACCCGGCAGCCCGCTGGCCAAATCACTGCAGGAGTGCGCGCGCAAGCTGGGCGGCACGCGCGCGGCCAGCACGCCTGGCCTGTTTTCACGCCTGTTCCAGCGTAACAGGCCCATCCATCTTCGAGGGGAAACAGCATGAGCATCGACATCAATGGCGCCGGACCCAGCCTGCGCGAACGCCTCGGCAGTGCCCCGCCCGCGAACGGCAATACGGCCTTCGGCGCCGTGCGCGGCGGCAGCATCGACAATCCCGCCTACCAGGAACTCAAGCAGCACGTGCACCAGTCCCTGCTCGACCGCATCGACCTGGAAGGCATGCAACGCCTGTCGCAGGAGCAGATACGCGACGACCTGAAGGTCCTGGTGGGGCGCCTGCTGGAAGAAGACAGCGTCGTCATCAATGACCTGGAACGGCGCACCCTGGTGCGCGACATCCAGGACGAAGTGCTGGGCTTCGGCCCGCTCGAACCGCTGCTCAGCGATCCTACCGTCTCGGACATCCTCGTCAACACGCACCGCCAGGTGTATGTCGAACGCCATGGACAGCTCGAGCTGAGCGACATCCGCTTCACCGACGATGCACACCTGATGAAGATCATCGACAAGATCGTCTCGCGCGTGGGGCGGCGCATCGATGAATCAAGCCCCATGGTTGATGCGCGCCTGCCGGACGGTTCGCGCGTGAACGCCATCATCCCGCCGCTGGCGATCGACGGGCCCGTGATGTCGATACGGCGCTTTTCCGCCCAGCCACTGCGGCTTGCCGACCTGGTCGAGCATCACAGCATGACGGCCGAAATGGCACAAATCCTGCAAGGCCTGGGCAAGGCCAAGATCAATATCCTGATCTCGGGCGGCACGGGCAGCGGCAAGACCACCATGCTGAACGCGATATCGGGCTTCATCAGCAGCACGGAACGCATCGTCACCATCGAGGATGCGGCGGAGCTGCAAATGCAGCAGCCGCACGTGATACGCCTGGAAACCCGTCCAGCGAACATCGAAGGCAAGGGCGAAGTGACGCAGCGCGCCCTGGTGCGCAATGCCCTGCGCATGCGGCCAGACCGCATCATCCTGGGCGAGGTGCGCGGTGCCGAGGCGCTCGACATGCTGCAGGCGATGAATACGGGCCATGAGGGTTCGATGGCCACCATCCACGCCAACACGCCGCGCGATGCCCTGACGCGGCTGGAAAACATGATCAGCATGGCCGCCTCCATGTTGCCGGGCAAGGCCATGCGCCAGCAGATCAGCGCAGCCATCGGCGTGGTGGTGCAGGTGGCGCGCCTGACGGACGGCAAGCGCAAGGTGGTGTCGATCCAGGAAATCACGGGCATGGAAGGCGAGATGATCACCATGCAGGAAATCTTCACGTTCCGCCAGACGGGTGTGGCCCAGGACGGTGCCGTCAGCGGCCACTTCCAGGCCAGCGGCGTGCGTCCCCGCTTCCTCGACCGTCTGCGTGCCTTTGGCGTGGTCGTGCCGGAAAGCCTGTTCGATCCCAACCGCCAATACCATTGAGGAGCCACGCCATGGACACCAGTTATTACGTCTTCGGGGCCCTGATCTTCATCGCCGTGCTGCTGCTCGTCATGGGCCTGTACCAGAGCTGGAACAATGTGCGCGGGCCGGAATCGGAACGGGTGGCGCGGCGCCTGCGCGTGATGTCGGCTGGCGCCCACGCGGGCGAGCAGAACACGTCGATGATCAAGCAGCGCCTGCTCAGCGACACACCGGCGCTGCAGAAGCTGCTGCTGGAAGTACCGCGCGTGCATGCACTCGACCGCCTGCTGGAACAGTCAGGGCTGACGTGGAGCGTGGCGCAGTGGTCCATGCTGGTGCTGCTGGCCTTCCTCGTCGGCCTGGTCGGCGCCAGCCTGATCGACCTGCACTGGCTGCTGCGCCTGCTGGTAGCGGCCGCCTGTGCGCTGCTGCCCCTGTACTACATCAAGCGCGCCAAGGCGCACCGCCTGCAGCGCATCGGCCAGCAGTTGCCGGACGCGCTGGAACTCATGAGCCGCGCCCTGCGCGCCGGCCATGCCTTTCCCACGGCCCTGAAAATGGTCGGTGAGGAAATGAACGCGCCGCTGGCCGACGAATTTCGCATCGCCTTCGACGAAGTCAACTTCGGCATCGCCATGCCGGACGCGCTGATGAACCTGGCCACGCGCGTGCCCAGCACGGACGTGCGCTATTTCGTCATCGCCGTGCTGATCCAGCGCGAGACGGGCGGCAACCTGTCGGAATTGCTCGATAGCATCAGTCACATCATCCGCGAACGCATCAAGCTGCTGGGGCAGGTACGCGTGCTGTCGGCCGAGGCGCGGCTGTCGGCGTGGATCCTGGCGCTGCTGCCGTTCGGCGCGGCAGCCATGATCCAGCTGACCAACCCCACCTTCCTGGAGCTGCTGTACCGCGATCCCGGCGGACAGAAGATGCTGGTCGGCGCCCTGCTGCTGATGCTGGCCGGCGTCATCATCATGCGCAAGGTGATCCATATCCGGGTGTGATTTTTTGAGGGGAACGACATCATGACTACCTTGCAAATGGGCTTTCTCGGCTTGCTGTTTGTCGCCGTCTTCGCCGGTGCCATGTTCGTGCTGCTGCTGGCCGTGCCTGACCCGCTGCGCCAGCGCCTCGACAGTGTTGGTGCTGCAGCGCCGGGCGGCGCCCGCCACTGGCTGGCGCATTTCGTCAAGCTGAGCGGACCACTGGCGCGCCTGTCCCTGCCCGAAGACGGCTGGGAGACATCGAAAATACGCTTGCGTTTCATGCACGCGGGACTGCGTCACCCATCGGCGCCGCTGCTGTATTTTGGCGCCAAGACGGCCCTCGCCGTGGGCCTGCCCGTGCTGGTGTTCCTGGGCCTGAGCGTGGCCGGCGTGCATTACAGCAGCACAGCCTTGCTGCTATGGCTGCTGCTAGCGGCCGCTTTCGGCTACTACCTGCCGAACGCCTGGCTGAACCGCCGCATCCGCCTGCGCCAGCGCGACATCTTTGAAAGTTTCCCCGATGCGCTGGACCTGATGACGGTGTGCGTGGAAGCGGGCCTGGCCATGGACGCGGCGCTGGCGCGGGTGGCCTCCGAAATCACGCTGAAAAGCGCCGTGCTGGCCGAAGAACTGCACCTGCTGACACTGGAGCTGCGCGCCGGCAACTCGAAGGAACGGGCCTTGCGCAACCTGGCCCTGCGCACGGGCGTGGAAGATGTCGATGCCCTCGTCGCCATGCTGATCCAGGCCGAACGCTTCGGCACCAGCATCGCCGCCTCGCTGCGCGTGCAATCGGATCAGCTGCGCACCAAGCGGCGCCAGCTGGCAGAAGAGCAGGCCGCGAAAATTGCCCTGAAGCTGCTGTTTCCGCTGATCTTCTTCATCTTCCCTTCCCTGCTGGTGGTGCTCATGGGACCCGCCTTTTTGCAGATCTACCGCGTGCTGCTGCCAGGCATGGCTGGCGGTAACTGATCCAGCCAGCCGCACAGACACTGCAGCGTAGACTACGCTGCAGCCGGGCCCGCCCGCCTGACCGATCAGTCAGGCAGCAGGGCCTCTATCTGGCGCATGCGTTTTAACCAGGCGACATGGATAGGCTCCGCCTGCCTGATCAAGGTCTGGCAAAAGCCGCGAGGCAGCCTGAACGGATCTTCCGCCAGCATGGCCACCAGCAGTTCGTCCTTCGGCTTGTTCAAGGTAATGCCTAGCTCCATGAATTCCGGCTTGCCGAACAGCCCGCCGATCAGGGCGATCATGTCGCCATCCGCATCAATGTCGATCGGGTCGATTTCCCATTCCTTGAGAAGCGTGGACGATTCCTCCAGATACAGCAGGGCAATGCCCAATAGCTGAAAGTAGGTATCTTCACCAAGCATCTCGAACACAGGTCGGGGAATTTTGGACATGCAAGTGACGCACAGCACATACGTCAGCAAACGCAGGCAGGCGATCTTCATATCCGAGCGGCCATGCCGTATCGACTCGGGCAGCTGTCCCATGTGCGCATTCAGCAATTCCATGTGCTGGACCAGCACGAACAGCATCAGCTCTTCGAACCATGCATCATCAGCTTCTTGTTGAGCCGGATCAAATAGCTCGCGCTGAACTTTTTCCAGAAAAGCCTGTTGTACTGCCGGCATGTCCCGCATGCCATCGTCCTTGGCCGCCGCTGGCGGTTCGGCGATCAGGAAGACGACCAGCTTGTCGCGATTCTCCAGCAGGAACTTGCTGAAGCTCTGCTCCGAAAGAACAAATTGCACCACGCGCGGCAGCAAGGCATACAGGATGCCCGACAATTTGAGGATATTCTTGTCGTCGTTCAGCGCCGTCATCGACAGCTCGCCGCCTTTCTCTTTCAAAAGAGGAATGATTTTCGACTTGTTTTGCTCGATGAGGCGGCGGACTGTATCGAGCAACTTGTCCTTGGCACCTGGCGCATCGGCTTCGGCACGCTCGGCGGGCCTCGCCTCGACAGGCGTGACGGGAGCAATGGGAGCGATCGGCGCAACCGGCCTGACGGGAATCACGGCGAGCTGGCTCTCGACAGGCACCTGGAGTGCGGCGACGTGCGCGGGAGCGGGAGCGGCAAGCTGCTGCGCTGCGGCTGGCGCAGCAATGGCGGGTACATCAGGCGGCAGGCTCCTGGAAAGCCTGGCAAAAAAGGGCCCGAGTTCTTTCTCGCCCAGCTGCACCAGCTGCGCGATTTCATTGCCATTGACAAGCAATTTGCGTTTTTGAATGGCAACGCTTTCCGTATGCTTCCAAAAGAACAGACGCGGGGTATCCATCATGACCTTCATCGCAAGCTTGTCCTTGCTGATCATGATGCCTTCCTTGGCGCCGCCGAACAGGGTGTCGTCGATCAGCACGATGACATCCTCGGCGCGCATGCCCTTGCCATAGGAGGCGATGGCGGCGGCTAATTTACTCTCAGGAATATGCGGCGCCACATACAATTTATCCGCATGCAGGAGCGCGGCACTGGCCAGTATCACCTCCGACAAGTCGCCCGCCGCTGGCGCAGGCGACGCTCCGCTGGCAGCGGCGGCAGTGACCCTGGCCGCGGGAAACGGGACAGGTGCCTGCGAACGTGCGTTCAGCCAATCGCCCAGCAGAGAGAACATGCGCTCCAGGACTATCTTGTCGGGCATCGCGAACTTGTACGCTTCACGTCCATTCACATAGGCACGCTGCTTTTCGGCCCGCATCGACTTGATACGGGTGTAGGAAAATTCGACGGGATCGGAAACGCTTCCCTGAAAATAATGCGATCCGCGCAAATCAGGCAGCCATCCTTGCCGCTGCCGAGCATCGTGTCATCGATCACGGCAACGATGTCGATCATCTCCGGATCAAGCTGATACGCATCGAGTGCATTGCTGAGGATTTTCGCCGGAATCGCTGGCGCCACATGAATGCGCTCGGCATTACTGAATTTGTTCGTAGAAAAGAAGTCGCCCAATGTCATACTTTGCCTGCCAAAAAGTTTCCCATAGGATATTTTACTTGGGATCCCCCCGGGCCTGACCTTTTTATTGCAAATAAAATATCTTGTGCGTTAGCATGCATCGCTCATCCGGCGCACTACATGCTGATGCGCAAAATCGCCGAGGCCAGCTTCTCGAAGCACGGTTTCAGTTCATCGGAATTGGCCGCATGGCAGTAAATGCCGACTGGCTGGCTGGCGCCCGCCTTCACGCAGCGCGACAAGGCGTCCGGCGTGTTGGCCATGCACTTGAGGATGTCTTCGCCCTTGTCGCTGGGCGCAGGGCCGTTCGCTTTCGTCAACTCGCTGCCCAGTCCCAGGGTGAACACGTACATTCCCTCGCTGCGAGCCTTGGCGGCGACCGCTTCGAGCAAGTTGCGCGAGGCGCGGTTGACATTGATCCAGGTGGCCGCATTGCTGCTCGTGTCGTTGGTGACGGCACGCGGCGTGGCCGTGATGACGGGGAACTCCTGCAAGGCCGGCAAGTTCGTGGGATTGTGCGCGTTATACCACTGCGGCAAGGCCGCCGCATCGAGGTTCTTGACGATGTTCGTATCCTGGTCGCACTTGCCGGCAGCCGTGGTGCCCTGCTTGTCGATCCGCCACAGGCCGGCCGGCGTGCCTGTGCTGGTGCCATCACCCGTCACCAGCGATCCAGCCGTGGTGCAGTCGGCAGGCTTCTTGAACTTGAAGACGGACGAAATGGTATTGGGCGAACCGTCGGAAAAAAACACGATGACGCGCAGGCTGGAGCGGTTGGCCAGGGCGATGCTGTTGAGCTGGTCGCGACCATTCCACATGCCCTCGGCCGAATTCGTCAAGCCGTCAAACGAATACTTGCCTATGGTGGTCTTCATGCCCGCCTGGTCGAAACCGCGCGCTACCTTGCTGATCGGTGTATCGACTTCGGCGCCGTAAGAAAAATGGATCAGGGCCATGCGGTCCAGCGCCGGATTGAATTTACTGAGAAACAGCTGCGCGCTGCTGATGACGGTGGAGCCGACGGGCGACAGCGAGCCCGAGGTATCCATCACGAAGGCCAGGTCCAGGTCCTTGCGGATGGTCTGCGCCGAGGCGCTGACCGTCAGCAAATTGAAGCCCAGCACGCGCATCAGCGTCACGGGCACGGCGGCCGTGGCCGCCGCATCGATCGTCACCTTGCCAGCGTCAAAGGTCACGCTGGGATCGTTGAAGGTGGGCGTGGCACCCAGGTAGCCGGTGGGGAAATTCGCGGCAAAAAACTTTTGCGCTGCCGCCTGGGCGCTGGCCCGCTGCGCCGCCTCGCCGACACCTTGCGTGACGGCGCGCGCGGCGGCGATGCTGGCCGCATCGACGGCCGCATTGAGCTTGGAGCGGATGATGAAACCCAGGCCGGAATCGATGGCCAGGCCCACCGCGCCGATCAGCACCACCATCGACAGGCCGATGACAATCAGAACTTGCCCCTTTTGTTTTCCAGTCCGCCTGCGTATGCTTTTCATGATGTTCTCCCGGCGCCTGCACAGGCACCTGCGCAATGATGACAGCGTGTCTAAAAAATGGTCTTGGCATACAGATTGCCGCTCAGCTGGGGCGTTTGCGCACCAAAGCCCAGGCTCATGCCGGCAAACAGGATGTTGGCGCGATACAGTCCCTCGACGACATAAATGACTTCGCCATTGGCCAGCTGGTTGCTCATGGCATCGTTGATGGACGAACCCGCGCTGGGGATGCTGGTGCACTTGCCCGTGCCGTCGCTGGCCCAGCTGCTGCAGCTCCACACCTTGCTGGCCTGCTGCGGCCCCTTGGTCCAGCGGTAATGTTCGAGAATGACGTTCTGCTTGCCGGGGCCATTACCCATGATCTTGCTGATGTACATGCTGCCATTGCTGGCCATGTCCAGCGGTGGCGTCGTCATCGCCAGCGCCGTCATGATGGTTTGCGGATCCTGCGACGAGCGCGACGCCAGATTGGCGCCTTCGCGGCTCAGGTTGGTCAATATCATGTCCCCCTGCACGATGCGCGCCAGGTCGAAGACGGGGACGGCCATCATCAGCAGGAAGGGCAGCACCAGGGCGAACTCCACGGCGGCCACGCCCCGCTGGCGGTGCGCGCGCGTCGATGTCCGTTGTTGGATTGGCGTCATCAGAAGGCCTCGTTGCGCATGGTGGCCGCGACGCTGAACGCATACTGGCCGGGCGCACTGGTGGAAGTTTTGGGATTGAGCAAGGCCATCAAGCGCCATGCGGGGGTGATGACGGGCCAGGTACAGTTCACCTGCAAGACGACAATATCGCCGGCCGCGCCGAACATATTGTTGTTGTACGCGGAGGGCGCTTGTGAAACGCCATTGACCACCACCACGGGACTGACCATCGCATACAGGCCCAGCGAGCTGTCGTTGATCTTTCGTAGCACGGCCTCGTAACGCTGCTTGTTGGCGCTGGCCGGGTCAAGGTTGTTTTGCCCCGTGACGGAGTAGCGGGCCCCTTCGCGCACAGCGTACTGCATCGTCAGGTTGACCCAGAACATGATCCCCAGTTCCATGATCATGGCGATGAGGAAAAAGAGGATAGGGGCGATCAAGGCAAATTCCACCAGCGCCGCCCCGCGCCTGGCTTTATTCAGGCGCAACACTCCCCTACAGCTGTTTCTAGTCTGCATGATTTACTCGCTTGGACAGGTTGCTCTCGATCTCGCGTCGAGATTGCAAATAAAACAAATAAATTGTTCTTTGTATAATTTAATTTAGGTAATGCTGAGATGAATGTCAAGGTCTGAATACATGCAAATTAAATACATATGCATGCTTACTTGAAATAACGATAGGAAACGAAATTAGCGCGGCAGCAAGCGGCGGTCGGCGGGGTCGAGCAGGAAGCCTTGCAAGATCTCCTGCAATTGTGGCAGCTTGGCCACGTGGGCGGGGATGCCCAGCTGGCGCGCGCCGAAGTAGTGGGCGATGATGTCGCCCTGCTGCTCCATGTTGAAGTCGGACAGGTTGCCACCGGCCTGCGCGTCGTAGCGGTAGGCGCGCTGCCGGATGTAGCCGCCGCACAGCGCCAGCAGCACGCCATGCAGCAGCACGCCGTAACCGAGCTGGTACTGCCACACGTGCACCATCTCGTGGATGAAGAACAGCTTGCCGCTGTTGCCTTCGCGCGAAAAATCGTCGCGGTACTGGGCCGGCATGAAGTGCAGGCTGCCGCGCGGCGTCATCGCCGTGTTCTGGTCCTGCAAGCCAAATGGTAGAAAGGAGCCGCACACCACGCGCACGCGCGCGTAGTCAATGGCGCCCTGAAAGACGCTGCGCGCCATGGCGGTTTCGCCGATGGTGAGGGGGCGGCGCAGAGCTCGCATGAGGAGTAGGAAAGAAAGCGCGGCAAGCGGGAAGCTTGCCGCGCCGGTGCCGCTTAAGCCAATCGCAGACCACTGGCCGCTTTCGCGATTTCCGTGATGCGGTCCCAGTTGCCGGCCGCGATCGCGTCTTTCGGCGTCAGCCACGAACCGCCCACGCAGGCGACGTTCTTGCACGCCAGGAACTGCGACGCCGTCTCTTGCGAGATGCCGCCCGTCGGGCAGAACGTGATGTCCGGCAGCGGGCCGTAGATGGCGTTGAGCATGCCGATGCCGCCCGCCGGCACGGCCGGGAACAGTTTCAGCTGCTGGAAGCCGTTTTCACGCGCCGCCATCACTTCACCGGGCGTCATCACGCCTGGCAGCAGGGGCAGGCCGCTGCTTTTCGCCGCCGCCACCAGGGCCGACGTCAGGCCTGGCGAGACGCCAAACACGGCGCCCGCGTCGCGCGCCTGGGCGAATTCCTCGGGACGGGTGAGCGTACCGACGCCGACGATGGCGCCCGGCACGGCCGACATGGCGCGAATCGCTTCCAGGCCGTGCTTGGTGCGCAGGGTCACTTCCAGCACGCGGATGCCGCCCGCCACCAGCGCGCGCGCCAGCGGTACGGCGTGTTCAGGATCGTCGATCGCAATCACGGGGATCACGCTCGATGTGCGCATAATTTCCAGTAGTGTCATGGTCATCTCTTATTTCCTAGCCAAAAAGTCTTCATCGGAACCGGGTACGGTATCACCGACATTGTCGGCGTCGTGCAAGGCGACGGTGGTGGGAATCGGCGACGGCAGGCCGAAGGTGGTGGCACCCTCTTCCGCCGCGCTGACGGTGGAACGGAACATGGAAAACAGCTCGCGGCCCATGCCGACGTGATTCGGCGACAGGTCGGCAGTGACCAGCGCACGCGCGTGCCAGACGTCGGCCGGCACCAGCGCCTCAAGCACACCGGTGAAGGCGTCAAGGCGGATGATGTCGCCGTCGCGCACCAGGCCCAGGGGGCCGCCGGCGAGGATTTCAGGCGAGACGTGGATGGCGGCCGGCACCTTGCCCGATGCGCCCGACATGCGGCCATCGGTGACCAGCGCCACGCGGCGGCCCGCATCCTGCAGGTTGGCCAGCGCGGGCGTCAGCGCATGCAGTTCCGGCATGCCGTTGGCGCGCGGGCCCTGGAAGCGCAGCACGGCGACGAAGTCGCGGTCCAGGGTGCCGGCCTTGTAGGCGTTCATGAACTCTTCCTGCGAATTGAACACCAGGGCAGGCGCTTCGACCGTGCGGTGCTGTGGCTTGACGGCCGAGACCTTCATCACGGCGCGGCCCAGGTTACCTGCCACCAGGACCATGCCGCCGTCCGGCGCGAACGGATTCGAGGCGGGACGCAACACGTTTTCGTCGGCGCTGGCGGCCGGTGCATCTTTCCAGAAGACCTTGCCGTCTTCAGCGAGGAACGGTTCCATGCAGTGCGCGCGCAAGCCGTGGCCCAGGATGGTGTTGACGTCTTCGTGCAGCAAGCCCGCGTCCAGCAGTTCGCGGATCAGGTAGCCGGTGCCGCCTGCCGCGTGGAAATGGTTCACGTCGGCGTCGCCGTTCGGATAGATGCGCGTCAGCATCGGCACGATGGCCGACAGTTCATTGAAATCGTTCCAGTCGATGACGATGCCGGCCGCCTTGGCAATCGCTACCAGGTGCAAAGTGTGGTTGGTCGAACCGCCCGTGGCCAGCAAGCCCACGACGGCGTTGACGATACATTTCTCGTCGACGATATGACCGACTGGCAAGTAGCTGGCGCTTTGCGCCGTGATGCCTGCAGCGCGCTGCGCGGCAGCTTTGGTCAGCGCATCGCGCAGCGGCGTGTTCGGCGTGATGAAGGCGGCGCCCGGCAAGTGCAGGCCCATCACTTCCATCAGCATCTGGTTGCTGTTCGCGGTACCGTAGAAGGTACAGGTGCCGGCGCCATGGTAGGCTTTCGACTCGCCTTCGAGCAAGTCTTCGCGCGTGGCCTTGCCTTGTGCATACAACTGGCGCACCTTGGCTTTTTCCTGGTTCGACAGGCCTGACGTCATCGGACCTGCCGGCACGAAGACGGCCGGCAGATGGCCGAAGTGCAGCGCGCCGATCAGCAGGCCCGGCACGATCTTGTCGCACACGCCCAGGTACAGGGCGGCGTCGAACATATTGTGCGACAGCGCCACGGCCGTCGACATGGCGATGGTGTCGCGCGAGAACAGCGACAGTTCCATGCCCGGCTGGCCTTGCGTCACGCCATCGCACATGGCGGGCACGCCGCCGGCGAACTGGGCCACGGCGCCCACTTCGCGCACGGCTTGCTTGATGATTTGCGGAAAGCCTTCGAAGGGCTGGTGCGCCGACAGCATGTCATTATATGACGACACAATCGCCACGGAAGGCTTCTTGTATTCCTTCAGCGACAGCTTGTCGTTGGCGGGAAAGGCGGCAAAGCCGTGCGCCAGGTTGGTACACGACAGGGCGCCGCGCTGCACGCCCTGGATGCGGGCAGCATCCAGATGCGCCAGGTAGGCGCCGCGCGATGGCCGGCTGCGCGCGATGATGCGCGCTGTTACGGATTCGACTACTGGATGCAGCGCCATATGAATTTCCTTAAAAATGAGTATTTCGTGAAATTTTACTACAAAATGGTCGCGCAGAAGCACTCTTGCAGTGGCCAGTGGCAGAAATAATCCATTTTTCCGCGACCTTTCAAGGCAAAACAACAGCGTGCCACGCCCACTCGTCTTACTGGCCTATATATATTGCAGCACGGATAAAACGCTGAAAAAACGCTGAAAATGCTATGCGCCTGCACAAACTGTAGTGAAATTACGTTTTTCTGATGTATTATTCTCATACCAACGCCGGTAGCCCCGTTCGCCACGATGAACGCGCCGCGCTCCTTTCAACCGAGACAAGCACCCAAGCCGACCGCCATGCGCCAGCCAGCACCTACTCCTGCCATCACCGCCACCGCCAGTTTCCAGTCCCTGCAAGCGCATAGCACCAGCCTGCGCGAGGTCCACCTGCGCCAGCTGTTCGCTCTAGATCCCGCGCGTTTTTCCAGCATGACAGTCGATGCGGCCGGCCTGCTGCTCGATTACTCGAAGAACCGCGTCGACGCCACCGCCATGGCCCTGCTGATGGACCTGGCCCGCGAGCGCGGCGTGGAAGCGCAGCGCGAAGCGATGTTTACAGGCGAGAAAATCAATCTTACCGAACATCGGGCCGTTCTGCATACCGCCTTGCGCGCGCCGCGCGGCACCGCCCTGGTAGTTGATGGCCAGGATATCGATGCCGACGTGCAAGATGTGCTGCAGCGCGTGAAGGCGTTTACCGACAAGGTACGCAATGGCAGCTGGCTCGGCTACACGGGCAAGCCGATTTGCGACATCGTCAACATCGGCATCGGCGGCTCGGACCTGGGACCGAAAATGGCTTGCCTGGCGCTGCGCTCCTACGCCAACCCGGGCCTGGAAATGCACTTTGTGTCCAACGTCGACGGCCACGACATGGAAGCGACACTGTCCAGGGTCGATCCGGAAACCACGCTGTTCATCGTTGCCTCGAAAACCTTCGTCACGGCTGAAACCATGCTCAACGCCAACACGGCGCGCGCCTGGTTCCTGCTCGAAGGCGAAGAAAAGGACCTGGCCCAACATTTTGTGGCTGTTTCGACCAACACGCAAGCCATCGTCGACTTCGGCATTTCGCCGGAAAACATGTTCCCGTTCTGGGACTGGGTCGGTGGCCGTTATTCCGTCTGGTCCTCGATCGGCCTGGCCGTGGCGCTGTCCGTGGGCTTTGAATACTTCAGCGATTTCCTCGCCGGCGCGCATGCGATGGATCAGCATTTCCGCCAGGCGCCACTGGAACAGAACATGCCCGTGGTGCTGGCCATGGTGGGCTTCTGGAACCGCCAGTTCCTCGATTGCGGTTCCGTCTCCATCGCACCGTATCACCAGGACTTGAGCCGCTTTGCCGCCTATTTGCAACAGCTGGACATGGAAAGCAATGGCAAGCGCGTCACCAAGGATGGCGCGCCCGTCGACGTGCCGACCGGCCCCGTCATCTGGGGCGATTGCGGCACGAATGCGCAGCATGCGTATTTCCAGCTGCTGCATCAGGGCACCGACATCACGCCCATCGATTTCATCGCCGCCCTGCGCGCCACGCACGATTTACCCGGCCACCACGACGCCCTGCTGGCGAACTGCTTCGCCCAGTCGGAAGCCTTCATGACGGGCAAGACGGGCGAGGAAGTGCGCCTTGACTTGCAGGCGCAGGGCTTGCCGGAAAACGAGATCGAAGCGCTGGTGCCGCACAAGACTTTCCCGGGCAACCGCCCCAGCAATACCATCTTGATGGACCAGCTGACCCCGACCACCCTGGGCGCCCTGATCGCGCTGTACGAACACAAGACCTTCGTGCAGGGCGTCTTGTGGAACGTCAACAGTTTCGACCAGTGGGGCGTAGAACTGGGCAAGGTGCTGGCCAAGAAAATCCAGGCCGAACTGACGGGCGAAGCCCGTCCCGACCACCACGACAGCTCGACCAATGGTTTGATCGCCCTGGCTAAAGCAGCAAAAGCCGCATATTAATAACAACACCGAACAAAACCGTAGCGAGCGGAAGCGAGTTGCGGTCGAGAAGCGCAACTGTACGAAGGTACAGTGAGCACCGCAGACCGTACATCACGACGCGCAGCAGGTTTTGATCGGTGTATTAAAAAGAGATAGATGAATATTTACGAGATCAAGGTAGTCAGCGACAAGCCCATGCAAGTGGGCGAATGTCCGCTATGGCATGGCAAGGAAGCGGCCCTGTACTGGGTCGATATCGATGGCCGCGCCGTGCATCGCTTGCACCCGGCCAGCGGCCAGCATGAACAGTGGAGCATGCCGACAGAACCGTCGGCGCTGGCCATCAATGCGGGCGGCGGCCTGATCGTAGCCTTGCGCAGCGGTTTTGCCCACCTCGACACGAAGACGGGTAGCCTGGCGGAAATCGCCCCGGCACCGTTCGACATGGCCACCACGCGTTTCAACGATGGCAAGGTCGACCCTGCCGGCCGCTTCTGGGTCGGCACGATTTTCGAGCCGCGCAGCGCCGATGCGGCGGAAATGTTCGTGCTGGAAAAGGGACAAGTGCGCAAGGTCTGGTCCGGCGGCATGACGGTATCGAACGGCCTGGGCTTTTCCCCCGACAAGCGCACCATGTACCACGCGGATACCACTACGCACCGCATCGACCGCTTCGACTTCGATGCGGCCACGGGAGCCATTTCCGCGCCGCAACCATTCCAGCGCTTTTCCACCGATAAAAAAGCGGCCGATTACGGCGGACGCCCCGATGGCGCGGCCGTCGACAGCGAAGGCAATTACTGGTCGGCCATGTTTGAAGGCGGCAAGATTGTACGCTTCGCCCCCGATGGCCATGTGCTGGGTGAAATTACCGTGCCCGTGCGCTGCCCCACCATGGTGACGTTTGGCGGTCCCGACCTGCGCACCCTGTACATCACCAGCGCCAGCCACAACAGGTCAAACGCCGAGATCGCCAACTACCCGCTCACGGGCCACGTGCTGTCCGTGCGCGTGGACGTGGCGGGCCAGCCGGAAACGCCTTACCAGGCTTGAGCATTTACAGTCGGAAGGCCAGTACCAGCGCGGCAAGCTGCTGCGCCTGACGCTGCATGGCGGCCGACGCGGCCGCATTTTCCTGCACCAACTGGGCATTTTCTTGCGTGTTGGCATCAAACGCAGCCAGCACTTCATTGATGCCGTGAATGTCGCGCGCCTGTTCGTCCGATGCCGTGCGCAGCTGCCCCATGATGGTCGTCACTTGTTGCACGCTGTCGACCACTTGCAAAATGGTGGCGCCAGCACGCTCCACCATGCAGCTACCCAACTCCACCGTCTCCACCGTATTGCCGATCAATGCCTTGATTTCATGCGCTGCGCTGGCCGAGCGCTGCGCAAGCACGCGCACCTCGGCTGCCACGACGGCGAAGCCTCGCCCCTGCTCGCCCGCGCGCGCAGCTTCCACTGCCGCGTTCAAGGCCAGGATATTCGTCTGAAAGGCAATCGCATCAATCACGCCGATGATGTCGACTATTTTCTTCGACGACGCCTCGATGCGGCCCATGCTGGCCTGCACCTCGCGCATGGCGCCACCGCCCTGCCCCGCCTCGAGCGACATACGTGCCGCCAGCGCATCGGCCTGTCCTACATGGCCTGCGCCGCGCCGCACCGCGTCCGTCAGCGCCTGCATCGCGCGCACCGTACGCTCGACATCGCTGGCCTGGCGTTCCGTACGGCGCGCCAGCGCAGCGTTGTGCATGGCGATCCCGGCGCTCGCTGCAGCGATGCTATCGGTGCCATCGCGCACGCCCGCAAGCGTGCCGCGCATGGTCGCCAGCATGGCCGCCAGCGATTGTCCCAGCGCATTACGGGGTGCCCGCTGCAGCGGCCGCAAATCCACCTGCCCCACATGCGCGCCCAGGGCCAACACCATTTGTTCCAGTTCCTGACCCTGGCGTGTGCTGGCGCGCAAGGTCACGGCCACATAGCACAGCGCCGCCGACTCGACCACAACGAACATGGCGTGCAGGAAAACGATGCCCAGGCCAGGCGTACTAAAACACATCACGCCATAACTGGCTTGCTGCAAATAATAAAACAGCAGGTGGTGCGCGGCGATCGTCGCTGCGGCCACGATCACGGGGCGCCAGTCGCGATACAGCACCAGCAGCGCCAGATAAACGAAAATACCGAAATGCAACTCTGTCAAGCCTGCACCTTGTTCGATATGCAAGGCGGCCATGAGCATGATGGCGACGGCATTGACGCAGCGGGTTGCCAGGCTGCCGGGCCACGCGAGAAAAAGCAGGGTCGGCAGCAAGGCGACCGGCAAAGCCACCTTGGCAACGAGATGCCAGGTGCCGTACAAGTTTGCCATGCCAGCAGACACCAAGGCCAGCAGCCATAGGACGACCAGCATGGAGCGGTCCGCGCGCACGGCCACGGCCCGCAAGGGAGATAGATACATAATTAACTCTTCATCAATATCTGTCGACGCGTGAAAAACGCCAAGCAAGCGCCATTCCGGTACGAACAGGATTTATCAGGACAAGCGGCAAGTGCTGGGCCGCAACGACAGGGGCGGCCCGAGAGCCAGCGGTGCGCCAGGCGGCGTGAAAGACGCGGCCTGTGCAAGAGGATGGAGGTGGCACAGGACAGTACGCGCGTGCGGCCCCACAGAACCAGGGGTGACATTATACGTGAATTGTGGCAATACATTGCCGCGAAGAAAAACTTGAAATTCACCAGGAGCCGCACGCCAGGCGGCGTGCGGCGGTGTCAGCGCGCTTTAGCGCGCCAGCACCTTACGTATGGTCTCGGCCAGTTCCGCCGCTACAAACTTGGCCACATAACCATCGGCGCCCACGCCCTTTACGTGGTCTTCGTTGGTCGAGCCTGTCAGCGACGAGTGGATCACCACGGGGATGCTGGAGAAGCGGCCATCGTTCTTGATGTTGCGCGTCAGGGTGAAGCCATCCATTTCCGGCATTTCCAGGTCGGTCAGCACCAGCGCGACCTTGTCTTTCGCCGTCTTGCCTTCGGTTGCCGCCTGGGCCGAGATCGCCTGCAGGCGTTCCCATGCTTCCTTGCCCGTCTTGGTCATGATGAAAGGCACGCCCATCGCTTCGAGGCCCTTCTCGATCAGCGAGCGGGCCAGCGAGGAATCGTCGGCCGCGAGGATCACGGCGCCGGCCGGCAAACGCACTTGCGGGCCGATGCTGTTCTCGTCCACATCGGGATCACCCGACGGCAGCACGTTGCGCAGGATTTGCTCCACGTCCAGCACTTGCGCCAGGCGCGTCTTGTCGGTGTCGCCATCGAGGCGTGCGATACTCGTGACGAGACCGCCACCGACGCTCGATTCGGCCGACAGCACCTGATTCCATTCCAGGCGCACGATTTCATCGACCTCTTCCACGGCAAACGCCTGGGTCGAGCGGGCAAATTCCGTCACCATCAAAATCTTCAAGCCATTACTCTTGCACCCGACCGCCATCGGCAAGTCGATCACGGGCACGATCTGGCCACGGATATTGACCACACCAAGCATGTGCGGGTGCGAACCGGCCACCGCCGTGATGGCCGGCATTTCCATGATTTCACGGACTTTGAACACATTGATGCCGAATAGTTCGCGGCTGGTCGAGTGATCACTGGTGCCCAGCTTGAACAGGAACAGTTCGAATTTATTATTGCCTGTCAGGCTCGTGCGTTCATCGACATCTTGCTGCATTGAATTCATTGTGTCCCCTTGAGCCGTCTTGTAAAGTTAAGTCGCCTGCCCATGATGCTGCGGGCAGTGCGGACTGCACGTCGCATGGACGTCGGATGGCGGGTTCGGGGCATGGCCGGCGCTAGCGGTGCAGTGTGTATCGTACAATTTTGTACAACCAATAGTTGCTATTGATTTCAGCTTGAATTATACGGTTTTTTACTTTCTTCAAAGCTACTTTACGCTGCCAACGGCGATCCTGACAGCATTTCTTGATTTGCTTGTTGCTACAGCGCAAATGATGAAGGGGAGAGTCGAAAATTTCCCTGGCAACCATGGTTGCTTTGAAAAGCCCCGTGCAAAGCGTGACGGCGTCCCCGCGCCAGCGAAGAGCATATAATGGCCATGCCGTCGCCGCTGGCAGGCATACGGGGCAAAATGGCGACGCCAGGGACTGGAATGTAGTAAAATTTCTTGCAATTGCCCGTTCTGCGTAGTAAATTTACAGCACCGAATATAGTAACGACAGACTGGCACTTCCGGTCGGCCTTCTCCCCGCTCCGGCTCTTTTACTTTTGCGACGACACTCACTTATGGCACTTACCGATTTTGACCTGGTCCTGTTTGGCGGCAGCGGCGATTTAGCAATGCGCAAGTTGTTGCCTGCAATGTATGCGCGCGACGTCGCGAACGATTTGCCGCCGACGGCGCGCATCATCTGTGTGGGCCGCCAGGACAGCGGCCAGGAAGCGTTCCTGAAGATGGTGGAGACCAACTCGCGCCCCCACATCAAGGCCAGCACCCTGAACGCCGCCACCTGGAGCAAATTCTGCGCGCGCATCGTGTATGTGTCGCTCAACGCCAGCGATGCGGCCACGTACGCGCCGCTGGTCGAAGCGCTGCGCGGCGATGCCGACCTGACGCGCGTGTACTACCTGGCCACGCCACCGCATCTGTTCGCGCTGATCTGCGACAACCTGGAAGACAACGGCCTGGTGACGCCGAGTTCGCGCGTGGTACTGGAAAAACCGCTGGGCCGCGACCTGGCCAGCGCCAAGCAGATCAACGCCGAAGTGGGCAAGGTCTTCCAGGAATCGCAGATCTACCGTATCGACCATTACCTGGGCAAGGAAACCGTGCAGAACTTGCTGGCCCTGCGTTTCGGCAACATTCTGTTCGAGCCGCTGTGGCGCCGCGAATGGATTTCCGACGTGCAGATCACCATCGCCGAGAAACTGGGCGTGGGTAACCGCATGGGTTACTACGACACCTCGGGCGCGCTGCGCGACATGCTGCAAAACCACTTGCTGCAACTGCTGTGCATCGTTGCCATGGAACCGCCGACCTCGATCGCGCCGGACGCCGTACGCGATGAAAAGCTGCAGGTATTGCGCTCGCTGAAAAAATTCACGCCCACCACCCTGGCGCAAAACATCGTGCGCGGCCAGTACCGCGCCGGCCACGTCGACGGCGTCACCGTGCCGAGCTACCGCGACGAGCCGGACGCGCCCGAGCATTCGCGCACCGAGACCTTCGTCGCGCTGAAGGCGGAAATCGATACCTGGCGCTGGGCCGGCGTGCCGTTCTACCTGCGCACGGGCAAGCGCATGGCCGACAGCCTGGCCGAGATCGTCGTGCGCTTCAAGCAGATTCCGCACTCGATCTTCAACCAGCCCACGTCCAGCTTCCAGCCGAACTGCCTGGTGATCCGTTTGCAGCCCGACGAAGGCTTGCGCATGAATTTGATGGCGAAAACCCCGGGCGACGGCATGCGCTTGAAACCGGCGGAACTGGAACTCGATTTCCGCGAATCGTTCAAGACCCCACGCATGGATGCCTACGAGCGATTGCTGCTCGACGTCCTGCGCGGCCAGCTGACCCTGTTCATGCGCGGCGACGAACTGGAAGCGGCCTGGGAATGGGTCGAACCGATACTCGACAACTGGGAACAGAACGACAGCGCGCCAATCCCCTACACGGCCGGCACCTGGGGCCCGGCCGCGGCCAGCGCCCTGATCGGCCGCGATGGCTTGCAGTGGCGTGAAGAAGCGCTTCCTGAAGACTAGTTTGGAAGCGCAAGGAGTCTGGCCTTGCAAGGCCAGACCGTTACGCAGGCGTGGAGCGGTGCTCCACGAATTCCCTGCTTCACCTTTACCCGAAGATAGAAGACTAATTTGATGCTGCTTGACTCCATCCGCACCCAGCTCGATTCGCTCTCCAAGTCGGAGAAGAAGGTCGCGCTGGCCGTGCTCGACCAGCCTAACCAGACGGTTAGCCAGAACATCACGGCGCTGGCGAAAAGCGCGCAGGTGTCGGAACCGACCGTGGTGCGCTTTTGCCGCACCCTGGGCTATGACGGCTGGCATGAATTCAAGCTGAAACTGGCGCAGGGTTTGGCCCTGGCCATGCCGGGCGCGAACGAGCAGCCGGCGCAGGACGACCTGGCGGCCGACCTGGTGAATAAAATCTGCAGCCGCTCGATCAATACCCTGCTCGACCTGCGCAACAACCTGAACCCGGAAGCGATCCAGCGCGCGCTCGACATCCTGTCGCGCGCCAGCAAGATCGAATTCTATGGCCAGGGCACCTCCGGTATCGTGGCGGCCGATGCGCAGCACAAGTTCTTCCGCTCGGGCGTGCCGACGGTGGCCTACAGCGATCCGAACATCCACAGCATCGCCGCGGCCCTGCTGCGCGGCGGCGACTGCCTGGTGGCCATCTCGCAGCGCGGCAACAGCCCTGCCCTGGTGCGCTCCGTGAAACTGGCGCGCCGCGGCGGCGCCGACGTCGTCGTGCTGGCCCCATCGGGCACGCCGCTGGCCGACCTGGCGACGGTCCTGATCCCGATCGACCTGGTCTTCAACACCGACCCCTACACGCCGATTTCCGCCCGCCTGGCCTACCTGGTGGTGATCGACGTACTGGCCGTGGGCCTGGCCCTCCAGCGTGGACCTGAATTCCGCAAGAAAATGCAGAATGCACAGAAGGCCTTGCAGGAATTCGACATGCAGTTCGATTCTTTTATTGGCTAGGTGGCATAAATCCGGGGTCTGCCCCGGCGGGTCTGACCCCAGCTCTCACTTTTGGGTTCCTGCCACTGCATTTCTTCCGCACCAAAAGGACTGAACCACGCCCCGGATTATGTACAATAGCCTGGCAAGCCCTTTCCCTCTTTCCCGTGCAGCCATGAACCAACTCGAACAACTGAAGCAATTTACTACCGTGGTGGCCGACACCGGCGACTTCCAATCGATTCAGGCCTACACGCCGCGCGACGCGACGACGAATCCTTCGCTGATCCTGAAAGCCGTGCAGAAGGATGAATACAAGCCGCTGCTGGAAAAGGCCGTACGCGACCATCCGAACGCCTCCACTGCGGAAATCATCGACCGCCTGCTGATCGCGTTTGGCGTGGAAATCCTGCAAACCATTCCCGGCCGCGTCTCCACCGAAGTCGATGCGCGCCTGTCGTTCGACACGGAAGGCACGGTGGCCAAGGGCCGCGACCTGATCGCCCTGTATTCGAACGCCGGCATTGCCCGCGAGCGCGTGCTGATCAAGATCGCCTCGACCTGGGAAGGCATCCGCGCCGCCGCCATCCTGGAAAAGGAAGGCATCCGCTGCAACATGACCCTGCTGTTCTCGCTGGCGCAGGCCATCGCCTGCGCCGAAGCGGGCGCCCAGCTCATTTCGCCGTTCGTCGGCCGCATCTACGACTGGTACAAGAAATCGACGGGCATCGATTACATGGGCGCGGAAGACCCGGGCGTGCAATCGGTACGCCGCATCTACAATTACTACCGCAAGTTCGGCTACAAGACCGAGGTGATGGGCGCGAGCTTCCGCAACACCTCGCAAATCCTTGAACTGGCCGGCTGCGACCTGCTCACCATCAGTCCCGACCTGCTGCAAAAGCTGGCCGACAGCGATGCGCCGGTGGAGCGCAAGCTGAGCGCCGAAGCGGCGCCATCGACCAACATCGTGCACATGTCGCTGAACGAAGAAGCCTTCCGCTTCATGATGAATGAAGACGCGATGGCGACGGAAAAACTGGCCGAAGGCATCCGCGCCTTCTGCGTCGATTCCGGCAAGCTGAAACAGATGATCGCAGCGTTGCGTTAGTCACTGCCCCCCCCTGCAAAAAGCGGCGTCCGTGCATTGCACGGCGCCGCTTTTTGCATGGCATCGCGGTCAGGCGCGGCCGGGGAAATGGCGCGACCGGCGCGACTCCCCCATGATGGTCAGGATCACGCGGCCCGCATGCGCGACTGGGGCCGCGCCATCGCGGAAAGCGAGCGCCTGGCAGCAGGCTTCGCGCTGGTGCTGCGGCTGTCCGTGATCGCCACCTCATACGCACTGTACAGTGCCCGCGTGAATGCGGAAGTGACCCGGGAAATGATGCAAAAACCGCTGGCCATGGAACGCCTGGTATCGGACTGGCATGTGCTGATTCGGCCATCGCGCGCGCCTCGATGATCGCCAGGAACACGCATGAAACCCTGTCGGGCGTGTTTGCCGAGACCATCGCCGACAGCACCAAGCAAGGCAGCGAACTGCTGAAGAAAATCGAAACCCTGCTCGTCAGCGAGGAAGAAAAGGCCATCTTCAAGGCCTCCGTCGAGGAGCGCGTCAAATACCAGGATGCCAAGACCTTGGTGATGAACGCGCGCAAGGGCGGCAACGCGGCCCAGGCGGAAAGTACTTACCGCGACAGCTTTGCCCCGGCGGCGGCCAGGTACCAGAACAACGTCAAGGCCCTGCTGGCGCAGCTTCACCCTGCTGCTGATCCTGTGCGCGCTGGTGGTGGCACTGGGCAGCAGCTGCGCCTGGCTGATCACGCGCTCGATCAACGCGCCCGTGCAGGCGGCCGTAAAGGTGGCCGAGACGGTCGCTGCGGGCGACTTGCGCACGCATTTCGACGGCAGCCAGCGATGAAATCAGCGACCTGATGCGCGCGCTGCACGGCATGAACGAGGCACTGCGCGAGGTGGTGTCGGAAGTGCAGACGGGCACCAACGCCATCGCCACGGCATCGGGCGAAATCGCCGCCGGCAATCAGGATTTGTCGGCGCGCACCGAACAGCAAGCCAGTTCGCTGGAAGAGACGGCGTCGTCGATGGAAGAATTGACCAGCACCGTGAAGCAGAATGCGGACAATGCGCGCCAGGCCAACCAGATGGCGCCCGCCGCTGCGGGTGTGGCCGAACGGGGCGGCAGCATCGTCAGCCAGGTGGTCGACACCATCGGCGTCATCGGCGTCATCGACGGCATCGCCTTCCAGACGAATATCCTGGCATTGAACGCGGCCGTCGAAGCGGCGCGCGAAATCAAGATCCTGATCGGCGACTCGGTGGCACAGGTCAACAACGTCACGCGGCTGGCACAACAGGCTGGCAGCACCATGAGCGAGGTGGTCGACAGCGTGCGCCGCGTCACCGACATCATGGCCGAGATCACGGCCGGCAGCGCCCAAGGCGGCCAGTGCCGCGGCGCGCAAAACACCATCGCACATCGCCGGCGACCAGGATTGGGAAGCGTTTTAAGCCCGCAGGTTTAAGCCCCGCTTCAAGCGCCGTGCCGGCGGCGGCAAGGCACTTGAAACTATTTGACAGCGGCGCCAGGCGCGCCGATACTGGTTTCAGGTGGGACTGGCGCGCCACCGCGACATGAGACAGCCGGCGCCTCCAGGGAGAGACCATGCGCCCCTATCTTGTTTTCGCCTCTTGCTTCAAGCGCCTGGGCGCCGCCCTGCTGTGCGGCGCTTTGGTGGCCTGCAGCGTAGCACCGCCCGCCAGCCTGCCCCCCATCTTCAACGACAGCGATTTTGCGCCGGCCGCCGCCATCGACGCCAGCCAGGTCTTTGCCATCGACGAGACCATGCGCCAGTATGTGCGCACGCAAGTGCGGCGCGAAGCGCGCAACAAGAATGACCGCGCGGCCCTGTATGACGCCCTGTACGACAAGAGCAGACTGAAACTCGAGTACGATGCGGCCATGACGCGCAATGCGCGCGAAACGTTCTCCGCGCGCCAGGGCAACTGCCTGTCGCTGGTGATCATGACGGCGGCGCTGGCACATGAAATGGGCTTGCAGGTGCGCTACCAGGAGGTACTCGGTGAAGAAAGCTGGAGCCGCAGCGGCGACATGTATTTCGTCGCCGGTCACGTCAATCTGGTGCTGGGCCAGCGGCTGGACGACACATCCGGCAGGTACGATGCCAAGGGCATGATGGTGATTGATTTCCTGCCGTCCGCGGAGATCGGCGGCTACCGCACGCGAGAACTCGACGAAGCGACCATGCTCGCCATGTACATGAACAACCGCGCGGCGGAAACCATGAGTGAAGGCCAGCTGGACCAGGCGTATTGGTGGGCCCGGGCGGCGCTGCTGCAGGACCCCTCGTACAGCGGCGCTTACAACACCCTGGGCGTAATCCAGTTCCGCCATGGCGACCTGGCGCAAGCACGGCGCACTTTCGCCCATGCGCTGACGCGCACGCCGGACAACACGGTGCTGCTGTCGAACCTGGCGCAAGCGCTGGAAGCGGCTGGCCTGCCGGATGAAGCGCTGCCGCTGCGCCGGCGCCTGCTGGCGCTGCAGCCGCAGCCGCCTTTCCATTACTTCAACCTGGGCAAGGCGGCCATGCAGAAAAACGATTACGTGCAGGCAATACAGCTGTTTTCACGTGAAATCGCGCGCGACCCGTACTACCACGAATTCCACTTCTGGCTGGCGCAAGCCTATGCGCGCCTGGGCCAGCTGGAGCAGGCCGGCAAGCAGCTGGAACTGGCGATGAGCAACAGCATCACACGCAGCGACCACACTCTCTATGCGGCCAAGCTGCAGCGCCTGCGCGCCATCCCCACGCATTAATCTTCCAAAAACATCTGCTGCAGGTCATTCAGGAAGCACAATCCCAGTTCTGTCGGGCGGATGACCTGGTGGTCGCGGTACAGCAAGCCTTTCGCTTCGGCCGCATCGAGGGGCTTGTCGATGGCGTTGATGGTCAGGCCTGTGCGCTCGGCGAACAGGTTGGGCGAGAACCCCTGCGTCAGGCGCAAAGTGTTGAGCATGAACTCAAAACCCATCTCCTCGCGCGCCAGTTCGCGCTCTTCCTGCACCGGCGCGCCGGCCAGGACCGCGTCCATGTAGGCGCGCGGCTGCTTGTAGCGGGCCTGGCGCAGCACGCGGTGCGGAAACGATATCTTCGAATGCGCGCCAGCGCCGATGCCCAGGTAGTCGCCAAACTCCCAATAATTGCGGTTGTGGCGGGCCTGGCGGCCCGGCTGCGCATAGGCCGACACCTCGTAGCGGCCATAGCCAGCCTGCGCCGCGCGCGCGGCCACCATGTCGGCGATGTCCGCGCTTTCATCGTCGTCCGGCAGCACCGGCGGATACTTGGCGAACAGGGTGTTCGGTTCCAGGGTCAGGTGGTACAGCGACAGGTGCGGCGGCGCGAACGACAGCGCCGTTTCCAGGTCCTGCTGCGCCTCGGCCAGGGTTTGCGTGGGCAGCGCGTACATCAGGTCGAGATTGAAATTATCGAAGTTGGCGTGCGCGATGTCCACCGCGCGGCGCGCTTCATTGTCGTCATGGATGCGCCCCAGCGCCTGCAAATGGCGGCCATTGAAGCTCTGGATGCCGATCGACAGGCGGTTGATGCCGCTGGCCCGGTAGGACTTGAATTTTTCCGCTTCAAAGGTGCCCGGATTGGCTTCCATGGTGATTTCGCAATCGCCGTCGAGCGGTAGCAAAGTGCGCACGTCCGACATCAGGCGGTCCAGCCCCGCCGCCGACATCAGGCTGGGCGTGCCGCCGCCGATGAAGATGGTGTGGATCTTGCGGCCCCAGATCAGCGGCAGCGCCATTTCCAGGTCCAGGCGCAGCGCGGCCAGGTACTCCGCTTCCGGCAAGTCGCCGCGCACCTCGTGCGAATTGAAATCGCAATACGGGCATTTTTTCACGCACCACGGGAAATGGATGTACAGCGACAGCGGCGGCAGGGCCGCCAGGTTCAGCGCGCCCGGCTGCAGGTATTTCAGCGCCGCTCCCGCCGCGCCGGAAATGCCGTCCTGCGGAGCGGGCGAGGCTCCTGGCTTCGCTGCAGATTTGGCAACGGCACCCACCAGTTTGATCGGGATCATCGCAGGGTCCGCAGCTTGTCGACCAGCGCGCGCAGGGCCTGGCCACGGTGCGACAGCGCGTTCTTTTCATCGGACGTCAGTTCGGCCGCGCACTTGCCCAGCGCGGGAATAAAGAAATGCGGATCGTAGCCAAAGCCCCCGTTGCCGCGCGGCGTGGCGATCATTTCGCCATTCCAGCGGCCATCGGCGATCACCGGTTGCGGGTCGTCCGCATGGCGCACGTACACCAGCACGCAGTAGTAATACGCGGACTTGTCGGCATGCGCCTCCAGGTCGGCGATCAGTCTGGCGCTGTTGGCGGCATCCGATTTTGGCTCGCCCGCATAGCGGGCCGAGTACACGCCGGGCGCGCCGCCGAGCGCATTGACACACACGCCCGAATCGTCGGCCAGCGCCGGCAAGCCTGTCAGGCGTGACGCGTGGCGCGCCTTTTGCAGGGCGTTTTCCACGAAGGTGTGAAACGGTTCGTCGCTTTCCGGCACGGCGTATTCGCCCTGGGCGTGGACAGAAAAACCGATGCTCGAGAGCAGCTCGTTGAATTCCTTGAGCTTGCCGGCGTTGTTGGAGGCGAGGATGAGGCGTTGGGTCATGTCAGTAGTCCGGTTGAAGTGCCGACATTGTAAACCCTTTGCGCTGCCCCCACCTTGGCCCACTGCCACGCTCAACGGCGGCAGGTGTGGGCTTTTTGCCCGGCGCGGCGGGCGACAGGACGTAAATCTACGTAAAGATTACAGACCGAGCGCCTGCTTCTGCATGACGATCAGGTCGGCGATGCCACCCTGCGCCAGGTCCAGCAAACGGTTCATGCCGGCGCGGTCGAAGGCGGCGCCTTCGGCTGTGCCCTGCACTTCGATGAAGTGGCCCGCTTCCGTCATCACGACGTTCATGTCCGTGTCGCAGCCCGAATCTTCCACATAGTCCAGGTCCAGCACCGGCATGCCCTGGTAGACACCCACCGAGATGGCGGCGACAAAGCTTTTCACGGGGATGGCGGCGATGGCGCCGCGCGCCTGCAACTGGGAAAACGCGTCATACGCGGCCACCATGGCGCCCGTGATCGAGGCCGTGCGCGTGCCGCCATCGGCCTGGATCACGTCGCAATCGAGGTGCAGGGTGCGTTCGCCGAAGGCTTGCAGATCAAAGGCGGCACGCAGCGAGCGCCCGATCAGGCGCTGGATTTCCTGCGTGCGGCCGGACTGCTTGCCGCGCGCCGCTTCGCGGTCCATGCGCGTGTGCGTCGAGCGGGGCAGCATGCCGTACTCGGCCGTCAACCAGCCCTGGCCCTTGCCCTTCAGGAAACCAGGCACCTTGTCTTCGATGCTGGCGGTGCAGATGACCTTGGTGTCGCCGCATTCGATCAGCACCGAGCCTTCGGCATGCTTGGTGTACTGGCGGGTGATGCGGATGGCGCGCAGCGCGTCGACGGCGCGGCCGCTCGGGCGGGATTCAAATGTCATGGGGTGTCCTGTGTGATTGGGGTTGCGGCCGCGATTTTACCACTGCGGCACCACGGCCCGACGCAGGGTGGCCCGCGCACAAGATCCATACAATCCTGCCCCGCCAAACACAATTTTCTTTACAATGCCGTAAACGCACATTATTCAGCAATTTTCAGGCCATCGCCCTCTTCGGTCCTGTTTTGCGGCGCGGGCGGTATTGCCTGCGCTGGCTGATTAAGTGTATAAGTGACTATATACAAGATCAAATCGGGGAATCCTTTGAGCATTTCAAGCATGACAGGCTACGCGGTTGCCACCAGCGAAGGTGCTGCAGGCACACTGACAATTGAAATCAAGAGCGTCAACTCGCGCTTTCTCGACCTGCAATTCCGTATCAACGACGATCTGCGGGCGCTGGAGCCTGACTTGCGCGCCGCCGTCATGTCTGCCATCACGCGCGGCAAAGTCGAGGTACGCCTGAGCTTTGGCCGCAAGGCCGCCACAAACGGCACGCAGGCGCTGAACCTGCCCCTGCTGGCCGAACTGGCGCGCCTGCAAAACGAAGTGGGCCAGCATTTTGTCTCCGCCCCCGTCATGACGGTGGCCGAACTGCTGCGCTGGCCGGGCATCATCGAAGAAGCGCAAGTGGGGCAAGAATCCTTGCAGGCGGACGTGGGCGCGCTGACCAAACGCACGGTGGCGGCCTTCGTCGACAGCCGCAAGCGCGAAGGCGCGGCACTCGAAGCGGTGCTGGTGTCGCGCATCGAAGCGATGGAAGCCATCGTCAAGCGCATCACGCCATTGATTCCGCAAGTAGTGGCGGCCTTCCAGCAAAAAGCCATCGAGCGCATGCAGGATGCGCTGGGCCTGGCCAGCCAGGGCTCGAATTCGGCCCTGTCGCGCCAGGACGCCATGGAGCGCATCCGCCAGGAAGTCATTTTGTATGGCATCCGCATCGATGTGTCGGAAGAACTGGCGCGCCTGTCGGCCCACCTGGGCGAGACGCGCCACATCCTCACCAAGGGCGGGCAAGTGGGCAAGCGCCTCGACTTCATGATGCAGGAACTCAATCGCGAAGCCAACACGCTGGGCGCCAAGGCGTCCGTCAAGGAACTGGCCGACGCCTCGATGGACTTGAAGCTGCTGATCGAGCAGATGCGCGAACAGGTGCAGAACCTGGAGTAAGCCGCCAGCCACGCCAGGCGCCGGCCATGCCGGCCTCATTGGGACTGGCTCACAGCCTTGCCTCTTGGTAAAATAGCGGATTGGGCGCCGCCTGCGCGAGCATCGGCGCCAACAACACGATTATTGAAAGATCCGCATGAGCCACCCTACCGCCTTCTCCGGCAGCCTGTTCGTGGTCGCCGCACCATCGGGCGCCGGCAAATCGACACTGGTCAATGCATTGCTGGCGCAAGAGCCCGGCATCAAACTGTCGATTTCGACCACCACGCGCGCGCCCCGTCCGGGCGAGCAGCATGGCCGCGAGTACTATTTCACGACGGCGGAAGACTTTGTCGCGCGCGCCGACCAGGGCGAATTCCTGGAATGGGCGGAAGTGCATGGCAATTACTATGGCACCTCACGCATCATGGTGGAACAGCAAATGCTGGCCGGCACCGACATCCTGCTGGAAATCGACTGGCAGGGCGCGCGCCAGGTGCGCAAGCAATTCCCCCGCGCCGCCGGTATTTTCATCCTGCCGCCATCGATCGATGCGCTGGAAGAGCGCCTGAACAAGCGCGGCCAGGACGAGCCGCATGTGATCACGCGCCGCCTGCTGGCGGCTGGCGGCGAAATCGCACACGCTCCCGAGTTCGAGTATGTTATTATCAATGAAGAGTTTACGGTCGCTTTGTCCGAACTGAGCGCGATCGTGAGAGCGGCCCGTTGCCGGTTTGCGCAACAAGCGGCCCGCAACGCATCGCTATTCGCCCAGTTGGGCCTGCACGCAGAGTAACCAGTCTGCACGCCAGTTCACACAGCGCCACGCACCACGCATACAATTTAGGAGTTACTATGGCCCGTATCACAATCGAAGATTGCCTGAAGCAGATCCCTAACCGTTTCCAGCTGACCCTGGCTGCGACTTATCGCGCACGTCAGTTGTTGCAAGGACACACCCCAAAGGTGGAAGCCAAGGACAAGCCTACCGTTGTCGCGCTGCGTGAAATCGCTGCCGGTAAAGTCGGCATCGAAATGCTGAAAAAGGTCCCGATGTAATTCGGAACCCGCGTGCCGGAACAGTGCTGACCCCTGGTTCTACCGTATCCTTTATTCACACTGTAAAGCAACGCGACGTTTTATGAGTCTGACCCCAGCCGACACGACTTCTGCAGCACTGCCGCCCCTGGCCCCGCGCCAGGCGGCAAAACCACAGGGTGCTTCTGCGCCCGGCACCGGCACGTCCGGCAGCGGCACCTCCGCAGCGCCTGCACCGGGCGTCGCCTCCGTCAGCCACCTGGCCGACAAGCTGGCCGAATACCTGTCCCCCGCCGACCTGAAAAAAGTCAAGGAAGCCTACCGCTTCTCCGACGAAATGCACCTGGGCCAGATGCGCCGCTCGGGCGAGCCGTATATCTCGCATCCGATCGCTGTCGCCGAAATCTGCGCCGACTGGAAGCTCGACGCGCAAGCCATCATGGCCGCCCTGCTGCATGACGTCATGGAAGACCAGGACGTCAAGAAGGAAGAGTTGATCGAGCGCTTCGGCGCGCCCGTGGCGCACCTGGTCGACGGCCTGTCGAAGCTGGAAAAGATCGAATTCCAGAGCCAGATCGAAGCGCAGGCGGAAAACTTCCGCAAGATGCTGCTGGCCATGGCGTCCGATGTGCGCGTGATCCTGATCAAGCTGGCCGACCGCCTGCACAATATGCGCACGCTGGACTTCATGACGGCGGCAAAAAAACGCCGCATCGCCAGTGAAACCATGGAAGTGTATGTGCCGATCGCGCACCGCCTTGGCCTGAACAACATTTACCACGAGCTGCAGGATCTGTCATTCTCGCACCTGTACCCGATGCGCTACCGCACCCTGGCGAAAGCCGTCAAGGCGGCGCGCGGCAACCGGCGCGAAGTGGTCAACAAGATCATGGAAGCGGTAAAAAGCACCCTCTCCATGGCCGAACTCGAGGCCGACGTCACGGGCCGCGAAAAGACCCTGTACGACATCTATAAAAAGATGCGCAGCAAGCATTTGTCTTTCTCGCAAGTGCTGGATGTGTACGGCTTCCGCGTGGTGGTAGGCAGCTTTGCCGACTGTTACGTGACCCTGGGCACCCTGCACAGCCTGTACAAGCCCATGCCGGGCAAGTTCAAGGATTACATCGCGATCCGCAAGCTGAACGGCTACCAGTCGTTGCACACGACCGTCATCGGCCCCTACGGCACCCCCGTCGAATTCCAGATCCGCACCCAGGAAATGCACCGTACGGCCGAATCCGGCGTGGCGGCGCACTGGCTGTACAAGAGTGGCGAATCGAACCCGTCCGACTTGCAGCAGCGCACCCATGCATGGCTGCAATCCTTGCTCGACATCCAGCAGCAGACGGGCGACTCGGCCGAATTCCTCGAACACGTCAAGGTCGACCTGTTCCCCGATTCCGTCTACGTGTTTACGCCGAAGTCGAAGATCATTGCCCTGCCGCGCGGCGCCACGGCCATCGACTTCGCCTATTCGATCCATACGGGCATCGGCGACCAGACCGTAGCCGTGAAGATCAACAACGAAACCTCGCCGCTGCGCACCGAGCTGCACAATGGCGATATCGTCGAGATCATCACCGATTCCTCGTCGCGCCCCAGCCCCACCTGGCTGTCGTTCGTGCGCACCGGCAAGGCCCGTTCGGCCATCCGCCACCATTTGCGCACGATCAACCTGCCCGAATCGATCGCCCTGGGCCAGCAATTGCTGTCGCAGGCGCTGCAGACGCTGAATATCGACGCCGACCTGCCGGCGCCACTGGTCGAACGCCTGCTCAACGAATCGAGCGCCAATTCCATGGATGAGCTGTATGCGGACATCGGCATCGGCAAGCGCATGGCCACCCTGGTGGCACGCCACATTTTTGGTCTGATCGGCGGCGAAGCGGCCAGCATGCCCGTGGAGCACAACAGCGGCAACGAACTCGACCCCGTCACCATCTGCGGCAGCGAAGGCGTCTCCGTGCAGCTGGCGCCATGCTGTTTGCCGATTCCAGGCGACCAGATCATCGGCCAGCTGCGCCGCGACCAGGGCTTGCTCGTGCACACCAGCGACTGCTCGCAAGCCAAGCGCCAGCGCGCCAAGGAACCGGACCGCTGGATCGCCGTACGCTGGGGAACCGAACTGAACCGCCGCTTCGACTGCCGCATCAAGGTGCTGATCAACAGCGAACGGGGCATCCTGGCCAGAGTCGCCGCCGAAATCGGCGAATCGGACGCCAACATCATCTATGTGGGCATGGACGAAGACAAGGACAACGTCCTCGACCAGCTGCGCTTCACCGTGCAGGTCAAGGATCGCGTCCACCTGGCCGCCCTGCTGCGCAATGTGCGCCGGGTCGCTGGTGTCAATAGGATATTACGCGAACGCAATTAAAAAAACGGCTGGCCAGATTTCTCTGCCCAGCCGTTTTTTCATGCGCCGAACATCAGCTCAAGTCTCCCCCGGCGCCGGATACGTCACTTCCAGCAATTCCAGTTCCTGCTCGCCCAGCGGCGTGTTGAGGGTGATCACGTCGCCTTCACGCGCCTTGGTGATGGTGCGGGCCATCGGCGAGACCCAGCTGATCTTGCCGTTCAGGGGGTCGAATTCATCGATGCCGACGATGGTGATGGTGTGCGTTTCGCCGTCGCTGGTGCGGTAGGTTACCGTGGCGCCGAAAAACACCTGGTCGTTGCCATGGTGTACGCTGGGGTCGACGATGGCGGCCAGGTCCATGCGTTTGGTCAGGAAGCGGATGCGGCGGTCGATTTCGCGCAGGCGCCGCTTGCCATAGATATAGTCGCCATTTTCCGAACGGTCGCCATTCGACGCCGCCCAATGCACGATACGCACCACTTCCGGACGATCGACGTCGATCAGCTGCAGCAACTCTTCCTTGATGCGCTGGTAGCCGGCCGGCGTGATGTAGTTCTTGGCGCCGGCGGGAATGGCCAGCGCCAGCGCGGCCGCTTCTTCATCGTCGTCGTTGTCGGATTCTTTTACAAAGGCTTTATTCATCTGCCTATTGTAGCCCTGCCAGGCAGCCACCGGCACACCGGATGCACGGGCAGGCAGGCTTTTTTGACGTATCATCGGGGCAATCGCGGCAAACCTGCGCCGCACACGGAGACGGATGAAAAAATTCTACAGAGTCAGGCGCTGGCTGTTCGCGCCGCTGGTCTACCTGGCCGCCATCTTCCTGCTGATCGAGGAATGGCTGTGGGCGACGGGCGCGCGCATCATGCAGGTGGTGGCACAATTTCCGCCCCTGCATGCGCTGGAAGCGTGGATCAAGCGACTGCCGCCGTACTGGGCGCTGGCCGTCTTCGTGCTACCGGCCGTGCTGCTGTTTCCCGTCAAGCTGCTGGCCCTGCTGGCGATCGCGCGCGGCCATGCGTTTTCCGGCATCGGCGTGATCGTCATCGCCAAGCTGGGCGGCGCGGCCGCCGTGGCCTGCCTGTACAGCCTGACGCGCCCTACCCTGCTCAGTTTGCCGTGGTTTGCGCGCTGGCATGGCCTGTTCATGGAAACCAAGGACCGCTGGATCGCCCGCCTGCGCGCCACGCGTCCTTGGCGCCGCGTCAGCCGCCTGTCGGCCGCGCTGGGCCGCGCCCGCCGCGCCTGGTGGCAGCGCTTGCGCAAGGGCACGCCAAGCCGTCATAATTCCCGCCCCGCCAGGGTGCTGCGCCGCTTTGCCGCCTTCTGGCGCGCCCGCCGCTGATGAAGAAAGGCAACGCCATGCACGACACTCCCTGGCTGGCGCCCGCCATGCGCGCGGCGGCAGCGGAAATCTACCTGTACGACGCGGCCAGCTGGCAATTGCTGGACGCCAACGATGCCGCCTGCGACAACTTGCAGTTTGCACACCAGCAATTGCTGGCGATGACGCCCTTCACCCTGGCGCCACAGCTCGACGCGCAGCAGCTGGCCGGTGTGCTGGCCGCCCTGGACGACAGCATCGGCGCGCAAGCCCTGCTGCACGTGCAGCAGCGCCGCCGCGATGGCAGCCTGTATTCGCTCAGCCTGCACCTGTCGCGCGCCAGTCACCAGGGCCGCGCCCTGATCCTGGCCGAAGGCGAAGACTTGCGCACGCCGCAGGCGACGGCCGCCGCCCTGGCACAGGTGCAGTCGCGCTTCAACGCCATCGTCTCGAATACGCCGGGCCTGGTGTACCAGTTCTGCCTGCATGCGGATGGACGGGCATCCTTTGCCTACCTGAGCGACGGCTGCCAGGCCCTGCTGGGCTTGGCGCCGGCACAGCTGCACGCGCGCCCGGAACTGTTCTACCAGCTGATCCTGGCCGACGACCGCGCCTCGTATCTCGAATCGATGCAGGCCTCGAAGACGGCTCTGTGGAGCTGGAACTGGGAAGGCCGCATCTGGATCGATGCGTGGAAGGACGTCAAATGGATCAACCTGCGCTCCACGCCGCGCGCGCTGGCCGACGGCACGGTGCAGTGGGAAGGCATCATGACGAATATCACCGAGAGCCGGCTCGAACAGATCGAAGTGCGCCAGTCGCGCGCCCGCCTGGCCGAGCTGACGGCGCATATCGACAAGGTCAAGGAACACGAACGCACGCGCCTGGCGCGCGAACTGCACGATGACCTGGGCGGCAATTTGACGGCGATCAAGATGGCGCTGGCCATGCTGACGCGCCGCTTGCCGCCGGACGACCCGTTGCTGCAGGAAAAGGCCGACTATGTCGATGCCCTGGTCGACCGCAGCATCGACGCCGTGCACCGCATTTCGCTGGACTTGCGCCCTTCCATGCTGGACCTGGGCCTGGTTGCCGCGCTGGACTGGCAGGTGAAGGAATTCGCGCGCCAGGCCGGCATCGAATGCCAGTTCATTTCGAACCGCCAGCATATCGAACTGGATCTGGACCTGGCGACCAGCCTGTTCCGCATCGCCCAGGAGGCGCTGACGAATATCGCCAAACATGCGCAGGCAAGCAAGGTCAGCGTGCGCCTGGCAAGGCAGCGCCAGCATATCAGCCTGTCGATTGCCGACAATGGCGTCGGCATGCGCCTGTCCGACCGTGCCAAGCCGCAATCGTTCGGCATCCGCGGCATGGCCGAACGCGCCAGCGCGCTGGGCGGCACCCTGAGCCTGGTGGATGGGCCGGATGGCGGCACCATCCTGAGCATAAAAATCCGGCTAACCACAGCGCGAGAGGCGATAATAGCGGCTGCAGCCAGTGCGCCCGCGCACAGCGGGTCGCCGCCAGACACGGCCTAGTGGGTGAATTAGATAGGAAACAACGCAGTCATGAAAGAAAAAGCCACCATCCGGGTATTCATCGCCGACGATCATGCGATTGTGCGCGAGGGCTTGAAACAAATCCTCGCCGATACGAAGGACATCATCGTGGCCGGCGAGGCTGAAAATGGCCACGACGCCATCAAACTGTTCCGCGGCTCGAAATGCCAGGTGTTGCTGCTCGACATCTCCCTGCCCGACCGCAGCGGCATCGAGGTGCTCAAGCAGATCAAGAAGGAAAAGCCGGAACTGGCCGTGCTGATGCTCTCCATGCACCGCGAGGACCAGTACGCCATTCGTTCGCTCAAGGCGGGCGCGGCCGGCTACCTGACGAAACAGAGTGCGCCGCGCGAACTGGTCACGGCCATCCGCCAGGTGGCGCAGGGATTAAAATACATCAGCGCCTCGCTGGCGCAGGAACTGGCCAACACGGTGGGCGAAGACCACGAAACGGCCTTGCACGACACCTTGTCGGACCGCGAATACCAGACGCTGGTCATGATCGCCTCGGGCAAGGCGGTGGGCGCCATCGCCGAAGAGCTCAAATTGTCCGTAAAAACCGTCAGCGAATACCGCGCCCGCTTGCTGGTCAAGATGAAACTCAAGAACAGCGCCGAACTGACGCATTACGCGATCCGCAACCAGTTGGTGGATTGACGGCAAAGCGGCATGCCCGCTGGCATCGAGCGAATTGACAGGACTTCTCCTTGCTTCTCGCACAATAAGTTCTTTGCCAACTCGCATATCATGAGGATAATGAGAAATATCTGAAAAGGCTGTGTCTACATGTCCAGTAAATTGCCATCTCCACCAGCAAGCGCGCCCGCTGGCACCACGAATACCGCCGCCGGTGCGGCGATGAATCCGGCCGAGATCGCGCGCGAAGCGTTTCGCCGCCTGGCCACGCGCCGCATCGCCCCGACGCCGAGCGCCTACCGCGATATCTACAATGAAATCGCCGGCATCAGCGAACCAGCGGACAACCCCGCCGCACCGGGAGCCGTGCTGGCCGCCAGCGCACCGCTGGACGGCGGCGCGGAAAACGTCCTGACGCAATTTGCCGCCAAGATGAGCGAATCGGCGGGCGAACTGGGCGACTTTGGCCGGCGCTTCCAGCGCGCCCTGAAAGCGCGCGACTGGGATAGCTATGCGCGCACGCTGGCGCAACTGGCGGAAAAACAAGTCAAGAAAGGCGGCGGCATCGAATTGCCGCCCCTGCCGGACGGCGAACAGACGCGCACCTTGCGTGAATTACTGAGCCGCACCCTGGGCTTTGCCGTCGCCACCTTGCTGACAGGCACGCCCGCGCTGGTGGAAGAAGCCGAATCGCTGGGCGCGGCCATCAAGCTGGCGCACACGGAAGAGGCGCTGAACGAAGCGGCCCTGCGTCTGAAGCAGCTGTGCTACCAGATCGAACTCAAAAGCGGCGACACGGCCGAGCAGCAGGAATTGCTGCTGCGCCTGTTCAAGTTGCTGCTGGACAACGTCAGCCAATTGCTCGACGACGACAGCTGGCTGCGCGGCCAGGTCGATGCCGTGCAAAATCTGATCGCCGGTCCGCTCGACCAGCGCGCGCTGGAAGACGCCACGCGCAGCCTGAAGGAAGTCATCTACAAGCAGAGCCAGCTCAAGCACAGCCTGTCCGACGTCAAGCTGACGGTGAAGAACATGATGATGACCTTCATCGACCGCCTGGGACAAGTGGCGGCCAGCACGGGCGACTTCCATGAAAAGATCGGCGGCTATTCGGAAAAGATCAGCCAGGCGGAAAATATCAGCGAACTGAACAGCGTTCTCGACGAAGTCTTGCGCGAAACGCGCATGGTGCAGAACGAAGCCTTGCGCGCACGCGACAAGATGGTGCTGGCGCGCCAGGAAGTGCAGGATGCGGAACAGCGCATCCACACCCTGGAAGCCAAGCTCCAGCATATGAGCGAACTGGTGCGGGAAGACCAGCTGACAGGCAGCCTGAACCGCCGAGGCCTGGACGATGTGTTCGAGCGCGAGACGGCCCGCTCCGACCGCCGCGGCACGCCGCTGTGCATCGCCATGCTGGACCTGGACGATTTCAAGCGCCTGAACGACACGTACGGCCACCTGGCCGGCGATGCCGCCCTGAAACACCTGGTAAAAATCGTCAAGGAAACCCTGCGCTCGATGGACGTCATCGCCCGTTTCGGCGGCGAAGAATTCCTCATCCTGCTGCCGGAAACCACGGTCGATGCGGCCGCCTCGACGATGACGCGCTTGCAGCGCGAGCTGACCCGGCATTTCTTCCTGCACGACAACGAAAAAGTGCTGATCACCTTTTCTGCCGGCGTGGCCCTGCGCCTGCCCAACGAAGACCAGGCCGAGCTGGTCAAGCGCGCCGACCGCGCCATGTACCAGGCCAAGCAGACGGGCAAGAACCGCGTGGTGGTGGCGGACTGAGCCCTGCCCGCTTCGCCAATGCCGTCCCGCCACCCGGCCGGACGGCATTTTTCATAGCAAAAACGATAACACCCTACTCCGTCCAGCGTTCCGATAGCGTACGGGCGATATAAAAATAAAACTATTTTTACCCTCAAGTTTCCCAAAATCATGCCGCCTAGCGCGCGGCCAGCTACAAACTGAAGGGCTAAAAAATAAAATTTAAAGCACTTTTCGCCATCAATTTTCCCGCAGAGCAACCGTTACCCTAAACAACAGCGGCTTGATTGTCCCGGAACAGCGGGGCAGGCCAAAGTGACTAGCACATAGCGCAATGTAGTACCTGTCTGGAGAAACATCATGGCTGCAGTAATTAATACCAACATCTCGTCCCTGAATTCGCAACGCAACCTGTCGACTTCGCAATCGTCCCTGTCCACCTCCCTGCAACGCCTGTCCTCAGGCATGCGCATCAACAGCGCCAAGGATGATGCTGCTGGCCTGGCGATTTCCGACCGCATGCAGTCGCAAATCCGCGGCATGACGCAAGCCACCCGCAATGCCAACGACGGCGTCTCACTGGCCCAAACGGCTGAGGGCGCACTGTCGAGCTCGGGCGACATCCTGCAACGCATCCGCGAACTGGCCGTGCAATCGTCGAACTCGACGAACTCGTCGAGCGACCGCCAGGCGCTGCAAACCGAGGTAGGCCAACTGGGTTCGGAATTGAACCGTATCGCCCAAACCACTTCGTTCAACGGCCAGGCGCTGTTGGACGGCACCATGGGCACGGCCAACTTCCAGGTCGGCGCTGACGCCAACCAGCTGATTTCGGCCAATGGCGCCAACTTCCTGACCAACACCTACGGCAATAACCGCGTGCAAAGCGACGCAGTGACCGCCAAGGCAGGCACGGTTGCCGCACCAGCCAGCAACGTTACCGCAAACACTGCAGCGATCACGATCAACGGCAAGCTGGGTTCGGCTAAGTTCGACACCGTCGCAACCGACACGGCAAAATCGATCGCCGCAGGCATCAACCAGAAAACTGCGGATACGGGCGTTACCGCCACAGCAAAAACGGAAGCCAATCTTGAATTAGTTGGTGGCAAATCGTACTCGTTCACCATCGCCTCGGACAACAATGCCACGACCAACCCGGTCACCGTCTCGTTCGCCGTCGGCGGCACCGCTAGCAGCGCCACCGACTTCGCCGCAGGCATCAACGCCATCAATGCCCAATCGGCAAAGACCGGCGTGACGGCACAGTACGACGCCAAGAACGGCGGTATCAAGATGACCAACGCCGCCGGTTCGGACATCGTGATTGGCGACGCCATCACCGTGGCTGCCGACCAGAACACCCTGAAGGTCAGCACCTACGATACCAAGGGCGTGAAAAATGCGGCTGTTGATGCCAAGGGCGCTTCGGCCACGGCCAACGGCACCATCACCTACGATTCGGACAGCAGCTTCTCCGTCGTCGATGCCGGCGCCGCCGGCTCCGGCCTGGCAACGGCAGCCGCTGGCTCCTCTTCGGTCCTGAAATCGGTTGCTTCGCTGGACGTCACCACCTTTGATGGCGCGCAACTGGCACTGAAAATCGCCGATGCCGCCCTGTCGACCGTCAACAGCCAACGCGCACAGTACGGCGCCTTGCAATCGCGCTTCTCGTCGGCAATTTCCAACCTGCAATCGACCACGGAAAACCTGTCCGCATCGCGCAGCCGCATCGTTGATACCGACTATGCCTCGGAAACGGCCAGCCTGACCCGTGGCCAGATCCTGCAACAAGCTGGTACGGCCATGCTGGCGCAAGCGAACTCGCTGCCAAACGGCGTCCTGAGCCTGCTGCGCGGCTAATCTCCGATTAGCCAGGCAACAGCGCAGGACTCTGATTCCCCTGCCGGATTTTTTCGGCAGGGGAATTTTCACTAGGAGAGCACCATGACTATCGACACGATAGCGGCCGCCTCCGCGGCCAGGATGGACAAGAGTTACGCAGCGACGGACACAGCGCCGGCGCGCCCGGCAGCGCCACGGGCTGCCACGGAAAACGGCACGGTTGCACCACAGCAAGCCAGCAAGGAATCCAACCGGGAACAGCTGGACAAGGCGGTATCGGCGCTGAACCAATCGTCGCAGATGAAGACGCAAGGCATTGAATTTTCCATCGACGAAGACAGCCAGCGCACGGTGGTGAAGGTCATCGACCAGGAAACCAAGGAAGTGTTGCGCCAGATACCCACCAGGGAAGCGCTGGAACTGGCCAAGACCTTTGATTCAGCCAAAGGCTCGCTGATCAGTCAAAGCGCATAACGATGGCGTTGCACATGGACTTGCAGCATCGTGGCAGCACGCATCGGCATGACCACGGGACCCGATAGCCTGGCTATCCGGCCCCGTCTTTTTGTTAAAAATTCAGCAATACTTTCCCCTCACTCCCCCGTTTTTCTGCTCCCGCTGAAAACAGCGCGGTAAATCCCCCTCTCAAGTCCTGATTGATTCTGCCGATAACAGCTTATATTAGTGTTTTCCTAGGAGCATTCCGTGGCCATTACCCCTACATTATCATCCGTTGGCATCGGTGCCGGCGCCACCGGCCTGGACGTGGGCGGCCTCATCGACAAGCTGATGACGGCGGAAGCGGCTCCGTTGGGCACCTATGACAAGAAAACGGCCTCTTACCAGGCCAAGCTCAGCGCCATGGGCACCCTGAGCGGCGCCGTCGGCGCCTTCCAGAACTCGCTATCGGCACTAAGCAATTCGAACAACTTCCGTGCCGTCAGCGCCACGCCATCCGATCCGCTGGTGCTGTCGGCAAGTGCCGGCGCCAAGGCCGTGGCCGGCAACTACAACATCAACGTTTCCCAGCTGGCCCAGGCACAGACGCTGACATCGGGCGGCATGGCCAGCAAGCTGTCGACCATCGGCAGTGGCGCCAAGACCACGGTTTCCTTCCAGCTGGGCTCGCTCGCTGGTGGCACCTTCGGTGTAACGGGCTCGGCACTGAGCGGCAGCGCCCTGCTCACGGGCGTGAGCAACGGCTCGCTGAACATCAACGGCACGGCCATTCCGACGGATGCCAGCACCAAGAGCGCACGCGCGCTGGCGGACGCGATCAACGCCAAGAGCAGCACCACGGGCGTGACCGCCACGGCACAGCCAACGGCCAGCAAAGCCAGCATGTTCAGCGGTTTCGGCAATATCGCCACCGGTGCAGACGGCACCTATTCGCTATCGGTGGGCGGTATCGAGATCGTTACCCAGGGGAACGGCGTCGCCGCAGGCGGCGGCATCACTGCTGCCTCGCTCGACACGACACTTAGCGGTCCGAATGCCGTCTCGAATGCGCTGGCGGCAGCCAATATCACCGTCACCGGCAAGGCGGCAGACGGCACCTTGCAATTTACGCGTGCCGATGGTTCCAACCTCAATATTGAAGAAGTGGTCACAGGCAGCGTCATGGGCGGCATCGGCCACGCCGCCAATGCCACCAATAATGGCTCGAATGTCACGCTTGCCAGTTCGATCACCCTGGCCTCGGGCAATGCCAGCCCCATCGTTGTCGCCGGCAGCAACCCTGCGGCAGCGGGGCTGACAGCAGGCACGGGCGGCAGCTACATGAACACGAACTTCACCCAGGATGGCACACAGGCAACGGGTTCGGTGGTGATCGATTCCACCAACAACAGCTTGCAAGGCATACGCGACGCCATCAATAACGCCGGCCTGGGTGTTACCGCAAGTATTGTGTCCGACGGTAGCGACAAGCCGTATCACCTGGTGCTCAGCGCGACCAAGACTGGCGCCAATTCGGCCATGAAGATTTCGCTCAGCGGCAGCGATGGCCAGCCGGCCGACAGCGCCCTGAGCAATCTGCTGTCCTACGACGCTTCCGGCACGCAAAACCTGAAGCAGAACAGCGCGGCGCAAAACACCAATTTCAGCGTCAATGGCATCGCTATCACCAGCAGTTCGAACAGCGTCGATACGGCCATCGAAGGCGTTACCCTGGGCATTAGCAAGATAGGTACCTCCAGCCTGTCGGTGGCCAAGGATACCTCGACGGTGAAGACCAGCATCAGCGCCTTCGTCAAGGCGTACAACGACCTTAACACCTCGATCGGCAAGATGACAGCCTACAATCCAGACACCAAGACGGGTGGCGTCTTGCTGGGCGACTCGACCGTCCAATCGATCCAGAGCCAGCTGCGCAGGCAGCTGGGCGCGCCGATTACTGGATTGAGCAGTGGTATGAGTACTCTGAGCCAGGTGGGCATTTCCTTCCAAAAAGATGGTAGCCTGACACTGGATACCAGCAAACTCGACAAGGCGATCAGCGCCAACTTCGGCGATATCGCCGGCCTGTTTTCGGCCATCGGCAAGGCCTCCGACAGCAACGTCGCCTTCACCAGTTCGACGGCCGCCACCAAGCCAGGCACCTATGACCTGAGCATCACCACCATGGCCAGCCAGGGTTCGCTCACGTCCGATGGCGTACTGCCCGCCAGCACCACGATTGCCAGCGACACCACATGGAATGTCACCCTCAATGATACGGAGCCGTCGGCGGCCAAGAATACGGCCCAGGTGACGATACCTGCTGGTACTTATACGCCGGCGCAGATGGCATCGCTGATGCAATCGTCGATCAACGGCGTGAAGGCGTTCTCTGACAATGGCGCCACTGTCTCCGCGTCGATCGACGGCAGCGGCAAACTGGTCCTGGTGTCGAGCCGCTATGGCTCAGTATCGAATCTGGCCTTGAGCAACGGCACCGGGAGCGGTGTAGAGACCCTGTTTGGCGCCGCCAAGCCCGTCAAGGGCGCCGACGTGGCCGGCACCCTGGGAGGACAACCCGTTATCGGCTCCGGACAGACCCTGACGGGCGCACCCGGTTCACCGGCCGACGGCTTGAAGATCGAAGTGACCGGCGGTGTCACCGGGCCGCGCGGCACGGTCAGTTTCTCGCAAGGTTATGCCTATCAGTTGAACAACCTGGCCACGTCCTTCCTGGGTACGGACGGCATGCTCACCAACAAGTCCAAAGGCATCAACGAGAGCATCAAGTCGGTGGCGGCACAGCGCGACAAATTCAGCGCGAAGCTCACCGACATCGAAGCGCGCTACCGCGCCCAGTACTCGCGCCTCGACGTAACGCTGAGCAAATTGACGTCCACGCAAAGTTATTTGACCCAGCAGTTGGCCTCCATCGCCGCCAACCGTTAAGCCCAATCATCAGGAGAATTACATGTTTGGAACCCAACAACGCGGCGTCAACGCCTACGCCAAGGTCGGCCTGGAAACGGGCATAGGCTCGGCCTCGCCGCACAAGCTGATCGTGATGCTGTACGACGGCGCCCTGGTGGCCGTGCTCAGCGCGCAAGTGCACATGAAATCGGGCAATATCCCGGAAAAAGGCAAGTCCATCTCGAAAGCCATCCAGATCATCGACAATGGCTTGCGCGCCAGCCTGAACAAGGATGCGGGCGGCCAGATTGCCGAAGGCCTCGACTCTCTGTATGAATACATGGGCGCGCGCCTGCTGGCCGCTAATATCCGCAACGACCTCGGCATGCTGGAAGAAGTACAGCGCCTGCTGACCGACTTGCGTGAAACCTGGAATGCCATAGGCACCACGCCCGCCGCCATCCCCGGCGCCGATTTGAAACGTATGCCCAGCCTTGCGAGTGCCTGACCCATGATGACGAATCAAGAAGTCCTGACCACCTATGAAACCATGCAATCCCTGACGGGCCGGATGGTGACCGCCGCCAGCAACGCCGACTGGGATGAGCTCGAAGCGCTGGAGCAGCAAGTGAGCGCGCATGTGGAAGCGCTGAAGGCAAATGAAGAAAAAGTCGTGCTGGAAAGCGCCGGCCGCCAGCGCAAGGTCGCCATGATCAAGCAGATCCTGGAAGATGACCGCAAGATCCGCGACCTGACCATGCCGTGGATGGCGCAATTGTCCAAGCTGATCAACAGCACAGGCACCGAAAGGCGCCTGGCCAACGCCTACGGCGCCTAAGCGCACAAGGGGCAAGGTCACCTATCATGTTGCCGAAGATGGATGCCATCGGCATGACGCCCCTGACCCCGGTCAAGGGCACGCGCCAGGCCGACGCCGTCGCCGACCCGCGCCAGGCCGAGTTCCAGCGCTCGCTGCAGGGACTGATCGGCAAATCCATGCAGGGTCAGGTGCTGGCGCGCATGGGCGATGGCAGCTACCTGGTGCGCGTGGCAGGTACGCCGGCCCGCATGCAGCTGCCCGCCGGCGCCCAGTTGGGCACCGAGATTCCCCTGACCTTGATCGGCATCAATCCCCGTCCCTCTTTTCAAATCGGCACTACTCGCGATCAGGCCGCCAGTCCCCTGCTGACCTACGCCGACGCCGATGCAGAACCCGACGCAGCCGAAGCGCGCGCCCCCCAGGCCGGTGCGGCCCAGGCGGGCACACGCGCCAGCAGCACGGCCGCCACCCTGCTCAGCCGCGCACCCCTGACGCCAGCCAATTTGCTGCCCGCCCTGGCAGGCGATACACCGGCGCCGGAACTGAGCACCACCGCGCGCGCCCTCAGCAGCGTACTCAGCCAGGCTGAAAGCGTGCCCGGCGCGCCCCTGGCGCTGGTCGGCAAGACGCCGCTGATGGCCACGCCGGGAGCCGATCCCGCCCAGGTAGCGCAAAAGCTGCGCGACACGGTCGGCAGCAGCGGCCTGTTCTATGAATCGCACGTGGCCGAATGGGCCGAAGGCAAGCGCCCGCTGGCCTCGCTGCTGCTGGAGCCGCAAATGCAAAAAGCCGCGCCGGGCGAGACGCCCAGGACGGGCACCGACCTGGCCTCGGCGCAACTGATCAATTTGCAGCTGCATACGCACGAACAGGCGCGCGTGCAGTGGCAGGGCGAAGCCTGGCCTGGCCAGAAGATGCAGTGGGATATCAGCCAGGATGCGCCGGAAGGCGGGCAGCACGAAGCGCGCGACGGCGACGGGGAAGCGACGGCCTGGCGCAGCAATGTGCGCTTCCAGTTTCCCCTGCTGGGCGACCTGGCCGCGCACGTGGTCTTGCAGGGCGGCAGAGTATCCATCCAGATGCAGGCCGGCAGCGAAGGCAGCGCCGCCACCTTGCGCCAGCACGCGGCGGCGCTGGAAGCGTCTCTCGACGCAGCCGGCTGGCCCCTGTCATCGCTGAGCATCGCCGGCAAGCCGGAAGCGAAGGCAGGAGAAGATGATGCTTGAGGACGCCAAGCGCAAGGTGCCGCAGACGGCCGTCGCCCTGGCCTACCAGAGCGGCACGCCGGCACCCAAGGTGGTGGCCAAGGGCAGCGGTCTGATCGCGGACCAGATCATCAGTACGGCGCGCGAACACGGCGTCTTCGTGCATGAATCGAAGGAATTGGTGGCGCTGCTGATGGATGTCGACCTGGACCGCCAGATTCCGCCCGGCCTGTATCGGGCGATTGCGGAACTGCTGGCCTGGTTATATCATATTGAATCTGCGAATGGCGGCCCCATTCCGCCGCCGCCCGACACCAGCGTCAACCTCACCGATACATAGACAGGCATCAATGCAAGCACATATTATGGATTCCGGCCTCGAAAACTGGCATGACTTTGAAGTGGAATCGCGACGGGAAATCATCGCTTTGCTGCGCAGCATCAGCGAAAAGAACCAGCTGATCCGCATGCTGATCCACGGAGAATCCGATGTGTGCGTCACCTCCATCCTGGAAGTCGATGCCGAACGCAATACCGTCATCCTCGACCGTTCCGTGAACGCCGACCAGAACCGGCGCATGGTGGCAGCCACCGGCATCTCGTTTGAAACCTCGCTCGACAAGATCCGCATCCTGTTTGCCAGTGCCCTGGTGCAAGAGTGCGATTACAACGGCACGCCTGCCTTGAAAATTGCCATTCCAGAAACATTGATCCGCTTGCAGCGGCGCGAGTACTACCGCATGACCACGCCCGTGAGCAATCCCGTGCGCGTCTCGATTCCCCTGCCGCCCTCGCTGGGCGGCACCGACACACTGTTTCCGCTGGCCGACATCAGTTGCGGCGGCATCGCCATCCTGGACAATAAACTGATATTGGGCGAGACCATCGGCAGGGACTATCCCGGCTGTCGCATCGACTTGCCCGACGTCGGAATCGTCACTGCAACTTTGCAAATTCGCAATTCGCTGGACATGACCTTGCTGAACAATAAGCTGAACCGCCGCCTGGGCTGCCAATTCGTCGACCTGCCGCGCAGCATGCTGGCGCACGTGCAGCGCTATATCACGCGTCTTGAACGCGAGCGTAATGCACGGATGGCTGGACTCAGCTGATAACCTAGCCGAAAGCTGGGGTCAGACCCGCCGGGGGAATGCATCCCAATGGGATGCATTCCGATTCCTTGGGAACTGCCCCCCGGAATCTGCCGTTGGGGTAGCTAAAACTTACACCTGCATATTCATGATCTCGTGATACGCGGAAACCAGTTTATTTCGCACCTGCACCGTTGCCTGGAATTCGATGCTCGATTTTTGCATCGACACCATCACGTCCGACAGGCTGACCTTTTCGTCGCCCATGGTAAAGCGCTGGCCCATCGCCGACGAGGCCTGTTGCGAACTGCTCACGGAGTCGAGCGCGCTTTTGAAGGCATCGGCAAAATTCACTTTCGCCGCCGGCATCTCGGTCTGGATCGCCGGTATTTTCGCCTCCGGCCGCGTGGCCGCCGACTTCAGTTGCGCGATCATCGCCTCGATCCTGCTGCTATCGATACCGCCTGTTTTCACTTTGCCTCCCGATTCTCGTCAATTCCTGCCTGTTGCTTCCGGAGAACAAAACTCCAGTCAGCAAGGCAACGACGGGTACAATAACTTCCGTCACATGTTGCCAAGGTTCCACAATACCAGTGCCAACGCCAGCCGCTCGGCCGAGCAGGCGGCAAAAGCGCCTTCTGTTTGGACGATTGAAGCGCGTGACAGTGGCGGATAATTCTGCATATCGCCCCCTCCTCCTGAGGAAGCGGCCCCCACGCACCACCCAATACCCGTCAATAACACGCGCCCCGGAAGGCAATCATGGCTGTAGCCGAAGAAATCGATGTGAACCGCATACCGCCGGAACCGGCGCCTGCCCGCTCGCCCGTGGAGTCCGTGCAAGCGTTCGCCAAGACGCCGATGGGCAAGAATTTCCTGCGCGGCCTGGGCGTGGCGGCACTCGTCGCTATCGGCGTGGCCCTGTACATGTGGAACCAGCCGCCCGAGTACAAGGTCCTGTTTTCCAACTATACGGACCGCGACGGCGGCGCCATCACCGCGTCGCTGGACCAGCTGGGCATCAAGCACAAGTTCTCCGAAGGGGGCGGCGCCATTCTCGTGCCCACCGAGCAAGTCCACGATGCGCGCCTGAAACTGGCCGCGCAAGGCTTGCCGAAGGGCGGCAACGTGGGCTTCGAGCTGATGGAAAACCAGAAGCTGGGCGTCTCGCAATTCCTGGAACAGGTCAATTTCCAGCGCGCGCTCGAAGGCGAACTGGCCAAATCGATCGAATCGGTATCCGCCGTCGATACGGCGCGCGTCCACCTGGCCCTGCCTAAACCGTCCGTCTTCGTGCGCGAACAGCAAAAACCGACGGCCTCCGTGCTGCTGAACCTGCATCCAGGCCGCGGCCTCGACCAGTTGCAGGTCAGCGCCATCGTGCATCTGGTGGCGTCCAGCGTGCCGGAATTGCTGCCGATCAATGTCACCGTGGTCGACCAGGCCGGCACCTTGCTGTCAAACCAGGAAAAGGACAAGGACCGCGCCAACGGCATCAAGAGCCTGGACCCGAACCAATTGAAGTATGTGCAACAGTTGCAGCAAAGCGTGATCAAGCAAGTCGAATCGATCCTGCTGCCCATCGTCGGCGAAGGCAATGTGCGCGCCGAAGCGACGGCCGACGTGGATTTCTCGCAAAGCGAACAGGCGGCAGAAACCTACAAGCCGAATTCGCCACCGGAAGCGTCCACCATCCGCAGCCAGCAAACGAGTGAATCGACGGGCGCCGGCAATGCCAACCCGTCCGGCGTGCCGGGCGCCCTGTCGAACCAGCCGCCTGGCGTGGCGACGGCACCATTGACGGCCGAGGCACCGGGCGCCGCAACTGGCGCACCGACGGCACCGAGCCAGAAAGAATCGACGACAAATTACGAAGTTGATAAGACCGTACGCTACGAACAGAAATCCATGGGCGGCTTGCGCCGCCTGTCGGTAGCCGTCGTCGTCAACTACCGCCGCAGCTTCGACAAGGATGGCAAGGTCACGGTCAAGCCGATTTCCCCTGCTGAAATGGTGCAGATCAATAACCTGGTCAAGGAAGCGATGGGCTACAACAAGGAGCGCGGCGACAGCTTCAGCGTGGCCAACTCGCCCTTCGACGGCATCGACCGCGCACCGGAAGGCAAGCTGGAGTGGTGGCGCGACCCGGCCAACTTGCCGCTAGCCAAGGAACTGGCGAAATTCCTCATCACGGCCCTGATTTTGCTGTATATCTTCATCAAGATCGTGCGCCCGATGCTGCGCCCCGTGATGCGCAAGATCGACGATTTCGGTGCGCCACCGCCCGTCATCGAGCCGGAACTCGCCAAGGACGACGCAGAAAACGAAGTCCTGCTCAGCGAAGCCGAGCTGGAAGAACTGGAAGAAGATACGGCCCGCGGTTATCGCGAAAACCTGGCGATGGCCAGGAAACTGGCACAGGAAGACCCGCGCGTGGTGGCCAACGTAATCAAAGCATGGATAGGCAATAATGACTGAGACAACGGGACTGCAAAAAGCATCCATCCTGATGCTGGCACTGGGCGAGAGCGAAGCGGCTGAGGTCATGAAATTCCTCGGCCCGCGCGAAGTGCTGAAACTGGGCGCCGCCATGGCCACCATGAAGGGCATTGCGCACGAACAGGTGGTGGAGGTGCTGGACGACTTCCGCGCGCAGACAGAACTCAATTCCACGGTCGGCCTCGATTCGGACGAATACATCCGGCAAGTCCTCACCAAGGCGCTGGGCGACGACAAGGCTTCCGTGCTGCTGTCGCGCATCCTGGGCGGCAAGGATGCGTCCGGCATCGAATCGCTGAAGTGGATGGATTCGCAATCCGTGTCCGAGCTGATCCGCAACGAACACCCGCAGATCATCGCCACCATCCTGGTCCACCTGGAGCGCGACCAGGCGTGCGAAATCCTCGGCCATTTCACGGACCGCCTGCGCAACGACGTGGTGCTGCGCATCGCCACCCTGGACGGCGTGCAGCCGGCCGCCTTGCGCGAACTCAACGATGTGCTGACGAAACTGCTGTCGGGTAACGAAAACATCAAAAAATCGTCGCTGGGCGGCGTGCGCGCAGCGGCCGAGATCCTCAACTTCATGAGCGGCGAGCAAGAGGGCTCCGTCATGGACAATATCAAGAACTACGACAACGACATGGCGCAAAAGATCATGGACGAAATGTTCGTGTTCGACAACGTGATCGATATCGACGACCGCGGCATCCAGTTGCTGTTGCGCGAAGTACAGTCGGAAATGCTGATCATCGCCCTGAAAGGCGCGTCGCAAGAGCTGCGCGACAAGATCTTCAAGAACATGTCGCAGCGTGCCGGCGAGATGATGCGCGAAGACCTGGAGTCGAAAGGCCCCGTGCGCCTGTCGGAAGTGGAATCGCAACAGAAACAGATCCTGCAAATCGTGCGCCGCCTGGCGGACGAAGGGCAGATAGTACTGGGTGGAAAAGGCGAGGATTCGTTTGTCTAATTTAATACCCAAAGAGCAACAAACCGCTTACCAGCGCTGGGAAATGACCTCGTTTGGCGACGAGCGTCCCAGCGTGGTGGCGGCGCGCAAGCTGCTCGAACCGGAGCCGGAACCGGAATTCGACCCATTTGCCGAGCTGCCGGAAGAAGAGCTGGCCCCGCCGCTCGAATATCCGACGCAGGAAGAACTTGACGCCATCCGCGAAGAAGCGCGTGCCACGGCCTTCGATGAGGGCCGCGCCGCCGGCTATGCGGAAGGCCACGCGGCCGGGCATGCCGATGGCCATGCGCAATCGTATGCCGAAGGCAAGGCCGCCTCCGGCGTGGAACTGGCGCACCTGCAAACCATCGCCGTCGACTTCGGCACGGCCGTGCACCAGGCCGATGAACTGATCGCCAACGACGTCATGGAACTGGCCTTGCAACTGGCCAAGGGCATGCTGAAAACGGCCTTGCCCGTGCGCCCCGAGCTGATGCTGCCGATGGTGCGCGAAGCCATCGAATACTTGCCCGTGCTGCAACAACCGGCCTTGCTGATGCTCAATCCGGAAGACGCGCAAGTGGTACGCGACGGCATCGGCGATGAGCTCGACAAGGGTGGCTGGCGTGTCATCGAAGACCCGACCGTGGAACGCGGCGGTTGCAAGATCGACACGGCCAGCAACCAGATCGACGCGCAGACGTCCACCCGCTGGCAGCGCCTGACGCATGCGCTGGGCAAGGACCTGGACTGGCTGGCGCCGTGAGCGAGTCCGTCAAAGGACCGGCTGCCCATGCGGCGCGCTGGCGCGCCTACCTGAACGACTGTTCGGCCGTGGTCGGCTTTGTCGAACCGATGCAAATTTCGGGGCGGGTCACGCGCGTGGCCGGCCTGGTGATGGAAGCGGTGGGCCTGCGCCTGGCCGTGGGCGCCGCCTGCACCGTGCCGCTGCCCAATGGCGGGCGGGTCGAGGCGGAAGTGGTAGGTTTTGAAGGCGAGCGCCTGTTTTTGATGCCGCAAAGCGACGTCGAGGGCATCGTGCCCGGCACGCGCGTGTTTTCCGTCGAACCGGCTATTCCCCGCCCCGGCAGCGTGGCGCACCCGCGCCGCCGCCCCAGCGACCGCGCGCGCCACCTGCCGGTAGGCCCGCAACTGCTGGGCCGCGTGCTCGATGGCGCAGGACGGCCGCTTGATCAGCTGGGCCCGCTGCATACGACCGATAGCGCTCCCATCAATGTACGCCCCGCCAATCCGCTGGGCCGCGCGCCCATCGTCGATACGCTCGACGTGGGCGTACGCTCGATCAATGCCATGCTGACCGTGGGCCGTGGCCAGCGCATGGGCCTGTTCGCCGGTTCCGGCGTGGGCAAGAGCGTGCTGCTGGGCATGATGGCCCGCTACACGGAGGCGGATGTGATCGTCGTCGGCCTGATCGGCGAACGGGGTCGCGAGGTGAAGGAATTTATCGAGCAAATCCTCGGCCCCGAAGGCCTGGCCCGCTCCGTCGTCGTGGCGGCGCCGGCCGACACGCCGCCCCTGATGCGCCTGCAGGGCGCCGCGTATGCAACGGCCATTGCCGAGTATTTCCGCGACCAGGGGCAAAATGTACTGTTAATCATGGATTCGCTGACCCGCTACGCCATGGCGCAGCGCGAAATCGCCCTGGCCATCGGCGAACCGCCTGCCACCAAGGGCTATCCGCCGTCCGTCTTCGCCAAGCTGCCCGTGCTGGTGGAGCGGGCCGGTAATGGCGAAGAAGGCGGCGGCTCGATCACCGCCTTCTACACCGTGCTGACCGAGGGCGACGACCAGCAAGACCCGATCGCCGACTCGGCACGCGCGATTCTCGACGGCCATATCGTGCTCAACCGCCGCCTGGCCGAGGCGGGCCACTACCCGGCCATCGACATCGAGCAATCGATTTCACGCGCTGCCCACTCGATCACCACGCATGAACACCAGCAGCAGGCGCGCAAGCTCAAGCAACTGTATTCGCGCTATGAACGCAGCCGCGACCTGATCAGCGTGGGTGCCTACAGCGCCGGCACCGATCCCGTGCTGGACCAGGCCATCGCCCTGCATGAAAAGATCGAGGCGTTTTTGCAACAGCAAATCACGGAACGGGTCAGCATGGACGAGAGCTTGGGGCAACTTACCGCTCTATTCGACTGATTAGGGCTTGCATAGCGGGAATATAATCAGACATGGCTTCTCCTTCCCAACTTGCAACCCTGATCGACCTTGCCCAGCGCGAAACGGATGATTGCGCCAAGCGTCTGGGCGCGGCCCTGAAAGCGCTCGACGATTGCCGCCAGAAGCTCGACATGCTGTCCGGCTACCGCGATGACTATGCGAAGCGCTTCGAGGCGAGCATGAGCAATGGCATTACGCCCATGGCCTACCGCAATTTCCAGGCCTTCATGGTCAAGCTCGACAGCGCCATCCTGGGCCAGCAGCAAGTGGTCGAGCATGCGCAAGCACGCAGCGACAATGAAAAGATGCGCTGGCAGCTGGCCGAACGCAAGCGCATGTCGTACACCACCCTGAACAACCGGGCGCAGGAACAGGCGCTGAAGCTGGAAAACAAGCGCGACCAGAAAGCAATGGATGAGCACGCGGCGCGACAAGCCTATTACAAACGCTAAGCAACACTGAGGCAGCATCATGCAAACCCTGCAAAACCCGATTTCCCAGATTGTCTCGCCGAACGCCACGCCGGGCGCCGCCAACCGCAGCCAGCCGCCCACCAGCGGTACGGCGGGCGACTTCCAGCGCACCCTGAACCGCCAGATCGAGCAACGCCAGGCCAGCCGCAATATGGAGCAAGCAGCAGCACCGGCGGCGACCCGCCCCGCCAGCCCTGCCGCCACGCCGGCACCCGCCCAGGCGCCGGCCAAGGAAACGAAGCCGGCGCAAGCGGGCACCGAACAGGCCGCCAACAGCGAACAGCCATCCGCGCCGGCCAGCGAGGCGGCCGCGCCCGCCACCAGCGATGCTTCCAGCACCGCGGCCGAGGCAAGCGTGCCTGCCATCCCCACCGCGACAGCACCGCCGCCTGCCGATCCGGCCGCCGAGATGCTGGCCCTGGTGGGCAGCATCCAGTTGGCCATCCAGCCGCAAGCGGCAACAGCCAAGGCCGTGCCGGAACTGCCCGCGCGCGCCAGCGTCAAGGCCGACGGCAAGGGCCTGGCCGCAGGGCCATTGCTGGCAGCCGGCCAGGGCAGCGGCAAGGCCGCCGCCACCAACACCACCGCGCAAGCCGACAGCGGCGACTTTGCCGACAGCCTGGGCCAGGCCCAGGGCAAGACAACTGCCACGCCAGGCACCAGCGTGCCAACCGGCAAGGCCGAGCCTGGAAAACTGGCCATCGATGCCCAGCTGGCGGCCACCGCCAAGGCTGGCACCGCCGTGGCCGAAGCGAGCATCAAGGAAACGTCAGCCGACCTGAGCCGCCTGGCGACCCAGTTGCAGCCAAGCGCCCTGCAGCACGCTGCCGCCGCTGTGGCTGTGCCGGCAGACAAGCTGACGGGCCGCGTCGGCACGCCGGCCTGGGACCAGCAACTGGGGCAGAAAGTCGTGTGGATGGCGGCCGGTGGCGACCAGAGCGCCACCCTGACCCTGAATCCGCCCGACCTTGGCCCCGTGCAAGTGGTCCTGACGGTTACCAATGACCAGGCCGATGCCGCCTTCATGTCGGCCCAGCCAGAAGTGCGCCAGGCGCTGGAAGCGGCCATGCCGCGCCTGCGCGAGATGATGAGCGAAGCGGGCATCGCCTTCGGTAGCGCCACCGTCTCGGCCGGCACGCCGGAACAGCAAAACAATGGCGAGCGGGCCGGCTCGGGCGAACGCCGCGGCACTGGCCAGGGCGGCGGCGTATCGGGTGGCGAGATCGCTATCGCGCCAGCGGCAGGCGGACGCAGCCGGCCCAGCCTGAGTGCCGTGGATACCTTTGCCTGAGGCCAATTCGTCGTCCTCGGGCCACAGGCGGGCCCCACAGCGTAACTTTTCGTATAAAAACAGCGAGTTGAGGGCGCTTCCGCCCTCTTTTCACTGCATCCTTCTGCGCAGAATTTGCCGATAATGACATAATGGCGTCGTGATCCACTTCCATGCACTCGAGTACCATTGAAAGCAAATCCAAAAATGAAAGCAGATCCGAAAGCAGATGCAGGCCTGGCCCCCGCCGGCGCCTCGAAAAAAAAGCTTCTGATCATCGTGCTGGCCTCGGTGCTGGTGGCCGGCAGCATCGGTGGCGGTGCAGCCTGGTACTTCCTGCATGGCAAGGCCGATAAAGAAGAATCGGCGCCCAACAAGAAAAAACATGCCGTTTCCAAGGCAGGTCCGCCCGTCTTCGTGCCCGTCGATGCCTTCACCGTCAACTTGCAGCCGGAAAATGGCGAGCAATACCTGCAAATCGCATTCACCTTGCAAGCGAGCAGCCCGGAAGAAATGGACTTGATCAAGGTCAACATGCCGAAGGTGCGTAGCCGCTTGCTGCTGCTGCTGTCCGGCAAAAAGGCATCGGAACTCAATACCGTGGAGGGCAAGCAGCAACTGGCGGCCGAAATCATCAATCAGGTGAACCAGCCGTTCGAGGACAAAGGGCCGGAGCAGGACGTGACGGACGTATTATTTACCGCATTCATCATTCAATAAGCAGCCATGGCCGATAATTTCCTCTCCCAGGAAGAAGTCGATGCCCTTTTGAAGGGCGTCAACGGAGATCAGGACGACGCGCAGACGCCGGAAGATGTCACGGGAGTTCGTACCTACAACCTGGCAACCCAGGAGCGCATCGTGCGCGGCCGGATGCCAACGTTGGAAATTATCAACGAGCGTTTTGCCCGCCTGCTGCGCGTGGGCCTGTTCAACTTCCTGCGCCGCAGCGCCGAAGTGTCGGTGGGTTCCGTGCGCGTGTCGAAGTACAGCGAGTTCATCCGCAACCTGGTGGTGCCGACCAATCTGAACCTGGTGCACATGAAGCCGCTGCGCGGCACAGCCCTGATGGTCTTCGATCCGGGCCTGGTCTTCCTGCTGGTCGACAATCTGTTCGGCGGCGACGGACGTTTTCATACGCGCGTCGAAGGGCGCGATTTTACGCAGACGGAGCAGCGCATCATCTTGCGCATCCTCGACATCGTCTTTGAAGCCTACACCAAGTCGTGGGAGCCGGTCTTCCCCGTCGAGTTCGAATATATCCGTTCAGAAATGAACACGCAGTTCGCCAACATCGCCACGCCGAATGAAGTGGTGGTTGCCTCCACGTTTACGGTGGAACTGGGCTCCGTTTCCGGACAAATCCACTTCTGCATGCCGTATTCGATGATCGAGCCGATCCGCGATTCGCTGACCTCGAGCCTGCAGGGCGAAGCGCTGGAAGTGGACAAGCGCTGGATCCGCCTGATGACGCAGCAGATCCAGATCGCCGAAGTCGAACTGGTGGCCTCGCTGGGCACGGCGCGCGTCTCGTTCGACGAAATCCTGAACATGAAGGTAGGCGACATCATCCCGCTGAATATTCCCGAACTGATCGCCGCCACCGTCGACGGCGTGCCCGTCATGGATTGCACGTACGGCGTGTTGAACGGACAATATGCGCTAAAGGTCGAAAAGTTGCTGGCTAATGCCGACAACATGAACAATCATTAAGTAATGCACCCGGGCCGCGCTGCGGTCCGCATCTGTACAACAGGAGAAACACATGTCTGACAACCAAGACGACCAAAGCGCGGAAGACGATTGGGGCGCGGCTATTGCCGAGCAGGCCAAGGCGGAAGCCGAAGCGCTGCAAAACCAGGCTGCCAATACGGCCAGCGCGGCCAGCGCCGCCGTGTTCAAGGACTTTTCCAAGCAGGCATCGAAGTCGGAAACGCACAACGATATCGATTTCATCCTCGATATTCCCGTGCAGCTGACGGTCGAGCTGGGCCGCACCAAGATCGCCATCAAGAACCTGCTGCAACTGGCACAAGGTTCCGTGGTCGAGCTCGACGGCCTGGCGGGCGAACCGATGGACGTGCTGGTGAATGGCTGCCTGATTGCCCAGGGCGAAGTGGTGGTGGTGAATGACAAGTTTGGTATCCGCCTGACCGACATCATCACGCCTTCCGAACGCATCCGAAAATTGAATAAATGAAGCCTGGCCTGTTGATTTCCACCCTGCTGCCGCTGGCAGCAGCTTGCTGCATCGCCCAAGCTGCACCGGCGCCGGCGCCCGCGTCGGCGCCAGTTGCCGCAGCGGTGACGGCAGAAGCGCCGGCGGCCAGCGTCGCCAGCGCGCCTGCCGAAGTGGCAACTGAAAAAACCGCTGCAGCCGCTGAAGCGGCGCCCGCGCCAGCTGCCGCCCTGCCCGCCATGCCGGCGGGCGCGCCCATGACGATGGCGCCGACGAGCTCGGCCGGCAGCTTGCTGCAAACCATCTTCGCGCTGGTGTTCGTGCTGGCCCTGCTGATCGGTCTGGCCTGGTTCATGAAGCGCTATGGCCCCAAGGTCATGGGTGGCAACAACAAGATGCGCGTCGTCAGTTCGCTCAATCTGGGTGGACGCGAACGCATCGTCCTCGTCGAAGTGGCCGACCAGTGGATCGTCGTCGGCGCCTCGCCAGGCAGGATCAACGCGCTGGCCACCATGCCGCGCCAGGAAGGCGATTTGCCGCAACTGGCCACGGCGCAAAATGGCCCCGCGGCCGCCAATTTTTCCGAGTGGCTGAAACAGACCATCGAAAAACGCAATGGGAAATAAGCAGCAGATGGCGTGGTCCAACGTGAAGACTCCCCTGACCTGGCTGCTGGCGGCGGCCGCGCTGGCCTTGCCGCTGTGGGCCATGGCCCAGCCGGGCATCCCGGCCTTCAACAGCACGCCGGCGCCGGGCGGAGGACAGAATTACTCGCTGCCGGTGCAGACGCTCATCCTGATGACGTCGCTCACCTTCCTGCCGGCGGCCCTCTTGATGATGACCTGCTTTACGCGCATCATCATCGTGCTGTCCCTGCTGCGCCAGGCCATCGGCACGCAGTCGGCGCCGCCCAACCAGGTGCTGGTGGGACTGGCCCTGTTCCTGACCCTGTTCGTCATGGGCCCCGTGTTCGATAAGATCTATACGGATGCCTATCTGCCTTACCAGGAAAACAAAATCAGCATGCAGCAAGCGATGGACAAGGGCGTCGATCCCCTGAAAACCTTCATGCTCAAGCAGACGCGCCAGGCCGACCTGGCCCTGTTTGCCAAGATGTCGCGCTCGCCGGCCCTGCAAGGTCCGGAAGACGTGCCGTTGCGCATCCTCGTGCCCGCCTTCGTCACGAGTGAACTGAAAACGGCGTTCCAGATCGGCTTTGCCATCTTCATCCCCTTCCTGATCATCGACATGGTGGTCGCCAGCGTGCTGATGTCGATGGGTATGATGATGATGTCGCCGGCCACGATCTCGCTGCCGTTCAAACTGATGCTGTTCGTGCTGGTCGATGGCTGGCAACTGCTGCTGGGCTCGCTGTCACAGAGTTTTTACTAGGGGAAATACGATGACACCCGAAAGCGTCATGACCCTGGGCCGCCATGCGATGGAAATCACCCTGATGGTGGCCGCGCCCATGCTGCTCGTCGCCCTCATCATCGGCTTGATCGTCAGCATCTTTCAGGCGGCCACGCAGATCAACGAGTCGACCCTGTCCTTCATCCCCAAGCTGGTCGGCATCTTTGTCGCCCTCGTCGTGGCGGGCCCGTGGATGCTGTCCGTCATGCTCGACTACATGCGCCAGGTCTTCACGGGCATCCCGAACCTGGTCGGTTAGTGCATCAATCGCTGATCTTCCTATGCTGACCCTGTCGAGCATCGAGCTGAACACGTGGATCGCAGCACTGCTGTGGCCGCTTAGCCGCATCCTCGGCCTGATTGCGGCCGCGCCCCTGTTCGGCAACGCGGCCGTGCCAGCCAGCGTGAAGGTGACCCTGGGTGCGCTGCTGGCCATGATCATCGCGCCCACCGTACCGGCCCTGCCTGCCGTCAACCCGATGTCCTTGCCCGGTTTGCTGATCCTGACGCAAGAGATGCTGGTGGGCCTGGCCATGGGCTTTTCCATCCGCATCGTGTTTTCCGCCATCGAAATGGCCGGCGAGCTCAGCAGCCTGACCATGGGCCTGGGCTTCGCCTCCTTCTTCGACCCGCAAACCAAGGGCAGGTCTTCCGCCATCAGCCAATTCCTCGTCATGCTGGCCACCTTGATGTTTCTGACAGTCAATGGCCACCTGGTCTTGCTGGCGGCGCTGGCGGAAAGTTTTGTCAGCCTGCCCATCTCATCGAGTCCCATCAGCGGCGGCGGTTTCCAGCAATTGGCCGCCTGGGGCGGGGAAATCTTCCGTTCCGGCCTGCAGATTTCGCTGCCCATCATCGCCGCCTTGCTGCTGACCAACGTGGCGCTGGGCATTTTGACGCGCGCCGCGCCGCAGCTGAACATTTTCGGTATCGGCTTCCCCGTCACGCTGGGCGTGGGCTTGCTGGTGATCAGCATGGTCCTGCCCTACCTGGCCACGCCCTTCCAGAACATGTTCCTGCGCGGCATAGAAACGGCACGCTTGCTGCCGCGCGGCTTCGCCACGCGCGACCGGCCACCGCCGCCGCTGCCGGCCAATCCCCTGCGCCCCGCGCCGCCGGCCACGCCAGCGCCGTAAGATCAGCGCTGCTGGTCGCTGCTGAGTGCGAGGCGCCAGCGCCGCACATCGACGTTCAGGCGCAACTGGTGATGCTTGACCAGATAGTGCACGCCGACCAGCGCCGCCGCCAGCCCCGACAGGGCGCCGATGCCCAGCGCCCAGCGCGGGCCGAAGGTATCGGCCACCCAGCCCACGACGGGCGCGCCCAGCGGCGTGCCGCCTGCCGAGATGGCCAACAGGATGGCCATCACGCGGCCCCGCATGGCGGGCGCCGTCGACAGTTGCACACTGCTGTTGACGCTGGTGGTAAACGTTTGCGCGGCGATGCCGATGACCACCAGCATCATGCCGAACAGCCAGTAATTGGGCATCACGGCGGCCAGCGCGCAGGCCAGGCCGAACAGCGCTGCCGCCCCCAGCAGCAAGGCCAGCGTAGGCTGGCCACGCCCCGCCGCCAGCAGGGCGCCGGCCACGGAGCCGCATGCCATCACGGAACTGAGTACACCATACTGGCCGGCGCCCGCATGGAAGGCCGTGACCGACATGGTCGACAGGAAGATGGGGAAATTCATGCCAAAAGTGCCGATCAGGAACAGCATCAGCAGGATGGCCATCAGGTCGGGCCGCTGGCGCACATAGCGGAAGCCCTCGCCCAGGCTGGCGCGCGTGGCCTTCAGGCGCGGCGCGCGGCGCAGCAGTTCCACGCGCAGCAGCAACAGCGAACCGATCACGGCAGCAAACGAGGCGGCGTTGATGATGAAGACCCAGCCGCTGCCGACGCTACTGATGAGCAAGCCGGCCACCGCCGGGCCCAGCATGCGCGCCGCATTGAACGAGGTGGAATTGAGCGCCACGGCATTCGTCAAATCTTCCTCGCCGACAATGTCGGAAACAAACGTCTGGCGCACGGGCGAATCGAAGGCCGTCACGCAGCCCAGCAGGAAAGCAAACACATATACATGCCACAGTTGTACCCGTCCGCTGATGCACAAGATCCCGAGTCCCAGCGCCAGCAAGCCCATGGCCGCCTGCGTACACAGCAGCAGCTTGCGTCGGTCGAGCAGGTCGGCCGCCATGCCCGTCAGGGGCAACAACAGCAGTTGCGGGCCGAATTGCAAGGCCATGACGATGCCGACGGCACTGGCTTTATGCTGCGTCAATTCGCTCAGCACCAGCCAATCCTGGGCCGTGCGCTGCATCCAGGTGCCGATATTCGACACCAGGGCGCCACCGGCCCAGATACGGTAATTGGGAATGCGTAGCGAACGGAATGTGTTGTTCATCTGGGCGTGCGGGCTCCTTGCCGGGGTCGTGGTGGATGGTTCAGCGGATCACTCCGCCAAGCGTTTGAGCAGGGCCACCGCATGGTTCAGTTCGGTGACTTCGTCCGGCGTGAGCCGGGTTTCAATGGTGCGCGCCAGCCAGTCTTCGCGCGCGGCCCGGCTGGCCGCGATCCAGGCACGGCAGCTGTCCGTCAGGGTCAGGATCGTTTGCCGTCCGTCGGCCGGATCGGGCGAACCCGTCACCATCCGCGCCTCGGTCAGCGCCAGCACCGTGGCGGCCATCGACTGGGGCCGCATGCCTTCGGCGCGCGCCAGACTGCTGGCCGTGGCCGGGCCGTCGCGCTCGAGGCGGCTCAGCACGGATGCCTGCGACATGCTGACATCGCCCAGATGCGCTTCTTCGCGCAGGCGGCGGCGCAATTTTCCGATGAGAATGCGCAAGTCGCCGGCCAGCTGCAATACGTGTTCGTGCTCTTCTTGTGGGGTGTGCATGGGAGGCAGGTAATCAATCAACAGGCTCCACTATAACAGATACACAGGTAGACTGCACAGTTTGCCTGCATATATTATCAAGGCGACCATCTTGCGGACGTAAAAAAGCCGGGGCGGGAGATGCACTCCCTGCCCCGGCCCGGCTGGCCGTCACGCTGAAATGACGGCTTAGCTGATGTAGTTGAACAGCGACAGGCCCGAGATCGAAGTGAACGATTTTTGCGCCGCCTGCAGGGTGACTTGCTGCTGACTGAAAGTGGAAATGGCTTTGACCATGTCCAGGTCCTGCAGGTCCGACAGGGTGGTGGCGTACTGGATGTCGAGGTCGTCGCCAGCACTGTCGAGATAATCGAGTTCCTTCATGCGGGAACCGACTTCCGCGCGCACGGACAGTACATTGTCGTAGGCCGTGTCGAGAATATTATGCGCGGCGTTCAAGCCGTTCGTCAGGCGTGCCTGGCCCGCATCGCCGCTACCCGGCTGGCGCAGCACGCCGATCAGGTTTTTCACGGTGGTGAACAGCGATTCCTTGGCGCTCGGCTCCAGCGTAAAGCTGTCCTGGTCGGCCGGCTTGCCCGTGATATTCACTTGCTGGCCATCGAAGGTGATGGCGTCGCCCGCCTTGTAAGGGATGGGCACGGCGGGATTTGGCACCGTCTGGCCCAGCGTGGCGTCCGTGACGGTGTAGGTGGTGACGGCGGAGGTACCCGTGCCCGTGACCTTGAAATCGATCGAATACTTGTGCCCCGTCAATGCCGACGGGTCCGTCACCGTGCCGCCCGAAATGATGCCCGAGCCGCCGCGCGTAAAGTTGGCGGTGGCGGCCGCCGTGGTGAACTTGCCATTGCCGGTCAGGTTATTCTCGAACACGGTGGCACCGGAATCGCTGGTAGCGAGGTAGCGCGCCGAACCCACCTGCAATTCGCGCTGGCCCTGATCGCCCACATAGGTGGCGCCCGTCGGCGTCTGGCTGAATGGCTGGGTGGTGGATTTATAGCCGGAAAACAGGTAGCCGCCGGCGCCATCGGCCGTGTTGGCGATGCCCAGCAAGTCAGTCAGCCGGCCTTCCAGCTCCTTGGCCAGGGTATCGCGGTCGACATCCTTGAGGGCAGGATTACCGGCCTTCAGGACCAGGTCTTTCACGTCGGCGATCAGCGAAGTGGTGCTGCCCAGTGCCAGCTCTTCCTGCGACAGGAAGTTCTTCGCGTTCGAGCGGTTCGTCACGAACTGGGTATTGATCGATTGCGACTGCGTCACTTCCAGCGCGCGCGCCGAGGCGATCGGATCGTCGGCCGGCGTCAGGTTGCGGCGGTTCGCCGACAGTTGCATCTGCGTACGGTTCAAGGCGCCCTGCAGATTATTCAGCTGCGAGCTGCCCTGGTCATAAATCATTCGTGTGCTGATGCGCATGATGCTGCCCTTCCAGAAAGCCGCCGCGCGCTATGTCGCGGCAAAAATTGATTAACGTCCCAGGCCGATCACCACGTCGAACAGGGTGCTGGCGATCTGCATGACCTTGCCGCACGCCTGGTAGGACTGCTGGTAACGCAGCAGGTTGGCCGCCTCTTCATCGAGGTTGACGCCGGAAACGGCCTGCTGCTGGGTGCTGACCTGCTGCAGCAAGGCCAGGCTGGCCAGGCCGCTGACCTGTACTTCACGTGTCTTGTTACCCACGAAGCTGACGGTCTGCGCATACGAACCCTGGAACGTGGCATTGCCGCCATCGAGGATGTTCTTCGTCTGCAAGCCCGCCAGCAGCGCGGCATTGCGGTTGTCGCCCACGCCGCCCCTATTGGGCTTGATCGTGAAGGTATCGCCCTGTGCCGGCGCGCCCGTCATGCTGACATTGATGCCGCCAAAGCTGAAGTTATCGCCTTCCTTGTACGGGATATTCGCCGTGCCGGCCGGATAGGTCGTGGTGGCCCCATTCAAGCCCTTGACCGTCACCGCCTGGCCGGGTGGGAAACCCGTCAGCGAGGTGGTCGCCTTGTCATATGTCAAGGTCAAGGGAGCCGTCAGGGCATTGCCCGGGCTCAGGTATGCCTTGTCGACGGAGCCGGCGCTGAGCTTACCCGAGCCCGTATTGGCCACCGGCGCCGAGGTGGCGATGGGCGCGGCGGCGGCGATCTTGTTGCGGTCGGTGATCAGCACGTTCAGGCCGGCCGCGCCATTCGCCGTCGGCCTGATGACGTAGTTGTCGCCCTGGGCAGCCGTGCCCGAGATCGAGAAATCGACGCCGTCGATGGTTTGCGGCCCCGTTTGCGGATAGGGATTGATGATGGTGTGCGCACCGTCCGATTCGCGCGTCACCACATAGTTGCTGCCGTCGTATTTCAGGCTGTAATCGCTGGCCGTCAGCTTGGTGGGGTCGCTGACCTTGGCCGACAGCACGGTGGTGCTGCTGGCGTTGTTGCCGCGGTCGGCGCCGATCACGGGGTCGGGTATCTTGAAGAAGTCTCCGCCCATGGCGTCATTCAAGTCCTGGCCCAGCTTGTGCTGGTCATTGAAGGTGCTGGCCAGCGCGATGGCCACCTTGCCCAGGGAGTTCTGGACATTGTCCAGGGTGCCGCTGCGGAAATCCAGCAAGCCGCCCAGCGAGCCGCCGGTCAGGGAGCTGTCCGGCAACACGGTGACGGTACTGCCCGTGACATAGCCCACCTCGATGCGGTTCGGGTCCGTCCGCGAAGGCGTGGCCGCCAGCTCGAAGCTGCGGTCCGCCACCACCAGCGGCTGGCCCGCGCCGATGGAAATGGTGACGGTATTGTTGGCAGCGGGTTGCACCGTCGCCTTGACATATTTGTTCAATTCCGTGATCAGCTGATCGCGCTGGTCCAGCAGATCGTTGGGCTGGTTGCTGGCATCGACCGACAACTGGGAAATCGACTTGTTCAGCTCGGCGAGCTGCTTGGCGTAGGTATTAATCACCGTCACATTCGACGTGATCTGCGAATTGACGCCGTCGCCGATCTCCGTCAGGCGCGCGCTCAAGCCCTGGAAACGGGAAGCGAGCGAGCCGGCGCTCGACAGCAGCGCCTGACGCGAGGCGACCGAAGACGGATTGGCGCTGAAATCCTGCACGCCCTTGAAGAAGTCTTGCAGGGCGGGCGACAAACCCGCCGTGGGATCGGCCAGCAAGTTGTCGATCTGGCTGATCTGCGTGTAATAGCTATCGAGCGCGCTGGTGGCACTTTGTGCGGCATTGACCTGGGTGGCCATGAAGCTGTCGTACTGGCGCTTGATCTGCGACACTTCCGTGCCCGTGCCGACGAAGCCATAGCCGGCAAAGTTGGACTGCGAAGTCTGCTGCAGCACCGTCTGGCGATTGTACCCGGGTACATTCGCATTGGTGATGTTATGCCCGGTCGTCGACAGGCCCACCTGCGCTGCAAGCAAACCGCTCTTACCGATGCTGAGTAGATTCGAAGTCATGGTGTCTTATTGGTTACCGTCAAATGTATTTACGGCAGCCGCGGCGAAAACTTGAAGCGCGCGGCCTGCACATGGGCACGGCAGGTATCAGCCGACCAGCGAATTCTTGATGATTTTTGTCAATTTGGCGGCGTAATTCGGGTCCGTCGCGTAGCCGGCCTTTTGCAAGCCCTGGGCGAACGTACTGGCGTCGCCTGCGCTGGCCAGCACTTTCTCGTAGCGTTTGTTGTTGGTAATCAACTGCGCATAATCCTTGAAGCTGTCCGCGTAACTGTCGTAGGCGCGGAATTTTTCCACCTTGCGCTGCGCCTTGCCATTCACATATTCCGTGGTGACGGCTTCGGTGACCTTGCCCTTCCAGTCGTTTGACGCCTTGATGCCGAACAGGTTGTGGCTGCTGCTGCCGTCGCGGCTGATGATTTCGCGCTTGCCCCAGCCCGTCTCCAGCGCCGCCTGGCCCAGCATGAACTTGGCCGGGATGCCGGTGGCACGGCTGGCTTCTTCCGCATGCACGCCCAGCTTTTCCTGGAAGGCGCGCACGTGCGGCGCCTGCGTGGCGTTGGCCTTGTCGCTCAGGGTCTTGCCGGTGCCGGTGGCACTGCTTGCACCATCGGTGAGGGCGCCCTGCTGCTGGCGGAAGGCGGCCAGCGCCTGCGCCATGCTCGAGGAACGCGGCGACGGCGCTTCGGCCCCATCGGCGGCCAGCGCCTGGCTCGATGACGACAGTTGGCGGATCAGCACGTCCGCCAGGCCCGTGCCTCGCTTGGCCAGGTTCTGGCTCGTCTGCTGGTCCAGCATCGAGGTGTACATCTTGCTTTGCTGGCTATCCATGATGCCGTCCTGCGGCGTGGCGTCGCGCATGCTTTTCATCATCATGTTGATGAACATGGCTTCAAATTGCGTGGCTGCCTCTTTCAGGGCGGCGGGGTCCTTCGCCCTGGCGGACTGGCGCAAGCCATCCATGCCCTTGACGTCATAGGCGGCGGTATTGCTGAGGTCGGTTTGGCTGATCATGGCATGTCCATCAAATGATTTCGAGTTCGGCGCGCAGCGAACCGGCCGCTTTCATCGCCTGCAGAATGGCCAGCAAGTCTTGCGGCGAGGCGCCGATGGCATTCAAGGCTTTCACCACGTCGGACAGCGAGGCGCCGCCCTTGACCAGCATGACCTTGCCCGGTTCCTTCTTGATATCGATCTGTGCCGTCTGCGTGACCACCGTGCGTCCACCCGACAAGGGCGCGGGCTGGCTCACCTGCGGCTCGACATTGATGGTGACGGACAGGTTGCCGTGCGAAATGGCGCACGTTTCCAGGGTCACGGACTGGTTCATCACGACCGAACCGGTGCGCGCATTCATGATGACCTTGGCCGCCAGGCGGGCCGGGTTGACTTCGATGCTTTCCAGCTGGCCCAGGAAGGACACGCGCTGGTCGCTGCCGCTGGGCGACTGCACCTGGATCACGCGGCCATCGAGCGCGGCGGCCGTGCCGGCGCCGTAACGGCTGTTGATGGCGTCGACCACGCGGCTGGCGGTGGCGAAATCGGTGGCATTCAATTCCAGGCGGATGGTGTTGTTGGCACCCAATACCGAGGGCACGCTGCGCTCGACTGTCGCGCCGCCCGAGATGCGCCCCACGCTCAAGTGATTGATGACGACCGAGCTGCCGGCCGCCTGCGCACCCACGCCGCCCACCAGCACGTTGCCTTGCGCCATGCCGTACACCTGGCCATCGGCACCCTTCAATGGCGTCATCAGCAAAGTGCCACCGCGCAAGCTTTTTGCATTGCCCATCGACGATACCGTCACGTCGAGCAGCTGGCCCGGCTGGGCAAACGCGGGCAAGGCCGTCGTTACCATCACGGCAGCCACGTTTTTCAGCTGCAAACTGGTGCCTTGCGGCAAGTTGATACCTTGCTGCTGCAGCATCGCCGCCACGCTCTGGATGGTGAATGGGGTTTGCGTGGTCTGGTCGCCGCTGCCATCGAGGCCGACGACGAGGCCATAGCCCATCAGCTGATTCTGCCGCACGCCGGCGATGCTGGCCAGATCCTTGATGCGCTCGGCCTGCGCCACGGGTGCCAGCAGAGAGATAGCCAAGCCGACAATGGCGAAAAAGCGGGGAAAAGTAAACGTGGCCATGATCAGAACGGCAACAGGCTGAGGAAGAAGCGCGACGCCATCGAGGCCATTTCGGCGCGGTCGATCTGGCTGTTGGTGCGGTATTCGACGCGCGCTTCGGCCACCTGGGTCGATGGCACGACGTTGCCGATGCCGATCGTATCGGGATTGACCATGCCCGAGAAGCGGATGAATTCGGTGCCCTTGTTCATGGCGATCTGTTTTTCGCCGGCGACGATCAGGTTGCCATTCGGCAATACCTCGATGACCGTCACGCCTATCGTGCCGCTGAAGGTGTTGCTGGCGGACTGGTTGTCGCCATCGGCAAATTTCGTCGCGCCATTCGCCTTCACGCTACCGCCCAGGCTACCCTGGGCAAAGCCGGGCACGCTGAAGCCCACGCTGCCGGACTTGTTGCCGGAACTGGCGCCCGCCTTGACGGCATTCGTGCGCTCGGTAATGGCAATCGTCATGGTGTCGCCCACATGCCGCGCGCGGCGGTCTTCGAAGGCGGGACGGTAGGTCGACGGCTGGTAGATGGAACCATTGCTGACGACCACCGGTTCGGGCATCGGCGCACGCGTGGTGGTCGGATATTGCACGATCGAGGTGGGCGTGATGGCGCAGCCGGACAGCAGGACTGCGGACAACAGGGCGATGATAGGGTATTGCATGACGAACCTCCGCTGCCATCCGGCGGCGGATGGCATGACGACTATGAAAATTAAAGTTGCGACAATTTCTGCAGCATTTGATCGGATGTGGTGATGGCCTTGCTGTTGATCTCGTAGGCGCGCTGCGTCTGGATCATGTTGACCATTTCCTCGGCCACGTTGACGTTCGAGGTCTCGATATAGCCCTGCATCAGCACCCCGGCGCCGTTTGTGCCCGGAGTGTTGGTTTGCGCCACGCCGGAGGCGCCCGTTTCCATGTACAGGTTTTCGCCCTTCGATTCCAGGCCGGCCGGATTGACGAAGGTGGTCAGCTGCAGGGAGCCGATCTGCGATGGCGCCACGGTATTGGGCAAGGTAACGGAGACGGTGCCGTCGCGCGCCACGGTCAGGCTCAGCGCATTGGTCGGCACGGTGATGGCGGGCTGAATGACGAAGCCTTCGGAGGTCACCAACTGGCCATTGGCATCCGTCTGGAAGGAGCCGTCGCGCGTGTAAGCGGTGGCGCCATCGGGCAGCAGCACCTGGAAGAAACCGGTGCCGTTGACCATCACGTCACGCGAATTGCCCGAAGCCTGCGGATTGCCCTGGGTATGGATGCGTTCGGTAGCCACCGTGCGCACGCCCGTGCCGATCTGCAAGCCCGACGGCAGCTGGGTTTGCTGCGAGGATTGCGCACCAGGCTGGCGCACATTTTGATACAGCAAGTCTTCAAACACGGCGCGCGACTTCTTGAAGCCGGTGGTGCTGACGTTGGCCAGGTTATTGGCGATCACGTCCATCTGCGTCTGCTGCGCTTCCAGGCCGGTCTTGGCTATCCAAAGGGAACGAATCATGTTTTTTCTCCAATAACAGCGCTTGCCAGCCCTGTAGACTATTTCTATGTGACCATTATGCGACCGGCTCTATCAATTCAAAGCGAGGATCTGGGTGGCTTTCGCCGCGTTATTCTCGGCATTCTTCAACAAGCTCATTTGTGTTTCGAACTGGCGCGCCAGAGCGATCATGCTGACCATGGAGTCGACGGGGCTGACATTGCTGCCTTCGAGCGCGCCTGTGGTCAGTTTGACGGCCTGGTCGGCCTGCGCCACCGTGCCATTCTTCAGGCGGAACAGGCCATCGTCGCCGCGCACCAGTTGCTGCTCGGGCGGGTTGACCAGCTTGATGCGCCCCAGCACTGTGGACGGGCCCGGCGGCACGTCCGTGGAAATCGTGCCCACCGTGCCATCGCTGGCGATGGCCACCGTCACGCCCGGCGGAATGGCCAACGGACCCGTGTCGCCCTGCACCATCAGGCCCGATTGCGTCTGCAACATGCCATTTTCATTGAGCTTGAAGGCGCCGTTGCGCGTATAGGCTTCGGAACCGTCGGCCGACTGCACCGCAATCCAGCCATTATTTTCCACGGCGACGTCGAGCGTGCGCCCCGTGTGCTGCATCGGACCTTGCGTGAAATCGGAACCGACCGTCGAATCGACGACGAAGGTGCGCGTCGGCATCATGCCGTCGGCCACCACGGGCACGGCGCGAAACGAATCGAGCTGGGCACGGAAACCCGTGCTGGTAGCGTTCGCCAGGTTGTTCGCCGTGGTCGCCTGCTTGTCCAGGATGTGCTTGGCGCCCGAGCCGGCGGTGTAGATGAGACGGTCCATTTTTTATTTCTCCTGTTGCCTGAAACCCAACGTAGAAACCGGGGTCGGACGGGGACGCCAAGTCCCTGAGGGTCCGACCCCAGCCTTTCGCCGTTAAGGGTGCAAACGATTAACGCAGATTCACCAGGGTCTGCAAGACCGAATCCTGCGTCTTGATGGTCTGCGCATTCGCCTGATAGGCGCGCTGCGCGGTGATCATGTTGACCAGTTCGGCGGTCAGGTCGACGTTCGATACTTCCACTGCCGAGGCGCGCAAGTCGCCCAGACCGCCCGAGCTCGGTTCGCCCGTCATGGGGCTGCCCGAGGTCGAGCTTTCCGCCCAGGCATTGTTGCCCAGCGGTTCGAGGCCATTCGGATTGGCAAACTTGGTCAATACCACCTGGCCCAGGTCGCGCGTCTTGCCATTGTTATACTGGCCCTGGATCACGCCATCCGTACCCACCACGAAACGGCTCAGCTGGCCGGCCGCATAGCCATCGGCCACGGTGCGCTTTTCGCTGGTCGACGAACTGAGCTGGGTGGAATTGGTGAAGTCGACCTTGATCGCCAGGTTCGCGTTCGCGCCCGTGGCGGGGAAGACGGGCAGGTTGACCGTCACCGGCAAGGTTTGCGGCGGCGTCAGCGCCAGCATGGCTGCCTTGTCCAGGCTACCGACGCTGTTGAACACCAGCGAAGCCGACCTCACGGCGGGCACTTCCGTCACCGAGGCGATATTCTTGTCGATCTGGTCTGGCGTCAGGCTGGAATTGACGCCATTCGGCACGGCGCTGCCATAGGTGGCGCTGATGGCGGCCAGTTGCGCGGGGCTGGCGCCGGCCGCAGCGGCGGCGGCGCGCACGGCGGCGCCGGCTGCATTGCCATAGGCCACGGCGGCCGCCGTGATATTGGCTGGCACCAGCGGCACGGCCGTGACAGCGGACTGGTAGGCGGCGCGCGCGGCGACCGAGGCGGCATCGGTCTGCGCCGCCGCCGCCACTTTCGCGCTGGTAATTTCCTTGCCGTCGGTGGCCGAGTAGACATCCCAGGTATTGGTGCCCGTCTTGACGTAGAAATTGGACATGGTGTGCGAATTGCCCAGCGAATCGAAGACCGGCACGGGGAATTGTTTGGTCCACGACTTTTGCTCGCTCACGCTGAACGGCACCACAGTCGGCATGGCCGAGTTGGAATCGAGGTTGACCTGGGTATCGACCTTGGTAGTCGCCTGCGGCGCCATGTCGGACGGGTCGATCTGCAGGGGCACGGTGGCACCGGCCAGGATCTTGCCGTTCGCATCGGCCGGATAGCCCGTCAGCTGGGCTTTCTGTGCATTGATGATGAAGCCGCTCTTGTCAACCTGGAACTGGCCGTTGCGCGAATACTGGATGGCGCCGTTCACGCTGGTGCGGAAGAAACCGCCGCCATTGATGGCGATGTCGAGCGGATTCGACGAACTCTCCAGGTTACCCTGATTGAACAGCTGCGCCACTTGCGACACGGCCACGCCGATGCCGGGCTGGTTGCCACCCACGCCATACAGCGAGTTGGCATAGATGTCGGCAAACTGCGCCTGCGACTGCTTGAAACCCACGGTGGCCGAATTGGCGATGTTGTTGCCGATGACGTCCAGCGATTTGGCGGCGCCATTCAAGCCGCTCAAGCCTTGTTGGAAAGACATTGTGTTCTCCTGGTAGAAATTAGGGGTAGAGGGTCTACGCTACAAATGAGCGGCTTACAAAATCTGTTTCACATCGGCCATGGTGATGCTGCCCACGCCCGGCACATTCAATTTCACGCCACCTGCGCCCGTCGACACGCTGGCGACCGAACCGAACATCAGCGCCGCTGCATCCGTGAGCTTGGCGCCGCCGCGCGTGGCTTCCACCGAGAAGGTATAGGCGCCGTCGGCCAGCACGATCGGCTTGCCATTCTTGTCGAGGTCGGCGGTGGAGCCGTTCCAGCCCAGCGGCAAGGTACCCGCGTCCTGCGGGCCAAGGTCGATGGAATGGACTTGCTTGCCCGTGCTGTCGTAGATGATGACTTTGACGCTGTCGGCCGGCGTCGCCAGGTCCACGCCCAGCAGGGCCGCGCTCTTGCTCAGGGTGATGTTCTTGCCTGCCGTCAGCACGCCGTGGCCGATGATATTGGCCGCCTGCATGGATTCGGCCTGCTGGTAGCTGGTTTTCAGCGTTTCCAGGGTGGTATTGAGCTTGTTGACGCCCGTTACCGTGGACAGCTGGGCCAGCTGGCTCGTCAGCTGCGCATTGTCCAGCGGGTTCATCGGATCCTGGTTTTGCAGCTGGGTTACCAGCAGGGTCAGGAATTTGTTCGTCTCCTCCTCGACGCTGCCCTTCGCGGCCGTCGTCTTCTTCGGATTCATCGTCGCCATCAGGTCGGTGACGGGGCTGGTGCTGGTATCGATGGTTGCCATAATAGTCAGTCAGCCTTATTGGCCGAGCGTAAGTGTTTTCAGGAGCAGCGACTTGGCCGCGTTCATGGTTTCCACGTTGGTCTGGTAGGAACGCGAAGCCGACAGCATGTTGACCATCTCGTCGACCGTATTCACGTTGGGCATGGTGACGTAGCCCTTCTCGTCGGCCAGCGGGTTCTTCGGGTCGTAGACCAGCTTCATCGGCGACGGGTCTTCGATCACCTTCTGCACCTTGACGGCCGTGGCGCCGTTGCTCATGGGCACGGCTTCGAACACCACCTGCTTGGCGCGGTAGGCTTCGCCCGTGGCGCTGGTGGCGCTGTCGGCATTGGCCAGGTTGCTGGCCACCGTGTTCAGGCGCTGCGCCTGGGCGCTCATGGCCGAACCGGACACATTAAAGATATTAAATAGCGACATGATTATTGTCCTCCCTGGATAGCCGTCAGCATGCCCTTGATCTGCGAGTTGAGGAAGGTCACGGCCGCCTCGTAGCGGATGGCATTGTCGGCAAAGGCGTTGCGTTCGAGATCCATGTCTACCGTATTGCCGTCGACGGCGCCCTGGGCCGGCGCGCGGTACAGCAGCGGCGTGCCGTCGGCCAGGGTCTCGACCTTGCCGCCCGTGCTGCCACCGGTGGCGGCCACGCCCTTGCCCGGCATATGCTGCGGCGCCGTGCCCTTCAGAGCCGGCTGCACGCCATCCTTGCGCGCCATCGCCCCCTTCAGCGCGCTGGCGAAATCGACATCGCGCGCCTTGTAGTTGGGCGTATCGGCATTCGCGATATTCGAGGCGAGCAATTCCTGGCGCGTCGAGCGCAGGCTCAGCGCCGTCTCGTTGAAGCGCATGTAATCGTCGAGTTTCCCTATCATGTCAGGCTCCGGAAAGATCTGCCACTGGCGCCTGAGATGGCGGAAGGATGGCGGTATAGTGATGACAGGAAACATAGTACGGTGCCCACAAGCAAGGCCATCGCCGGATCAGACTGCACTTTTACCCCTTAATCGGCGCTTCGATCAGGGCCGCGCGCACTATCATGGCAGTATTCCAGAGGCCTATCACCATGAAAACACCGCTCGCACTCCTTCTCGCTCTTGCCGCCCTGCCAACGCTAACCCAGGCGCAAAACGCCGGCCGGCAAACGCCTGAAGCGCTGCGCAACAGCGTGGAACAATTCCTGCAGGTGCAAAGCAACGGTTTGCCGGGCAAGGTGACGATCACCGTCGGCGCCGTCGATCCGCGCCTGAACCTGGCCGCTTGCCCCGCACCGCAAGCATTCATGGCGCCGGGCGCCCGCGCCTGGGGCAAGACCACCGTGGGCGTGCGCTGCACGGTGCCAGGCAACTGGACCATCTATTTGCAGGCCAACGTGGCCGTCGTGGGCGACTACGTGGCCAGCGCCGTGCCGCTGGCGCAAGGGCAAGCCATCGATGCCAGCCAGCTGGTGACGATGCAGGGCGACCTGGCCGCATTACCGGCAGGCATCGCCACCGACATGGCCCAGGTCGTGGGTGCAAGCACGAATATCTCCTTACCACCAGGCACGCCGATGCGCCTCGACACCCTGCGCCGCAAGCCGGTGGTGATGCAGGGCCAGTTGGTGCGCGTCGTTTCCAGTGGCAACGGTTTCCAGGTAGCATCAGAAGGACGCGCCATCGGTAGCGCCGGCGATGGTCAGACGGTACAGGTACGCACGCAGAGCGGCCAGCAGATCAGCGGCGTGGCGCGTGCAGGTGGCATGGTGGAGGTCGCCTTTTAAACACGGATGGACAGCGATATTCTGGTCTGGCGCACTAAAGTTTCGGCAGAAGGTGCCGATAACCACACATATCCCGGAGTTTCTTGACTTCGACCAGACGAGGATCACGCTGTGAAAATTACCGATAACACCATTAAAAGCAATCCCGGCCTGCCGGTGGCGCCCGCGAGCACCTCTGGCGCCCGGAATGCCGAGAAAGCCCAGGCAACACCGACGACGTCGGACAATGTACGCCTGTCGCCGCAAGGACAGGCATTAGCGGCCAGTGCAACTGCCGGCAGCGGCGCCGTGTTCGACACGAAAAAAGTCGAACGCATCAAGCTGGCGATCGCCGACGGCCAGTTCCAGGTCAACTCTGAAAAAGTAGCGGACGGTCTCCTCGACACAGTCAAGGACTTGCTGCACTCACGAAATAGATAGGTTCCCTCATGCAATCAGTGACTCCGTTTTCCAGCCTGCGCGACGAGCAACAGCTCATGACCACATTGCTGGCATTGATGAAAGAAGAACAGCGGCATCTGGTTGCCGCTGACATCGATGCGATCACGGAGCTCACGGCGCGCAAGACGGCACTCGTAGGACAATTGAGCCAGCTGGCGGCGCAACGCCACCAGGCGCTGGCGGCAGCCGGTTTCACGGCCGCCGAGGCGGGCATGGAAGACTGGCTGGTCGGCGCCAGCGAAGCCGAAGCGGCATCCCTGTGGAAAGCCCTGCTCGAGACCACGCGCGAAGCCAAGGAGCAAAACCGGCTGAACAGCCTGCTGGTCAACAAGCACATGCTGCACACACAAGGCGCCCTGAACGCCATGCGCCCCACGGCTCAGAGCGGCAACTTCTACGGCCCCAGCGGCCAACCGATGACGAACACGGCCAGCCGGCGCGTCGTGATCGGCTAATTTCCCTTCTTATTTCCCTTATTTGACAGATCCCCCCCGGCAAGGCGCAGCGGCCTTGCCAGCTCATCCGTGCGCGGGACGCCCCGTGTGCTGGCGAAATTTCGCCGCGATGGCTTGGCCCTTCGCTGCGGCGGCAGCCTGCTGCACCGGCGTCAGTTCAGCCTGCAGCCAGTGCCAGTATTCATCCTGGTAGGGATTGGTGACGCCGGGCGCCAGGATGTCGTCGTAGACGAGGCGCAGGGCCAGCAGGTAGCCATACGCTTGCGGCGCATCCTTCTGCACCACCTCGCCATCGCGCAGATACGCCATCATCAGGGTAGCCACGCTGGAAAGTTCCGCCTCGTCCGCCTGCGCCGTCAGCTGGGCGATGGCTTGCCGCTTCCATGCCTGCACCAGCGGATCGTCGGGACGGTTGCGCAGCGCGCTGCGGTCGCCGAACGGGCCTTCCGACAGGAACAGCGTGGCAGCACCCGGCACGCCCGCCTTCGCGGCAGTGGCCAGATAGCCGAGGCGGTCGTCGCGCTGGCGCTGCGTCAGGCCCGCGCACAGCTGCTGCTGGGCGGCTTTTTCTTCCGCCGTCATCTCGCGTCCCAGCTCGAATTCCAGCCCCGGCAAGCGGCTTTCGCGTTGAAAAACGATGCAGTCGTCGATCAGATTGAAGGCCGCATACGCGTCTTCCGCCCTGCCGCTGGCACCCAGGCGTTCGAGCCGCAGCGCCAGGGACACGACAACGGGCGCGGCATCGGCGACCGGGCTGGCATCGATATTCAAATACGATTCCAGGCTGCGTCCCGCTGGCCCGCTGGCGGCAGCGGTGGCAGCAACTGCGGGCGCGCCGCCGTCGGATGCGGGCCAGTACGCCAGCGCCAGCGCTGCCGCGATGGCAGCGGCGATGGCGATGCCGGTAAGTTTGATATTCATCATGAAGTGGCGCGCGTGGACTGAAAACGCACGTTACCACAGGCGCGCGGCACAGTGCCGCACGCACGCGAGCCGGCTAGCCGCCGGCCTTTTTCGGCTGGTGACCCAGCTTGGCCAGCGCGGCCATCACCGTCTCTACATGGTCGCCCTGCACTTCGATCACGCCATCCTTGACGGTGCCACCCGAGCCGCACTGCGTGCGCAGCTGCTTGCCCAGCAGGGCCAGCGCGATGGCGTCCAGCGGCAAGCCCTTCACCACGGTGACGCTCTTGCCGCCGCGTCCCTTGGTCTGGCGCGACACGCGCACCACGCCGTCACCCGCAGGCGCCGCCTTGGCTTGCGCCTTGCACGCGCATTGCGCCAATGGCTGGCGGCATGCGGGACACATGCGGCCCGTTTCGGTGGAATAGACGAGACCGCCCAGGGAACTGCTTTTCATGATCGAGAGATAAAAAGGGAGAAGGCCGCGATTGTACCAAGCAACGGAGTTCAGTTAGCCGGTACCGGCGCAGGTGCAACAGGCGCCGTCGGCACTTCCGTCACCGTTTCCGGGATGCCGGATAAAATCGTCACGGCGACCCTGCGGTTGCGCGCGCGCCCTTCCGGCGTGGCGTTCGGCGCCACGGGGATGTTGTCGGCGTGGCCCACGGCCGTCAGGCGCGACGCTTGCACGCCGCTGGCGATGAACAGGCGCACCACGGCGCTGGCGCGCGCGGCAGACAATTCCCAGTTCGAGGCAAAGGCCGAATTGCTGATCGGCTGGACATCCGTATGCCCTTCCACCTGCACGTCGTGCGTGTCGTCCTTGAGCAGCACGGCGACGGCGCGCAAGGCCTGGTCCGATTCCGCCGTCAGGCGCGCCGCGCCCGGGTCGAACAGCACGCTGGCATTGATTTCCACGCTCACGCCGCGGCTCGTCTGCGTGACCCGCACTTTTCCTTCCTTGACCAGCGGCGCCAGGGTGGATGTCAGGTCCTGCGCCAGGCGCGTCATGTGTTCGCGCTCGCGGCGGATGGCTTCCGTGCGGCGTTTCAGGGCGGGATTCGGCAGCGGGATCGCTTGCGGTGCTTCCATGATGATGGGCGGCGCGCCCTTTTCCAGACTGAAAGCCTGGCCGATGGCATTCTGGAAGACGCGGTATTTGCCCTCGTTGACTTGCGAAATCGCATACATCACGACGAAAAAGGCGAACAGCAAAGTGATGAAGTCGGCGTACGAGATCAGCCAGCGGTCCTGGTTGTCCGGTTCCTCGTCATACTTCCTGCGCGCGCGCCGCATCATGCTCAGTGCTCGTGCAGCAGGCTGGCCACGCGCTCTTCGATGATGCGCGTATGGTCGCCCGTGGCGATGTCGTACAGCACGGCGGCCGTGATTTCATATTGCAGCACGCGGCGCGAGACGATGGCCTTGAGTTTATTGGCCACCGGCAAGAACAACAGATTGGCCAGGCCCACGCCATAAATCGTCGAGACAAAGGCGACGGCGATGCCGCTACCTAATTTACTCGGGTCGGTGAGGTTTTCCATGACGTGGATCAGGCCCAGTACGGCGCCCAGAATACCGATGGTGGGCGAATAGCCGGCCGCCGATTCCCACACCTTGACGGCCTGGCGCTCAGCCATTTCATAGGCGGAGATTTCCACGTCGAGCAGCTGGCGCAGCTTGTCGGGGGCGATGCCGTCGACGATCATGCGCAAGCCCTTGGCGTTGAAGCGGTCGGCCGTGTTTTCCATCAGGCGCTCGAGCGCCAGCGGGCCGTCGCGGCGCGCCGTCAAACTCCATTGCCCGATGTCGCGCGCCAGCGCGGCGCGCGTGTCGGCCGGCGGCAGGAACACCCAGCGCAGCATTTCCAGGCCGCGCACAAAGGTGCGCAGCCGCGTTTGCAGCAGCACGGCGCCGAAGGTGCCAATGACCACGATGGCAAAGGCGGCCGGCTGCAGCAGGGAGGCCATCTTGCCGCCTTCCAGTGCCTGGCCGACCAGCAGGCCCGCCAGCGCCAGCGCCAGCCCGATTACGCTGGACCAGTCCACGCCAGCTCCCTCAAGGTTGCGCGCAGGCGCGCGACGGCCTGGGTATGCAGCTGCGAGACGCGCGATTCGGACACGCCCATCACCGCGCCGATCTCCTTCAGATTCAGCTCTTCTTCGTAATACAGGCCCATGAGCATTTTCTCGCGTGGCGGCAGCGCGTCGATGGCATCGATCACGGATTGCCGGAAATCGGTATCAAGCAGGGATCGCAAGGGGTCGCTGTCCTCGTCCACGCAATGGCGGTCGAGAAAGCTGTCATTGCCGTCCGGGTCATGAAAGTCTTCGTAGTACAGCAACTGGTGGCCGCCGCCGTCGCCCAGCATTTCCTGGTAGTCGGACAGCGACATCTTCAGCAATTTCGCCACTTCCGACTCCGTCGGCGGGTGGCCCAGGCGCTGCTGCAGGGTGCTCATCGCCTCTTCGATCTTGCGCATGTTCTGGCGCATGCTGCGCGGCAGCCAGTCGCTGGTGCGCAATTCGTCGAGCATGGCGCCGCGGATGCGCAGCACGGCATACGTCTCGAACTGCGCGCCATGCGTCTCTTCATAGCGGCTGATGGCGTCGAGCAGGCCGATCATGCCGGCCTGGATCAGGTCATCGACCTCGACCGAAGGCGGCAATTTCGCCTTCATATGGTGCGCCAGACGCTTCACCAGCGGAATGTGCTCCGTCAGCAAATAGTCCTTGTTCGATTTCCCTTTGACCGTGTACATAGGCTGCTTATTGTTTTAACTGCTATCGTGTGCTGATGATGGAATCAGGCGCTGAACTGCTGCAAGCTCCCCGTCTGATACAAGGTGCCACCGAGCACCGGCGCCGCCGAACGGGCCAGCCGCTCGGCCAGTCCGCGAAACGCCACCGAGGCCCCCGCCAGCGGAAAGGCATCGACCACGCTGCGGCCCAGCCGCGCCGCACGGTGCAGATACTCATCGGCAGGCACCGACCCCATCGAAGTCAGTTTCACGGCCAGGTAGCGGCTCGCCGCTTGCGCCATATTATCGTATACCACTTTTGCCTCGGATTCGGAAGCGCCGGTGACCAGAATGCCAAAAGGACGGCGTCCCAGTTCCTGGCTCAGGCGCTTGATCAGGCAGTACGCGGCCTTGATCGAGGTGGCGCTGGTCGAGACTTGCACCACGATATCGGACGAAGCCATCAGCGGCACGGGGAAGCAATCGCCCTCGTCGGCCACGACGCCGTCGACCAGCACGATGCCGCTCTGGCGCGCCAGCACTTCGAAGGTCTTGCCCAGGCGGCGCAATTCTTCCTCGCCCGCATAGTCCATGCTATCCATCAAATGGTTGCGCGCGCCCAGGCTGGCCACGCCGAAGCCTTGCGGCACCTGGTGGATGACCTGGTTCAACGCGCACTGCTGGCGCGCCACGTCGCGCAGGCTGGCGCCGTGCGCCAGTCCCAGGCGCGCAGCGACGCCATCGCTGCCGCCACTGGCGTCGAGCAGCAGCACGTCATTGCCGCCGTAGGCCAGCGAGGCGCCCAGGTTGACCAGCATGGCGCCCTTGTCATCTTGCGGCGTGGCCGATAAAAATGTCATCACGCGCGGCTGCGGGCCGGCCAGCATGCGGCGCAAGCCCTCGGCCTGGTCGAAATCGAAATTAGCCAAGGTGCACCCCGCGCGCTTCATTGTTGCGGGCAGCCGCCTGCGCCATCAGCAACGGCAGTTCGGCATCGGAAAACTGCGTCGCCGCCGCATCGCGCTTGAGCTTGAAGGCGCGGTCGATCAGGTAGCCGCGGTCGGCCAGGTACAAATCTTCCGGCACGCGCTGGCCGTTCGACACATAAAACAGGTTCAGCTTCTGGCGGATCACCACGTCGAGCACATTGCCGATCGAAGCCGCTTCATCGAGCTTGGTCATGATGCAGCCGGCCAGGCCGCTGCCCTGGTAGGCGCGCACCACTTCATTGAGGGTTTCCTGCGTCGCCGTGGAATTCAGGCACAGCAGGCGTTTCACATCGGCGCCGGCGCCCGACAACATGGCCACCTGTTCCGTGACCATCTGGTCGCGCTGGCTCACGCCCACCGTATCGATCAGCACCGTGTGCTTGTTCTTCAATTCCTTCAGGGCGATGCGCAAGTCCGCTTCATCTTTCACCGAATGCACCATCACGCCGAGGATCTTGCCGTAGATGCGCAGCTGTTCATGCGCGCCGATACGATAGGCGTCCGTGGTGATCAGGGCCAGCTTTTCAGGGCCATGGCGCATCACGCAGCGGGCCGCCAGCTTGGCCGTGCTGGTGGTCTTGCCGACGCCGGTCGGGCCCACCAGGGCAAACACGCCGCCCTGCTCCAGCATGGCGTCTTCATTGGCCACCGTATTCAGGTTACGGCTGAGGACGGTCTTGATCCAGCGCATGCTTTGCGCGCCATCGAGGCCGGCGGGCAGCTTGTCGATCAGGTAGCGCGCCAGGCTGGCCGAAAAACCGGCGGCCAGCATTTCGCGCAGCACCACGGCTTTTTGCGGCTCGCGCTGCTGCGTCGAGCCCCACGAGATTTCCGCCAGCTGGGTTTCCATCATGCCGCGCATGGCGCGGATTTCATTCATCATGCCGCTCATCTCGGCGGCGGCGTTCTCTTTGACGTGCGCCAGCGCGCTGGCCATCATCTGCTGCATGCGGGCCATGTCCACTGGCTCGGAAGAAGCCTGGCGCGGCGCGGCCGCGCGTAGCGCAGCCGGGCGCTGGGCCGGGGCGGCCGGACGCTGCGGCGTGGCGAACTGGGTCTGCAACTGGGGACGGGGCTGGGCCATTTCGGACGCGGCCGGCGGCGAGGCCAGCGAAGCGGCATCGTCATTGGCCAGCGCGAGGATTTCCACCACGCCATCGGCCTGGCGGTTCGACAGGATCACGGCATCGGGGCCCAGCGCTTCGCGCACCTTGCGCAGCGCATCGCGCGACGAGGCGCCCGTAAATTTCTTCACATTCATGACCGGCCTCCCAAGGCGGGGGTGGCGCAATACTGGCTGAACTGTGTGACCATCGTCGACTCCTGTTGCTTGGGTGCTGTCTTCCACATGGACACAGATCACCCGGACAGTTTCTATTATTAGCGATGCCTGGAGGAAATGATCGAAGGAACAGGACGGGAAAGTACCCGTTATTCAGTTTGCCGGGAGGAAATTGATGTTTTTTTGACCAAAATCAAGGGCTAAGCAAAGGCTGGGGTCAGACCCCCTCACACCTTGGCGATGACCTTGGTGTTGGCGGTGTTGAGGGTCTGACCCCGGTATTGACTATGCCAACTATTGCGCGCCCACCAGGCTGGTGACGCGAATGGTCTTGGTTTCCGGCACTTCCGCATGCGACAGCACTTTCAGCTGCGGCAGGGCGCGGCGCAGGAAGCGCGACAGCAACGCGCGCAGCGGCGCCGGCACCAGCAGCACGGGCGTCAGGCCCAGCGCTTCCTGCTGCTGGGCAGCCAGGCCCGCCTGGTGCGCGATGGTATCGGCCAGGCCCGGCTCGATGCCCGCGCCATCGCCGCCATTGCCCATGGCTTGCATCAGCAGGCGCTCCAGGCGGCTGTCCAGGGTCATCACGGACAGTTCGGCCGCGCCGGGGAACAATTGCTGCACGATGGCGCGGCCCAGGGATACGCGCACCAGCGCCGTCAAATCGTTCGGGTCTTGCGTATTGACCGTATGCTCGGCCAGGGTTTCGATGATGGTGCGCATGTCGCGGATGTGCACGCCCTCGGCCAGCAGGTTCTGCAGCACTTTTTGCAGAGTCGACAGCGACAGCATCTTCGGCACCAGGTCTTCCACCAGGCGCGGCGCATCCTTGCCCAGGTGATCGAGCAGCGATTGCACTTCGGCGCGCCCCAGCAGCTCGGAGGCGTGCGAGGTGATCAGATGATTCAAGTGCGTGGCCACCACGGTGCCCGCATCGACGACCGTGTAGCCCATCGATTGCGCCTGGTCGCGCAAGCTCGCGTCGATCCAGGTGGCGGGCAAGCCGAACGCGGGGTCGCTGGTGGCCAGGCCCGGCAAGGTGCCGCTGGCCATGCCGGGATTGATCGCCAGGAACTGCCCGTTGAATGCTTCGCCCACGCCCACTTCCACGCCCTTGAGGGTGATGCGGTAGGCGGACGGCTTCAATTCCAGGTTGTCGCGGATATGCACGGGTGGCGCCAGAAAGCCCACTTCCTGGGCAAATTTCTTGCGGATGCCCTTGATGCGCTTGAGCAATTCGCCGCCCTGCGTCTTGTCGACCAGCGGGATCAGGCGGTAGCCCACTTCCAGGCCCAGGGTATCGACGGGCATGATGTCTTGCCAGCTGGCTTCTTCCTGCTCGGGCGCCACGGTCGCTTGCGGCGCTTCGGCCGGCGTTTCCGCCGCCGCCTTTTCCTGCGTACGCTTCTTGCTGATCAAATACGCGGAACCGGCCAGCAATGAGGCCAGCAGGATGAAGACCATGTTCGGCATGCCGGGAATCAAGCCCATGCCGCCGATGATGCCGGCGGTAATATATAGCACTTGCGGTTTCGCAAACAATTGCCCCACCAGCTGGGTGCCGATGTCCTGGTCGCTGGCCACGCGCGAGACGACGATACCGGCTGCCGTGGAAATGATCAGCGAAGGAATCTGTGCCACCAGGCCGTCACCGATGGCCAGCAGGGTGTAGTTCTTGAGCGCATCGGCAAAGCCCATGTCGTGCTGCAGCAAGCCCACCAGCAAGCCGCCGACGATATTGATGACGGTGACCATGATGCCGGCGATGGCGTCACCGCGCACGTATTTGCTGGCACCGTCCATGGCGCCATAGAATTCCGCTTCCTGCGCCACTTCCGTGCGGCGGCGGCGCGCCTCGTCTTCGCCGATCAGGCCGGCGTTCAGGTCGGCATCGATGGCCATCTGCTTGCCGGGCATGGCGTCCAGCGCGAAGCGGGCACCTACCTCGGCGATACGGCCCGCACCCTTGGTCACCACGGTGAAGTTGATGATGGTCAAAATGATGAACACCACGATACCGACCGTGTAATTACCGCCGATCAGGAAGTGACCGAACGCTTCAATCACTTTACCGGCCGCGTCGGCGCCCGTATGGCCTTCCGTCAGCACCACGCGCGTGGACGCCACGTTCAGCGACAGGCGCAGCATGGTCGACACCAGCAGGATGGTCGGGAACGCCATGAAGTCGAGCGGCTTGACCGTGTACAGCGCCGTCAGCAGCACGATGATGGACAGCGCGATATTGAAACTGAAGAAAATATCGAGGATGAAGGCCGGCAGCGGCAGCACCATCATCGCCAGCAGCATGATGATGATGACAGGCGCGGCGATGCCCTTGCTGGCGTTGTTGCTCATTCCGCTGAGCCAGGCTGGCAATCTCAGGCCGTTCATGGTGTGCTTCCTTTATTCTTGTCTGCTGCGTCTGCTGCGGCTTTGATCTGCGATGCGGGGTCGAGCGGATCGAGTTCCGGCGGCACGTCGAGTTTTTTCGGCTTGTCGGGGCGCTGGCCGTGGCCACTGCCATAGCTGCGCAGCTGGAACACATACGCCAGCACTTCGGCCACGGCACCATACAGCGCCTCGGGGATCTCATCGCCAATGTCCGTGTGCTTGTACAGCGCACGCGCCAGGGCCGGTGCTTCCAGGATGGCGACCTTGTGTTCGCCCGCCAGTTCGCGGATCTTCGCCGCCACCTCGTCGATGCCCTTGGCCACCACCTGCGGCGCGCCGCGCGAATTCTCGCCATACTTCAAGGCCACCGCGTAGTGGGTAGGATTGGTCACCACCACATCGGCCGTCGGCACGTCGGCCATCATGCGACGGCGCGACATTTCATGCTGCATCTGGCGGATCTTCGCCTTGATCTGCGGATTACCGTCCGACTCCTTCGATTCCTGCTTGACTTCCTGCAAGGACATTTTCATCTTGTTGGCGTAGTGCCACATCTGGTAGGGACCGTCGATGGCGGCGATCAGGCCCAGCGCGCCCACGATCATCAGGAAGGCCGTGATCAGCAGGCTGATCAAATGAGCCGAACCGGCGCGCAAGGATTCCACCGACAGGCCCAGCACGGCGTCTTTCTGGTGCTGCATCACCATCCAGGCGACGACGCCGACGACGATGGTCTTGGCGACAGCCTTGAGCAACTCCACCAGCGCATTCTTCGAAAACATATTGCCCAGGCCGCGAATCGGGTTGAGCTTGCCAAAATTGGGGGTGAATGCCTTGGAACTGAACAGCCAGCCGCCCACCAGCACGGGCGAAGCGAGGGCGACGAGCATGATGGCCGCGGCATACGGCAGGCAAGTCAGCAAGACTGAGCCCACGTCGTAGCCGATGCGCAACATCATCGCGTCGGGATTGAGGATCTGCTCCCGGTCCAGAGTCAGGCCGGACACCATGACGGCCGTCAGCCGGCGCACGATGGCGTCGCCGGCAAACCACAGGCAACAGCCGGACGCCATCAGCACCGTAAACGTTGCCACTTCACGCGATCGCGGAACGTCGCCTTCCTCACGCGCCTGCTCGAGGCGCTTCGGTGACGCGGCTTCGGTCTTTTCTGCGTCGCTGTCTTCCGACATCAATCAACTCCGGTGAAGTCCTGCAGCCTGGTTAGGCGCAATACGGACTGGGCATGACGCATTATCGGTTCAATGACGGCAACGCCATCAAGGGAAAAGGAGGGCGAATCCCCTGCTTTTCCTTTGCTCCGCAGAAACCTTAACGCGACTTGCGCGTCTCGGCCTGTTTCAGCGTTTGTTCTATCGCGCCAAACAGCGACTTGCCATCGTCACCCAGCATGTCGAATCGAACAACATCACCGAACAGCAAATAGGGCGTACTGACGACGCCATCGGCGATCATCTCCTGGTTACGTCGCTCAACGATACTGGAAAACCCCTTCTTGACTTCCTTGTTGGCGATGCCGCCCGCGCTGACCACGCTGCCGGCGCGCGCGTTGCGCGTCTGGCACAAGTGGGCGAGCAATTGCGGGTAATTGAAGGCCATGTCGGCGCCCGCGTGGGGCTGGCCCGTCAATTTGCCGTTCAGGCTGCAACGCAGCGCGTAATGCACCTTGCCGCCGCGCCAGGCGTCGCCCAGCTCGTCGGGCGTGATAGCCACGGGCGAGCAGGCCATGGCCGGTTTCGATTGCAGAAAGCCGTAACCACTGGCCTGCTCGTCGGGCGCCAGGTTGCGCAGGGTAATGTCGTTGACCAGCATCAATAGCTTGATGTTCAGGTGTGCCTGGTCCGGCGTTGAACCCATGGCCACGTCGTCCGTGATGGCGGCGATGCCCGCTTCATAATCGATGCCCCACTGCTCGTGCGCCAGGGTGATGTCGTCGTGGGCACCGAGGAAATCGTCGCTGGCGCCCTGGTACATCCGTGGCGCCTCGCGCAGATTGGCAGGCGCGTCAACGCCCGCCGCCTTGCAGGCCCGCTCGATCTGCTGCAGGTAGGACGTGCTTCCCACGCGCAGACTGCTGCGCGGCAAGGGGGCCATGCAGTTGGCGGGATCGAACTCGAAGGCCCGATGGCCACGGCCGCTATTGATGGTCTGGTACAGCAAGTCCAGCTGGGGGGCGATGAAACTCCAGTCGTCGAGCGCCTTTTGCAGGGTCGAGGCGATGCCATCGGCCAGATGGGCGGTTTTCAGGTCGCGCGAGACGACAGCCAGCTGGCCATCGCGCGTGCCATCCTTCAGGGTAGCTAATTTCATGTGCGGGAAACTTCGTCAAATGCAGGCAGTGGGGACTAAAGACGCCAAAAAGCCGGGAAATCCCCGGCTTTGACGGTCAGGAAGAGATTCAGGCCAGCAGCGCGATCTGCTCGGGCGTGAGGTAGCACCACTCGCCTTCGGCAATGCCCAGCGACTCCAGCGTGAGGCTGCCGATGGCGGAACGGTGCAGCGCGCTGCAATGGTTGCCGGCGGCGGCCAGCATGCGCTTGACCTGGTGGTATTTGCCTTGCTCGAGCACGATTTCCAGCTGGAATTCTCCGCGCTTGACGCAGACCAGGGCGGCCAGCGGGGCCGGTTCGTCGTGCAACTGCACGCCAGCCAGCAACAGGGCCACCAGCTCATCGGTCACGGGCTCTTGCGTGGTAGCCTGGTAAATCTTTGGAACGTGACGCTTCGGCGACGATTGTGCATGGATAAACGGTCCATCGTCGGACATCAGCAGCATGCCGGTCGTATCGTGGTCAAGTCGGCCGACAGGCTGGACTTCGCGCCATGTGAACTGTTCCGGCAACAAGGTCAGCACACCAGGATGATGGCTGGGTTTGCGCGAGCATTCGAAGTTGGCGGGCTTGTTCAGCGCCAGGTACAGGTGCGCGCGGTAGACCCACTCTTCTTCAAAAACGTGCAGCACCAGGCCTTCGGTCTCGACGGTGGTGCGGTAATTGGTCTGGGTGACGCCATCGATGACGACATCGCCATCTTCGATGAGGGAACGACAATATTTACGGGTGCCAAAACCCTGCGATTGCAGGATGCGGTCTAGGGATAATTTACTCATGGGCGTGACTTTACCAGAAGCAGCTGGCAGCGTGAAGCGGCGGCGCGCGCCGCCTGCGCCTGGCGGTAGAGCGCGCGCCAACCTTGTGCAGGCACAGATAAGGCGAAGCACAAGGTGATATTTCGATATAAATGGCCAATTCCTTTGAGATATATCAAGCGCTCGAAATATCGCATTGATAGACTGAAACTTCGTTAGGAATCCGCCTAATGTACGTTAGGAATAGTGGCAGTCTCCACCCCTTACAAGGACATCGTATGAAGCATACCGAAACCATCACCTTACAAGGCAGCATCGCCGACATGCGCAAGCGCATCGCTGCGGAACAGGCATCCATGCACAAGGTCAGACTCGGGGTGGCGCGCTGGCGCAACAGCCCGGCGCAGCAGGAGGCGGACGTGCCGCCATCACCCGCGAGCCAGACGCACTGGCATGCCGAGGCGCAATGCCATTTCATGGGCTGGCTGGAACGGGGCGGTTTTGCGCACGCAGATGCGGATGCGGCAGTCGACAACGTGAACGCACACGCCATGGCCGATACGCCGCCCGATACCAGCAGCAGCACAGCAACGGCGCCGGCCCGCCAGGCAGCCACCCCGCCCCTGCCCGCACACTGTAACGGCTGCGCCGCCTGAGCGCACCGTCATTGGAGCCGCCATGCCCCGCCCCCGCATGCCTATCTTGCCCACTCGCCCAGACAACGCAACAACGTCGATTCGCGCCAGCACATCCAGCACGAGCGACGCACAAAAGGAAACGGCGGCATTGCGCCGCCGTTCCCAAGCCCCAACGGGACTTTAGTGAGGAATGTAAATTCACTCAAAACCACATCTGCGATGCGGCGAGTAGTTCCAAGACCTGCTAATCAAGTTAGTACTGACAACATAGTTGATATATCGCCCCTCCTTGAAAAGAACTACGCCTTCACTATAGCCCAAGCAGCCCGTTTTTCAAGCCAAAATACCATCTTATTGAAAGTCATTCTCGGCTGGCTTGCCTGCCTGTCAAGAGTGATATCCTCAACGCAATGCCGGTTGTGACTGCTGCACGGCCGCTTTCATGGCACCGGCGCCCATGGCGGCGCCAAATTTCTTCAGCACCCGCTCCGGCAAGCCTTCATGCTGCGTGTAGTCGACGATGTCTTCCGCCTTGACGACATCGCGCGCCACGCTGTCGACCGTGCCGAAATCATCGGCCAGGCCCATTTCCACGGCCTTCGCGCCCGTCCAGTACAGGCCGGAGAACGTCTCTGCCGTTTCCTTCAGGCGCTTGCCCCGTCCCGTGCGCACCACGTCGATGAATTGCTGGTGGATTTCATTGAGCATGCCTTGCGCATACGCCTTGTGTTTTTCGCTCAGGGGGCTGAACGGGTCCATGAAACCCTTGTTCTCGCCCGCCGTCAGCAGGCGGCGCTCGACGCCGACCTTTTCCATCACGCCCGTAAAGCCGAAGCCATCCATCAGCACGCCGATGGAACCGACCACGCTGGCCTTGTTGACGTAGATGCGGTCGGCGGCGGCGGCGATGTAATAGCCGCCCGAAGCGCACATTTCATCGACCACTACATACAAGGGCTTGTCCGGATAGCCCTTGCGCAGGCGTTGCATCTCGTCGACGATCATGCCAGCCTGTACGGGACTGCCGCCCGGACTATTAATATGCAGCACCACGGCGACGGAACCGGCATCGGAAAACGCCTTGTCCAGCGCGGGAATGACGACGGCGGCCGAACCGCTGCCTTCGGACTCGATGGCGCCGCTGATGTCGATCAGGGCAGTGTGGCGGCCCAGGGTTTCGCTGTCGTCGGCCGTGTTGTAGTCATAAAACACCCACAGCGCGAACAGCACGATCAGCAGGCTGAATACCTTGAAAAAGATGCTCCAGCGGCGGTGCGCGCGTTGCTCTTGCAAAGTGGCAAATACCAGCTTTTCCAGCACGTCGCGCTCCCAGTTTCCCGCAGGGGCACCGTGGCCGGCGGCTGGCGCGCTGCTGTCCACCTTGTCATTCGTGTTATCGCTCATGGTTCACTTTGTTTAAATTGCAATAATGCCTGTGCCTGCTTCAGGCCGGCAGCGGCTGGACATACTCATCGGGCTGCCAGTACAGCTGGCCATCGCGCTCGGTCACGGGTATCGGACGCAAACGGCCGCCCTTGCAGGGGCCGCCCGCGCAGTAGCCGCTTTCCGGCACATAGATCGCGCCATGCGTCGAACACATCAGGTACAAGCCGCTGGACTCGAAAAACTCGCCCTCGGCCCAATCCAGTTCGATCGGCACGTGGGCGCAGCGGTTCAGATAGCCATACGCCTTGCCGCCGTGGCGCACGACAAAGCCGGTGGTCGCTTCGCCACCGGCCGAGACGGGAAAGCGCACGCCCTTGCCGCCATCGGCCACCGCGTCGGCGGCACAAATCAACACTTCCGCGACGTCGGCCATCATGCGTGCTCGCTCAGCCATTGGTGCAGATCGGCCACCGTGGCGGCCGAATACAGGGGATTGCAAGCCTGCAATTGCTCCACAAGATGCGCCCCATACTCTACGGCAATACCAGCCGCGCCTGCATTGCTTGCCATCAACAAATCATGACTGGTGTCGCCGATCATCACGGTGCGGCGCATATCCTGCCCCAGTTCGCGCGTCAGCTCCTGCAGCATGGCCGGATGGGGTTTGGAAAACGTTTCATCGGCGCAGCGCGTCGCATCGAACAGCGACAGCAGCTTGACGGCATTCAAGGAACGGTTCAGGCCAACACGGCTCTTGCCCGTGGCGACGGCCAGAAAATACGCTTGCTGCGACAATTCCTGCAGCATTTCTTGTACGCCGGGAAACAGGGTCAGCTCATGGTCACGCGACAGATAGTGATAGCGGTAGCGTTCGGCCATGCGCGCATGGTACTTCGGCTCGACATCGGGCATCACCAGCCGCATCGCTTCCTGCAAGCCAAGGCCGATCACATGCGAGGCCAGCAACTCGGTAGGAATTGGCAAGCCCAGGTCTTTGGCCGATGCCTGGATACACTTGACGATGGTCGAGGTACTGTCTATCAGGGTACCGTCCCAATCGAAGACGATCAGATCAAATTGCTTTCTTGCCATGTTTCCCGACGGCAAAGCCGCCGGCTCCTTGAAAATGAATGATGGCGACTGACTACCTTGTGAGTAGTGTCGCGCGCACGATAGCTATCGTGCAGCAACGGCCAATGGTTTGCCCAAGCTTACCAAGAAACGCTCGCATTCGGCAGCCAGCGGCGCATTCAGGGTCATGCTCTTGCCCGTTTCCGGATGCGTAAACGTGATCTGGTGCGCGTGCAGGAACATGCGCTTCAGGGCGCCGCGCGTGCTGTCGGCTTTCAACAGGGCACGGTTGAGGGCAAAGTCGCCATATTTATCGTCGCCGGCGATGGGGAAACCGGAGGAAGACAGATGCACGCGGATCTGGTGCGTGCGTCCCGTCTTCAATTCCGCTTCCAGCAAGGCGAAGTTGTGATATTTATGCAACAGTGAAAACACCGTGTGCGACGCCAGGCCATCGGCCTGCACGGCCACCCGGCGCTCGCCTTCGGCCGTCGTATATTTGTGCAGCGGCAACTTGATATGCTGGCGCGCATTCTTCCAGTCGCCCGCCACCAGCACCAGGTAGCGCTTGTCGGTGACGCCGTCGCGCATCTGTTCGTGCAAATTCGTCAATGCCGTGCGTTTCTTTGCCAGCAACAACAAGCCGGACGTGTCGCGGTCCAGGCGGTGTACCAGTTCCAGGAACTTGGCGTCGGGGCGCGAAGCGCGCAATTGCTCGATCACGCCGAACGAGACGCCCGAGCCGCCATGCACGGCCACGCCGGCCGGCTTGTCGATGACCAGCAACTGCGCATCTTCGAAGATGATCTTGAATTCGGCGGCCGGCGCGCCCGTGGGGGCCTTTTCGGCCACGCGCACGGGGGGAATGCGCACCACGTCGCCGGCGGCGAGACGGTACAACTGATCGATACGGCCTTTATTAACCCGCACTTCTCCCGATCGCAAGATCCGGTAGATGTGGCTTTTAGGCACTCCCTTGCACACTCTTAATAAGTAGTTGTCGATGCGCTGGCCTGCTTCTTCCTCGGCGATCGTTACGAATTGGGCTTGCGGCTGAACCGGGGGTGTTGAAGGGGGAACAACATCTTTTTGACTCTTCATTTACTATGTCTTCCCAGAAATCTCTCTAAGTCCTTCATTTTGAATATATAATTGTTTTTGCTGCGGCCCTGGCTGCTGCGAGTGTAAGAATAAAAGCACATTTTACACAGGGGCGTCTCCACCGGCCTCGCCAAATTGCAAATTCGGTGGAAAAAAATGTATATGCACCATCCCTGCGCGAATCAAGGTTGCACCGTAGTTGTAATCGGATAACGCGTGGAGATGCTGAAGTGAGTGTGGGATTATAAGGATAAGTACCCGTTAGCGCGACTTATCGAGTCGGGCTCGCGGGTTGATGAAGTTGATAACGCTTGCCGTTTTCGCCAAACCCCGTATGTGGCCAAATACTGAGGGTTGTCGATGATAGGCTGAGGCCAAGCCTCGCCATCGCGATCCCTGTAATGAGCCGGCTAACGATTTTGGCTCTGAATTTGCTGACCACTTGCATTCTCTGCCCCCGATGCAGTTCATTCTCATTCGGGCTGTTTCAGATGAGTTGCAGGTGTCCTGTGCACTCGGCATGACGATTGACCTCACCGCGCCTGTTGCGGCCGTAACGTATACCTCGTACGCGTTGTTGCTCCGCACGCCTGGGCATTTCCCCCGCCAACACTCCCGTTCTCGCATATATCCCTGTACTTTCGCCGCTTCCCCGGAAGCGGCTTTGAGATGGCCTACGGGTCGCGGAGTTATAAAAATGAAACGCATGTTGTTTAATGCCACGCAGCAAGAAGAACTGCGCGTAGCGATTGTCGACGGACAGAAACTGATCGACATCGATATCGAGACAGCCGGGCGCGAACAGCGCAAATCCAACATCTACAAGGGCGTGATCACGCGCATCGAGCCTTCGCTCGAAGCGTGCTTCGTCAGCTATGGCGAAGACCGCCACGGCTTCCTGCCTTTCAAGGAAGTTGCCCGCACGTACTTCCGCGAAGGCGTGGACGTTCGTAACGCCTCCGTCAAGGAAGCGCTGCGCGAAGGCCAGGAAATCATGGTCCAGGTCGAAAAGGAAGAGCGCGGCAACAAGGGCGCTGCCCTGACCTCGTTCGTTTCGCTGGCTGGCCGTTACCTGGTCTTGATGCCAAACAACCCGCGTGGCGGTGGCGTATCGCGCCGCGTGGAAGGTGAAGAGCGCCAGGAATTGCGCGAAACCATGGATAAACTGGACTTGCCTGCTGGCATGTCCGTGATTGCCCGCACCGCCGGCATCGGCCGCAACGTCGATGAACTGCAGTGGGACTTGAATTACCTGATGCAACTGTGGCGCGCCATCGAAGGCGCAGGCAAGTCGGCCAATGGCGCCTTCCTGATCTACCAGGAATCGTCCTTGGTCATCCGCGCCATCCGCGACTACTTCCAGCCCGACATCGGCGAGATCCTGATCGACACCGACGAGATCTACGACCAGGCGCACCAGTTCATGAGCCACGTGATGCCCGACATGGTGCACCGCGTAAAGCGCTACAGCGACGACGTGCCGCTGTTCTCGCGCTTCCAGATCGAACACCAGATTGAAACGGCGTACAGCCGCACCGTGCCGTTGCCATCGGGCGGCGCCATCGTGATCGACCATACCGAAGCGCTGGTCTCCGTCGACGTCAACTCGGCCCGCGCCACGCGCGGCTCGGACATCGAGACGACCGCCTTCAACACCAACTGCGAAGCGGCCGAAGAAGTGGCCCGCCAGCTGCGTTTGCGCGACCTGGGTGGCTTGATCGTCATCGACTTCATCGACATGGAAGTGGCAAAAAATCAGCGCGAAGTGGAACAGCGCCTGAAAGATGCGCTGCACCATGACCGTGCCCGTGTACAAATGGGCAAGATTTCCCGCTTCGGCCTGATGGAACTGTCGCGCCAGCGCCTGCGCCCTTCGCTGTCCGAAGGCTCGCACGTGACGTGCCCGCGCTGCTCCGGCACCGGCCACATCCGCGATACCGAATCGTCCGCCCTGCAGGTGCTGCGCATCATCCAGGAAGAGGCGATGAAGGAAAACTCGGCCACCATCCACGTGCAAGTGCCGGTGGACGTGGGCGCCTTCCTGCTGAACGAAAAGCGCGGCGAAGTGCTCAAAATCGAGAACCGCCACCGCATCGCCGTGATCCTGATCCCGAACAAGCATCTGGAAACGCCGCACTACAAACTGGAACGCATCAAGCACGACGATCCGCGTCTGGAAGACAGCCAGGCCAGCTACAACCTGGCGGAAAGCGCTGAAACCGACATGGCTTACAGCAAGCGCCAGAAGGAAGAAGCCAAGCCGCGCCAGGAAGCCGTCGTCAAGACGATCACCCCTGACCAGCCGGCACCGCTGGTCGAGCGCAAGCCCGTCGAAGCGAAACCAGCTCCAGTTGCCGCACCTGCCGCACCGCAAGGCTTGATCGCCAAGATCATCAGCTTCTTCACCGGCGCCCCGGCCCCCGTGGCACCGGCGCCCGCGCCTGTCGCGCCAGTCAAACCGGCCGGCACCGACCGTGGCGACCGCAACAGCCGTGGCCCGCGTGGCCGTGGCCGCAACGGCAAGCCTGGCCGCGAAGAACGCGAACCGGGCCAGGGCCGTCCAGCCCAGGACGATGCTGCCAAGGAAGCGGAAGCACTGGAAAAGGCGGCCCGTCCGCCACGCCCACCGCGTCCGCCACGCGAACCGCGTGAAGCACGCGAAGCCGGCGATGCAACGGCGGCACCACGCGAACGCGGCGAACGTCCGGAACGTACTGAACGTCCCGAGCGCGCAGAGCGCCCGGAACGCGCCGAACGTCCAGAGCGCGCCGAACGTCCGCCACGCCAGCCACGCGAAGGCCGTGAACCACGCGCCGACAAGGCTGTTGTTGCTGAAGTGAAAGCGGATGAACTGGCCCTGGTTGGTGCCAGCGCCAGCGCTGTCAACGTGGTCGTGGCGTCAAGCGGTCCGGACGCTGATACCGCAGCAACAAGCTTGCTGAAAGCACCGGCGAATACCGGTCCTGAAGGCGAAGAGATGGAAAACGACGTGGAAGGCGAAGAACCGCGCCGCCGCCGTCGTCGTGGTGGCCGCAACCGCAACCGCCGCGACCGCGAAACGGGCGAGCTGATCGAATCGGCAAACGGCGAGAACGAAGGCCAGGACGCGCCAGTGATCAGCTTTACGGTCGCTCCGGCGCCGGAAGCTGCTGCCGCTGTCGTTGCTGACGCGGCCCCGGTCGCCGTCGTGGCTGCCGCCGCTGTCGTTGCCGTCGCTGCGCCAGTGGAAGCTGCCGTCGCACCAGCCATCGTGGCCGAAGTGGTTGAAGTGGCCAAGGTTGTGGACATCGCCAAGGTCGAAGAAGCCGCTCCTGCCGCTGTAGCTGCGCCAGTTGCTGAAGTGATCGTACCGGCAGCCCCTGTCGAAGCGGCACCAGCTGCCGAGTACAGCTTTGCCGAGAAAGCGGAAGCTGCGCCAGCGGAAATCATCGTGGAAGCCGCACCAGTGGTGGAAGCTGCACCGCTGGTCGAAGCCATCGCCGTGATCGAGGCAGCACCAGCACCAGTGGCTGAAGCAGCACCTGCCGTGGTGGAAGCCGCACCGGTGGTGCTTGCTCCTGCGCCAGCACCGGCAGTGGCTCCTGTTCCTGCTCCTGTCGCCGCTCCGGCTCCAGCGCCGGCACCGGCGCCACTGGACTTGAACGCAGTGCTCGGTTCGGCCGGCCTGACCCTGGCTGCTACCGATCCGGAAAAACTGCGCCTGGCGCAGGAAGCGGCTGCCAAGGCCGTCGCCCCGGTACGCAAGCCGCGCGAACGCAAGCCATTGCCGCCGCAATCGGATGAGCCGTTGATCCAGGTCAACACGCAGCGTCCATAAGCGCGCCGGGTTCGCCCAGCCGACAATGATGAAAGGGGGAGCTCAGGCTTCCCCTTTTTTACGTCCACACCTTTGCCAGCCAGCCGCCAGCCATGCACGAGAACGCCAACCTTCCCCGTCCCGCCCCCGTCAGCCTGCGCAGCGCCTTCTGGTACTGGCTCAAGCTGGGCTGCGTCAGCTTTGGCGGCCCGGCCGGGCAAATCGCCATGATGCATGCGGAACTGGTGGAAAGGCGGCGCTGGATTTCCGAGCAGCGTTTCCTGCATGCCCTCAATTACTGCATGCTGCTGCCAGGGCCGGAAGCGACCCAGCTGGCCATCTATATCGGCTGGCTGATGCACCGCACGCGCGGTGCCCTGGTGGCGGGCCTGCTATTCCTGCTGCCCTCGCTGCTGGTGCTGATCGTCCTGTCCTGGCTCTACATGGCGTATGGCCACGTGGGCGCCATCGCCGCCATCCTGTACGGCATCAAGCCGGCCGTCGTCGCCATCGTGCTGGCGGCCGCCTGGCGCCTGGGCCGGCGCACCTTGCGCAGCCCCGGCCTGATTGCCATTGCGGCGGCTGCATTTGTCGCCATCGCCGTGCTACGGCTGCCATTTCCATTGATCGTACTCGCCGCAGCCCTGCTGGGCATGGCGGGCGGGCGCTGGCTGCCGGCCCACTTTCATGCCGGCGCCACCTCGCATGGCGGCGCGGCCGGCTTTGGCCCCGCGCTGATCGATGACGACACGCCCACGCCGCTGCACGCGCAGCTCAAATGGCCGCGTCTGCTGGCCACTTGTGCGCTGGGCCTGGCACTGGCTTTCATCACCTGGCTGGGCCTGGCGCTGGCGGGCGGGATGGATCAGCCGCTGGCGCAAATGGGCGTGTTTTTCAGCAAGGCGGCCCTGCTCACGTTCGGCGGCGCATATGCCGTGCTGCCCTATCTGGTGCAGGGCGCCGTCGACCATTACCACTGGATCACGAGCGCGCAGATGATGGATGGCCTGGCGCTGGGCGAAACCACGCCCGGCCCCCTGATCATGATCGTCGCCTTCATCGGTTTTGTGGGCGGCTGGAGCCACGCCGCAGGCATCGCCGGTGAACACCTGTGGCTGGCAGGTGTGTGCGGGGCGCTCGTCGCCAGCTGGTTCACCTTCCTGCCCTCGTTTATCTTCATCCTGGCCGGCGCACCGCTGGTGGAAGCGTCGCGCGGCAATTTGCGCCTGAGCGCTCCCCTGACGGCCATCTCGGCCGCCGTAGTGGGCGTCATCGCCAGCCTGGCGCTGTTCTTTGGCCGCCATGTCTTCTGGCAAGCAAACCCGCTGCCGCACTGGGACTGGCTGGCGATCGCCATCGCGCTGGCGGCCGGCGTGGCGCTGATCAAGTTTCAAATGGGAACCATCAAATTGCTGCTCGCCTGTGCCATCTTCGGCCTCGTGCTATCGTATCTGCCTTGACCGATTTAACGTAAGTGGTATCACCTTTCATGGCTGACAAGATTATCTACCTCACCGAGGCCCGCAATGGGGCTTTGGTGATCCCCGCGCGGCTGGAAAGCCCCAGCGGCAACGTGGCCGACAGCCTGGGCCGGCCCCTGCACGACTTGCGCATCTCGATTACCGACCGCTGCAATTTCCGTTGCGTGTATTGCATGCCCAAGGACGTGTTCGACAAGAACCACGTGTATCTGCCGCACACGGATTTGCTGTCGTTCGAGGAAATCACGCGCATCGCGCGCCTGTTCGTCGCGCACGGCGTGGAAAAGATCCGCCTGACGGGCGGCGAACCGCTGCTGCGCAAGAATATCGAAAAGCTCATCGCCATGCTGGCCGCACTGCGTACGCCATCGGGCCGGCCGCTGGACCTGACCCTGACGACGAACGGCTCCCTGCTGGCAAGAAAAGCGCAAGCGCTCAAGGATGCGGGCCTGAACCGCGTCACCGTGTCGCTCGACTCGCTCGACGACGCCACCTTCAAGCGCATGAATGATGTCGATTTCGCCGTGGCCGACGTGCTACACGGCATCGATGCAGCGCATGCGGCAGGCCTGGGGCCCATCAAGATCAACATGGTCGTCAAGGCCGGCATGAACGAACAGGAAATCGTGCCCATGGCGCGCCACTTCAAGGGCACGCCCTACATCTTGCGCTTCATCGAATACATGGACGTGGGCGCCTCGAACGGCTGGAACTTGCAGGAAGTCATTCCTTCGGCCGACGTGGTGCGGCGCATAGCCTTGCACATGCCCTTGCTGCCCATCAACCCCAACTACACGGGCGAGACGGCGGCGCGCTGGCGCTATGCGGATGGCAGCGGCGAAATCGGCCTCATTTCCAGCGTCACGCAAGCGTTCTGCGCCGACTGCAGCCGCGCCCGCCTATCGACCGAGGGCAAGCTCTACACGTGTTTATTCGCCAGCAGCGGCCACGACTTGCGCAGCCTGCTGCGCGGCGGCCACAGCGATGCCGAAATTTCCTCTGCCGTGGCGCAACTGTGGCGCGGCCGCGGCGACCGCTATTCGCAGTTGCGCACCAGCCAGACGGATTTGACGGGCGCTGCGCTTGAGCACGGTAAAAAGAAAGTGGAAATGTCGTATATCGGCGGCTGAATCGGGCGCGGCACACGCCTGCCGCTGCTACCATGGCGTATGCATCCACATTTTCGCCTCTCATGATCAACAAACACGACATTACCGGCCTGATCCTGGCCGGCGGCCTCGGCACGCGCATGGGCCAGCGCGACAAGGGCATGCTGCCCCTGCATGGCCAGCCCCTGGCGCGCCACGTGCTGCAGCGCCTGGCGCCGCAAGTGGGCCAGCTGGCCATCAGTGTCCACGCTGAGGCCGGTGATTACACGCACTTTGGCCTGCCCGTGTGGCCGGACGTGCTGCCAGGCCAGCTGGGTCCGCTGGCCGGCTTGCATAGCGGCATGCAGCACGCCAACACCCCCTACCTGCTCACCGTGCCTTGCGACTCGCCCCTGCTGCCGCCCGACCTGGCTACGCGCCTGGCGGCCGGTTTGACGCAAGACAATGCCGACCTGGCCATCGCCGTCACCGAAGAGACCGACCCGGCTTCGGGATCGACGGTGCGCCGCCCGCATCCCGTCTTTTGCCTGGTGAAAACATCGGCCCTGCCCCAGCTGGACGCCTACCTGGCCACCGGAGAACGCCGCATGCGCACCTGGCATGGCCCATTGAAACTGGCCGAAGTGCTCTTCGAGAACAATACTGCATTCGGCAACATCAATACCCCGGACGATCTGGCCGCCCTGCAGGCGCAGGGACTGTCCGTGCCGATGGCGCAAGCGATTCTGGCCGACAGCGTCGCCCCCGTGGCCGACATCGAGCAATTGCCACTGCCGCAAGCGTTCGAGCGCATCCTTGCCGCCGACATCATCTCGCCCATCAGCGTGCCCGCGCACGACAATTCCGCGATGGATGGCTATGCGCTGCATGGGGCCGACCTCGGTGGGAGCGTTCCGCTGACCCTGGCCGTGGTCGACACCATCCTGGCCGGACGTCCCGGCACGGTGGCTGTGCAGCGCGGGCAATGCGCGCGCATCATGACGGGCGCCGTCATGCCGGATGGCTGCGACAGCGTGGTGCCGCAGGAACTGGTGCAACAAGCCAGCGAACAGCACATCACCATCGCGCCGGCCTGCATCCGCCCCGGCGACAACCGCCGTTTCAAGGGAGAAGACCTGATGCAGGGCCAGCCTGCACTGCTGCAAGGCAAGCGCCTGGGTCCGGCCGAACTGGGCTTGCTGGCCTCGCTGGGCATCGCCACGGTGCCCGTGCGCCGCCGCCTGCGCGTGGCTTTCTTTTCCACCGGCGACGAATTACGCTCGCTCGGCGAGCCGCTAGCCGCAGGCTGCATCTACGACAGCAACCGCTACACCCTGCTGGGCATGTTGACGCGCCTGGGTTGCGAGGTGCTCGACATGGGCATCGTCAAGGATGCGCCGCAAGCGCTGGAAGCGGCCCTGCGCGGCGCCTGCGCCAAGGCCGACGTCATCATCACCTCGGGCGGCGTGTCCAGCGGCGCGGCCGATTTCACGCGCGAGATCCTGGCACGACTCGGTGACGTCGCCTTCTGGCAAATCAATATTCGCCCCGGCCGTCCCATGGCCTTTGGCCGGATTGCCAGCGAGGGCGACTCGGCCTTGCTGCTGGGGCTGCCCGGCAACCCGGTGGCCGTGATGGCGGCGTTTTATTTCCTCGCGCGCCCGACCTTGCTGCGCCTGATGGGCGCCGATGCGGACACGGCCAGCCTGCCCCTGCTGCAGGTGGCGGCACAAGCGACTATCCGCAAGAAGCGGGGCCGCACGGAATACCAGCGCGGCATCGTCGAGCGCGGCGCGGACGGCCGCCAGCACGTGCGCGTGACGGGTGCGCAAGGCTCCGGCATTCTGCGCTCGATGACGCAAGCCAATTGCATGATCGTGCTGCACGAAGCGCAAGGCCATGTGGCAGCCGGCGACCTGGTCGATATCGTGCTGTTCCATGGACTGATATGAAGCTGATACTGGCACTGGCCCTGCTACAGGGCATGGCGGCGTACGCCGGCGAAGTCCACAGCAATGGCTACACGGTGCGCTTCGACGAGCGCATCGAGGATGCACAGGGTGACTTGCACGGCGAAATCGTGGGCAGCATCCGCCTCGTGCGCACCAGCGACCAGGCGCTCGTGTGGCAGGAAAACACGCGCTTGCGGCCCGACTGCGGCGACGTTGCGGCCGTCACTGCCATCAACGATAGCTTTGTGGCCCTGTGCGGCCACCTGGGCGGGCGCCATTACACGCAGAAAATCATCTTAATGCAAGGCAACTCACCAGCCATGGTGAGCGTGGACCAGTACGATTCGCCCAGTCCCGTGCGCGTGGAGCGCAACGGATCGCTGGCCATCGACGTCCTGCGGCGCGACCTGTTCCCTGGCGAACTGACGGGCCCGCATTACTTTCCCACTGTCTACCGCTTGCACCGCGATGACGCCACGTTCGGTTTCGTCCCCAGCTTTGATGCGGACACTGCCGAGCGCTACTGGCAGCACTACCGCGCCACGCGCCAGGCGGCGCCGGCGGCGGACGTGCTGCCGGAACTGCTGGCCGCCCTGCTGGCGGCCCAGGCCGGCAAACAATCCATCTGCGCGGAGCTCGACACGCTCGCCGCAGATTTACAGCAGGGGCGGCAGCACGATGCACAAGGCGCGCGCGCCTTGATGCGCAAGTGGCTGCACAAACTGCCCGCCATCGGCTATCCCCGCTTCGCCGCACCTGCCTGCCGGGATACTTTCTAGCACGACATGCGATCGGCGCTGCGGCGCCAACTCGCTCAACATCCTTTCCCTAGCACCACGACGGCCCGCCAAGCGCGGGCCGCTCTCATTGCCCCTTCGCAATGAATTGACCTGCGCTTTAAGCCTTCGCCTATCAAGACAAAAATATTAATTATTTCTTTAAATGACGTGTAAATAAACACAACATAAATTGTAATTATTTTATTTATTTGTTGATACTACAGTTTCTTCGGTGATAACCTCTTAATCACACAAAATATAATTTTTATATTGTTTTCAAGAGGAAACTATCAATGAAACACAGCTCATGGATCGCCGGCGCCTGCATGCTGGGAGCGGCTTGTCTGCTTGGCATGTTGTCCCTGGTGCCGCTGCCCGCCTATGCCAAAGGGGCCCCACGGGCAGACGTGCTGGAGCAGTGCAGCTGGAACCGTCCCGGTGCCGACCCGTTCATGGGCGATGTGGTGGCAGCCGTGGACAGGTACCCGGACATCGCGCCGCAGGTGCGCGAAGAATTGAAGACGCGCATGCGCGCGCGACAGTACGATGAAATCGTCGTGATCAGCCGCGACGCCATCCGCGGCAAGGGCAACTACGATGCGCGCATCAGCGACATGCATTTCGGGCCGGGCCGCGTTTGCCGTAATGTCACGCGCTCGGGCTGGAGCGAGCAGATGCAGGAAAGGGGACTCGTCTATTGTGTGCAGGGACAATGCATCCTCGTGCCGACGATCTGCCGCAATGTCAGCCGCATTACGCAGGTGTCAGCGTCAGCGCCGCCGGCAGCCAGTGCCGCTCCCGGTGGCGCCGCTCCCGCTCCCGCTCCCGCTGCCGCCGCGCCCGCCGCCCCGGAAGCAGCAGGCGCGCCCGTGCTCGATAATCCCGACGCCTTGCGCGGCGGTTCCTTCACGGGCGGCGTCATACCGCCGGCCGTGGCCAGCATTCCTTTCCTGCCCTTCGATTATGTGCGTACCGCTGGTGGCATCACGCCGCCGGCCGGCATGGGCGGCGGCGGAGGCGGAGGCGGAGGCGGGAATGGCTTGCCGCCTGGCTCGACGGGCAGCAGCATCATCGTGCCGCCCACCGTGACCCTGCCGACGCTGCCGACGCTGCCGTCCACTGACCTGTCCATCCTGCCGGCCGTGCCGGAACCGCACACCTGGGCCATGCTGCTGGCGGGACTGGCGCTGCTGGCCCGTGCTTCGCGGCGCCACCGGCCAGTAGCGGCCTGAACGCCAACGGCGCTATTCGCCGTCCGCCTCGGCGGACGAGCCCGCGTCCGCCACGCCCAGCAGCAAGGCCGCTGTCTCGCCCGGCAAGGCTTCCACGGATTTCAATTTGCGCGCCATCTGCCGGCTGCGCACTTCCGCGCTTTCGATATTCTTTGCCGCCTTTTCCAGGGTCAGCCGGGTTTGCGACAGCACATCGCCAAACTTGCCAAATTCCGTCTTGACGGCGCCCAGTACCTGCCATACTTCCGACGAGCGCTTTTCCAGCGCCAGCGTGCGGAAACCCATCTGCAAGCTGTTGAGCAAGGCGGTCAGGGTGGATGGCCCGGCGATGCTGACGCGGTGCACGCGCTGCAATTCGTCGGCCAGTCCAGGGCGGCGCAGCACTTCCGCATACAGGCCTTCCGTGGGCAGGAACAGGATGGCGAAATCCGTGGTCTGCGGCGGCGCCAGGTATTTCTCGGCGATGGTTTTCGCCTCGCCCCGTACGGCACGCTCCAGCTCGCGGCCGGCCAGGGCCACGCCGTCGGCATCGGCCCGCTCGGCCGCTTCGACCAGGCGTTCGTACTGTTCCTTGGGAAACTTTGCATCGATAGGCATCCACACGGGCGGCCCGCCGTCGGCGAGGCCCGGCAGTTTCAGGGCGAATTCCACGCGCGCGCCGCTGCCCGGCACCGTTTCCACGTTCTTTGCGTACTGGTCGACAGTGAGTACCTGCTCCAGCAGCATTTCCAGCTGCACTTCACCCCAGGTGCCGCGCGTCTTCACATTAGTAAGCACCCGCTTCAGGTCACCCACACCCAGCGCCAGCTGTTGCATCTCGCCCAGGCCCTGGTGGACTTTTTCCAGCCGCTCCGACACTTGCTGGAACGAGGCGGAAAGCCGCGTTTCCAGGGTAGCGTGCAGTTTTTCATCGACCGTCTTGCGCATCTCTTCCAGGCGCGCGCCATTGTCAGCCTGCAAGTCGCGGATCTTGTTCTCCAGCGTAGCGCGCACTTCCAGCATGCGCTGCGCATTCGATTCCGTCAGCTGGGCCAGGGTTTGATTCGTGCTCTCGGCAAAGCGCGCCAGGCTTTGCGCCTGCTCTTCGCGCCCACTCTGCGCCTGAGCCTTCATCTCCACGCGTAGGCTGTCGAGCTGTTGCAGGGTGGCTGCCTGGAACTGCGCCAAGCCGGTGGCCATATTTTGACGCATCTCTTCCAACCGCCTGCCATTGTCCACCTGAAGCTCATGTATCTTGCTTTCCAGCGTGGCGCGCACTTCCAGCATGCGCTGCGCATTCGATTCAATCAGTTTAGCCAGGGTTTGATTCGTGCTCTCGGCAAAGCGCGCCAGGCTTTGCGCCTGCTCTTCGCGCCCGACTTTCCCCTGCGCCTGCATTTGCATGCGCAGGCTGTCGAGCTGTTGCAGTGTTGCCGCCTGGAATTGCGCCAGGCCGGCGGCCAGGTCCTGCCGCGTCGCCTGTGCCGATGCCTGCAACTGCAGCCGCACTTCACGTTCGACGCGGTCGATGCGTTCCAGGCTTTGCTGCTGGTGCTGCTGCACCAGCGCCAGCGTGGTGGCGCCATCGCCGGCCGCGCCACGCGGACGCAACAGCAGCAAGATCAACAGGACGATGGCGACGGCGGCGGCGCCCAGCAGGCTGTAAAACTCGATTGGGTTCATGGGATCAGTCAGGTTTGTTGCGCATCCAGTCGGCTGTCTGATAGAACGATTCCATCAGGCGCACGCGCAGGGACTCTTCGATGCCCGTGTCTTCCATGGCCCAGGCCATGGCACGCAGCCACTGGTCGCGCTCGCTGGTGCCGATGGCGTAGGGCAAGTGCCGCGCGCGCAGGCGCGGGTGGCCGAATTTCTCGATATACAAATCCGGCCCACCCATCCAGCCCGTCAGGAAGAAATACAGCTTGTCGCGCGAACCGTCCGTGGACGGCGGATGCATGACGCGGATGCCGGCGAACTCGGGCTCGAGTTCCATCAGATCATAAAAACGGTCGACCATTTCACGCAGCACGGGGGCGCCGCCGATGGTCTCGTACAGGGTAGGGGTAGTGGTATCAGTCATGGCCGCCATGATAGCGCAAGCGTCGGCGCGCCACGCGGTGCCCGCTGCCGCTGCCACAATAAATGGCAATATACTTGACTACTCAAGCTTATATCAATTACTATGCAATTTTTCAAACACGGACAAGACGACCATGCCAAGCGCTATAGACACTCCTTTGCTACGCAATAGCAACTTCCGCTGGCTGCTGGGCGGCGGCCTGGTCTCCATGCTGGGCGACCAGTTCAGCATGCTGGCCCTGCCCTGGCTGGTGCTGGGCCTGACCGGCGATAGCCTCAGCCTGGGCTTCGCCGTGGCCCTGATGGGCGCCCCGCGCGCCGTGCTCATTTTGTTGGGCGGTACCGTCGCCGACCGCTATTCACCCCGGCGCGTGATACTGCTGAGCAAATATGCGAACGCCGCCATCCTGCTGTTGCTGGCAGCACTGCTGTTGCTGGACCACGCCAGCCTGGCGCTCGCGTATGCGGCCGCGCTGGCGCTGGGCATCGCGTCCGCGTTTGGCATCCCGGCCGGCACGGCCATGCTGGCGCAGGCCGTGCCGCTGCAATCGTTGCAAAAAGCCAATGGCTTGCAGATGGGCGCGCGCCAGTTGTCCTTGCTGGCCGGCCCCCTGCTGGCGGCGCTGGTGCTCGGCGCTCACGCTGGCGCGCAGCAAACGGGCATGGCCGCGCTGGCCGCCGCCTTTGCCATCGATGCGTTGACGTTTCTGTTCTCCGCCTGGACCTTGCGGCAAGTCAGCCTGCGGCCACTGCCAGCGGCCGGCGCGGCGCAAGGCATGTGGCGCGACACGGCGGCGGGCCTGGCCATGGTGTGGCGCGACATTCCCTTGCGCAGCTGCTATGCCTACTGGGCGGTGGTGGCCTTCTTCGTCATGGGACCGCTGCAAGTGGCCTTGCCCGTGCTGGCCAGCGAACGCCTGCACGGTGCCGCGGCGCTGGGACTGCTGATGGGCGCGCACGGCGCCGGCACCCTGGCCGGCATGCTGGCATCGAGCCTGGGCGGCGCCTGGCTGCGCCGGCGTTTCGGCGCCACCTTGCTGCTCGTCGACGCCATCGTGGGCTGCCTGTTGATGGTACTGGGACAAATCAGCACAGCCTGGCAAGGCGCAACCTTGCTGGCCGTCACAGGCATGCTGGGCGGCTACTTGCAGGTCGCCATCTTTACGTGGATACAGCGGCGCGTGGCGCCCGCCATGCTGGGCCGGACCATGGCCCTGTTCATGGGCATCTTCCTGGGACTGGCGCCCCTGTCGGCGGCGGCCACGGGCGCGCTGCTACGCCACCTGAGCGTGGCTGAACTGTTCTGCGGCGGCGGCGCCCTGCTGCTGGCGGCAGCCCTGGCGGCGGCACTCTTCACCGCCATCCCGCGCATCGCCGGAGCAGAAAAGAGGTGAACAAACGATACTAAATACAGCATGGACAAGACATGACAGGCAACCGTGGCGCGATGCAGCGGCGGCCATTTCCTGCGCAATCATCGACACCGTCAGGCTGCCCGACGACCCCGCCTTCGATGCGGACGCCGAGCTGGCCGCCCTGCTGGCCCTGCACCGTGCACAGTGGCTGGCACAGGGGAAGCCACTGTATTGAGCGGTATTGCTTTACACTTGCGCACTCAAGCACTTCGCAGCGAATACAATGGCAGCCATGAACGATCACACTCCCCCGTCGCCGGACAGCGATGGCGCGCTGGACTTTTTCTTGCGCCTGGCGCGCGCCCAGGCACTCATCGTGCGCCGCTTCGACAGCGCGCTGGGCAATGTGCATGGCCTGAGCTTCAGCGACTATCAATTGCTGTATCAGCTGCAGCGTGCACCTGGTGCGCGCCTGCGCCGCATCGACCTGGCAGAACGCCTGGCGCTGACGGCCTCGGGCGTCACGCGCTCCTTGATGCCGCTGGAAAAAATCGGCCTGGTGGCGCGCCAGGCCGATGTGCGCGATGCGCGCGTCGGCTATGCCGTGCTGACTGCCGCCGGCCAGCAATTGCTGGAACATGCCAGCGCCACCGCGCATGCGGTGGGCCGCGAATTGCTGCAAGATGCACCGGCAGAGCAGCTGGCAGCGCTATCGGCCATCCTGGGCCGGCTGGCAGGCTGACACGAGCGCCAGCTTGCCCAAGCGCCGCGTTGAGTGTCAGGCGCACGAGGGCGCGGTTCTTCGCCGTTGCCGGTGCACAGAACATGGCACCATAAATGCCCTGCCGTTCCAGCGCCACGATCTGTTCCGTGCCGTCGCTGACGTTGTAGCCGAGCGCGCTCAATCCCTCGCGCACCTGCAGCGTGTGGCGCTGTAAAGTGGCGCGACGCCCATCGGCGGCCATGATGAAATCGAGCGCTGCGTCCAGCCAGGCCAGCTCGTGGGCCAGCAGGCAGGAGCTGAAGATGGCAGGACGCGATTCGGACAAGAAATATCCCTTGAAGCGGCGGGAACAACCGATGAAACCGGCGCGTCCCGCGAAGGCCTTGGCCTGCGACGCCATGCGGAAATGCACGCGGTGTCCCAGGCCCCAGGCTTCCACCAGGCCCGCGCTTTGCGGGCCATGCGTGCACAGCGAATGGGACTCGTCGACCACCACCACGCAGTCGCTGCGCTCGGCAATGTCCAGCAGTTCCAGCCGCGTCACCATGCTGGCTGCCGTGGGCACGGTGGCAATGCCGCTGTACTACCTGCTGTGGCAATTCTTTTTCCGCAGTCTTATGAAAACCTGACCCTGCGCCTGACGGGCGTGGGCATCTGGAGCCAATCGCTGCTGATCGGCCTGGTGGTGCTGTTTCATTTCGAAACGGGACTGGCCTGCGGCGCCTACCTGATCGGCACGGGCGCCGCCTGCCTGGCCGTCATCCTGCAAGGGGAAGGCGCCTACCTGCTGCAGCGTGAAGTGCTGCAGCAATTGCCCGTGCACTGGTTCACCATCGCCGCGCTGTCCATGGTGAAAGTGGGCAGCAAGGTACTGGAACGGGAACGGCTGACGGGCATGGCGGCCGGGCTCGGTTCCGTGGCGCACGAACTGCGCACGCCGCTGCAGGATGCCCTGTCGCGTATCCAGTTCGAAGTGCGCCACATGCAGCACATGATCGATTTATTCCTGCTGAGCGCCAGTGCCGTGAACCGCAACCTGCAGCCCAGCCAATCGCTCTCGATGCTGGCGATGGTGAACGCCGTGCTCAGGCGCTACTCGTTTAACGGCAAGCTGCAGCGGGCCAGCGTCACGGTGGATGTGCGCGCCGACTTCCAGTTCGCTGGCCAGGATGAACTGTGCGTGGTGATCCTGCTGAACCTGCTGAGAAATGCGCTGAAAGCCATCCAGCGGGCCGGCAAGGGCCGCGTGCGCATCATCATCGACGGCGTCCGCCCCATGCACAGGCAGCTGTTCATCGACACGGGCTGCGGCGTTGCGCCGGCCCGCCTGCCGTTGATCTTCGAGCGTTTTTATTGGCTATGTCACCGTAAGGTGTGGGAACTCTCCCATGGTTGCCTTCAACAATGTTTCTGGGGAGCGGATGCGTCCGGCGTCGAGTATCCAGCGCCACCCCAGATAATTCGGCAGGT